>NZ_VFMM01000002.1:0-317651 GCF_006715085.1 Kribbella jejuensis | reverse complement strand
GTACTTCGCGGTCTCGACCGTTGCCGGGATCAACTTGCCCAGGTCGGGCACCTTGTCCTCGGGGATCTGGGTGATCCACTGGTTCGCGGCGAACTCCGACGTCCAGACGACGTCCATGTTCAGCACGGTGAACGCGTCGGACTTGGCCTGCGCGTTCTGGACCATCTGCTGGCGCTGCGCGTCCGCGTCCTCGGGCAGCTCCTTCAGCTCGACCTTCTCGTTCGGGTGCGCCGCGTTCCAGGCAGCGAGCTGCTTCGGCAGGAATCCCGACGTGTCCTTACCGGTGGCGAAGGTGATCGGTCCCCGGCCGTCGAGCGCCCCGGTCGAGCTGCTGCCCCCGCTGCTGCTTCCGTTGTCGCCACTACCACACGCGGCAGCAAGCAGCACCAGGCTGCCTGCGACGGCGACGAAGGCCGTCCCACGTGCGTGTGATCGTTCAAACCTCATCGTTTACCTGCCCTCTCCCGATTTGGGACATCGCTTGGTCCTGCGGCAGCGACTCGCAGTCCCCCACCGCACTGCGATCCGCCCTGTCCGGACAGTAACCGAGAACCGGCCGATGTGTTCTGAGCCACACACAGCCTCACCCGCGGTCTCTGAAACGGTCAGCCGCATGGCTGTATGCGACCGCGTTTGGGAAGCCCGCACAACCGGGCATTTCCTAACGATTCGGTATTACCGATTAGTAACCTTGCTGAAACGGGGATGCCTGTTCAGAAGTGTTCCCGAACGATCACGCTGTGGTGGACGCGTCGCCGACGTTCGCGCGGACCCACTCGACGATCTCGGTGGTGGTCGCGCCCGGGGTGAAGATCTTGTGCACGCCGAGCTGCGCCAGCGGCTCCAGGTCCGCCTCCGGGATGATCCCGCCGCCGAACACCACGATGTCCTCGGCGTCCCGCTCGGCGAGCAGCTCGCGGACCCGCTTGAACAGCGTCATGTGCGCGCCGGACAGCACCGACAGGCCGACCGCGTCCGCGTCCTCGGCGATCGCGGTCTCGACGATCTGCTCGGGGGTCTGGTGCAGGCCGGTGTAGATCACCTCCATGCCGGCGTCGCGCAGGGCACGGGCGACGACCTTGGCACCACGGTCGTGACCGTCCAGACCAGGCTTGGCGACGACAACGCGCAACGGACTCGTAGCAGGCATGTGGGCAGGCTAACCCGAGCGTTAACTCACGGATAAGACACGGACGCGTGTGTTCGCCCACACGCCGAATGGGAACCGGTTACCGTGGAAAGAGATCGGACCACCGGGGGGTCTGGTTTACTGAGGAGCCGCCGATGAGCACGTGGCAGGAGGAAGTCCGCGGCGCCCTGGACGGACTCGCGTACGGCGCGCGCTCCGCGCTCACGCCGAGCGTGTTGCAGGGGGCTGCCGTCGAGATCGGATGGCTGACCACCCACCTGGCGATGTACCCGCTCGGCCTGGTCGGCCGGGCGCCTGCGCTGCCGGCCCGGCTGAACCTGGCCGGCCTCGGCCCGGCGCAGCGCGGTCTGCTGGTCAGCGACGTCCGCGCCGCCGGTACGCCGATCCTGCTCGTCCACGGGATCATCGACAACCACACGATCTTCGCGCTGATGCGCCGGCACCTGCTGCGCCGCGGGTTCAGCAGCATCCACACGTTCTCGTACTCGCCGCTGACCCTGGACGTACGCCGTACCGCCGAGCGACTGGGCCGCGAGATCGAGGCGATCTGCGAGGAGTCCGGGTCGGACCAGATCCATGTCATCGGGCACAGCCTCGGCGGGCTGATCGCGCGGTACTACGTCCAGCGGCTCGGCGGCGACGCCCGCGTTCACACCTGCGTCACGCTCGGCACGCCACACCAGGGCACGATGGCGGCCCGGCTGCTTCCATGGCCGCTGGTCAAGCAGGTGCGGCCGGACAGCGACCTGATGGCCGAGCTCGCCGAGCCCGCCCCGGACTGCCGGACCAGGTTCATCTCGTTCTACAGCGACATGGACCAGTTGATCGTGCCGCAGCGCCGGGCGCGGCTCCGGCATCCCGACCTGATCGCGAGCAACGTCCGCGTACACGGCGTCGGCCACCTGTCACTGCCCTTCCACGGTGAGGTCGTGCATCGGATCACCGGCGCTCTCGCACATCTCGACGACGAACCCCGAATTGCCTGACCCGGCAGCGTTCTGAGCGCTCGGAGCGGATGCACGTGCAGCCGCGCATGCAAAAGTTTCGTGAAGGAGACGCGGAAAACGCCGGGACAGGGTTTGTGGCCCCGTGACTGATCCGTTATCGTGCGTCAGGTCCTCACCGGGAACAAACCCCCACCGGGGACCACAGAAGCCCCTCCCCTGTGACCGAAAGGCCACGTTGTGTCCCAGCACCGTGCCGCGGGCGACCGCGTCACGCCCGGCAACGCTGCGCGCAAGAACGGCGCAGGACGTCACAGTGCCAAGCATCGCGTCGCCAGGCGTAACACCCCCAGCAGTACCCAGATCGTCGGACTGACAGCCGCGCTCGCCGCGGCAGCAGGAGCTGTCGGCTTCAGCCACAGCTCGCTGGCCTCACCGACCCAGGCGAACTCCGCGGTCAACCTCGCGGCCCTCAGCCTGGACAGTGGGCAGCAGTTGTCCGGCATCACCACGGCACGCATCCAGGCGCGCCAGCTCGCCACCCGTGACTCCTCCCGGGTTCAGCTGGCCGACACGACCACCAAGAAGCAGTCCGCCGCCAGCGCGCTGGCGAAGGCCCGGGCCGCGAAGCTCACCGCCAGCCAGGCCCTCACCGCGAAGCGGGCGAGCGCGCTGGCCCTCGCGAAGGCCAAGGCCGAGGCCGCCGAGAAGAAGTCCCGCGAGTCGGCCACCCGCTGCCAGATCATGCTCACCGGCTACCACATCACCGCCACCTTCGGGCAGGGCGGCAACCGCTGGGCGCACAACCACACCGGCCTCGACTTCGCCGCCCCGATCGGTACCCGGATCGGCGCCGTGATGAAGGGCGTGGTGATCTTCGCCGACTGGGCCGGCCCGTACGGCCGCCAGGTCCAGGTCCGGCACGAGGACGGCACCGTCACCTGGTACAACCACATGTCGAAGTTCAGCGTGTCGGTCGGCGAGACGGTGTACGCCGGTGACCAGGTCGGCGCGGTCGGGATGACCGGCAACACCACCGGCCCGCACCTGCACTTCGAGGTGCACCCGGACGGCGGCCCCGCGGTCGACCCGGACCCGTGGCTGCGCAACCACTGCGGCCTGAACCCGTACACCTCGATGTGACAATTCCGGCGCGCCGGCCGCAGTCGCAGCGCTAAGCTGCCGCGCATGCGTCCGGCTGCCGGTGAGGTCCTGCACTTCTCCGAAGATCCGACCATCGAGATCTTCCGTCCCCACATCGCCAAGACTGGCGACAAGGTCACGCCGTACGTCTGGGCCGTCGGCCACGACCGCGCCCCGGACTACTGGTTCCCGCGCCAGTGCCCCCGTGCGATGGCCTGGGTCGGACCGGCCACCACCTCAGCAGACCGCGAGCGGATCATCGGTCCTGGCACCGGTACCCGCGTCCATGCGGTCGAGTACGGCTGGCTGGACGCGATGCGCACGGTCGAGCTGTACGCCTACCGCCTGCCCGCCGCCGACTTCGTCGAGCACGACGCCGCCGTCGTCGCGACCTCCGAGGTCCGGCCGCTCGGGCCGCCCGAGCTGGTGGGTGACCTGTTCGGGTTGCACGACGAGGCGGGGATCCAGTTGCGGGTGTTGCCGCGGTTGCACGACTTCTGGGCGGCGGTCGTGGCCAGCACGCTCGAGTTCAGCGGCATCCGGCTCCGGAACGCCCGGCCATGACGTACGGCGAACTCGCGGAGAGGTCCTGGTCCTGGGTGCTCGGCCAGGTCCGGTGGGACGACGACGGCCCGTGGATCCCGGAGGCCGCCGGCGACGCGGGGCCTTCCCCTGATCGGGACGGGATGCACAACGGCATCGGCGGCCTGGCGCACACGCTGGCCGAGATCCGTCTGGTGCGCGCGTGGACGCCGGCCGAGCAGGACCTGGCTGCCGCGATCGGGGACCGGATTCGCTCCTCGATCCCTTCGACGACCGCTACCACGTTCTTCGACGGGCTGGTCAGCTCGATCGGCGTCCTCACCGCCCTCGACCAGCCCGGTACGTCGGCTGCCGTGGAACGCCTGCAGGCGCTGCAGACCGCGAACGGCTGGCCGGAGAGCTTCCTGGACGAGCCGCGGTACGAGCCGGGCGCGGTCGCGAACGACATCACGCTCGGCACCGGCGCCGTGCTGCTCGGCGCGCTCTGGGCGCTCCGGCACGGTTCCGACGCCTCGGCGCTCGCCGGACGGGCGGCCGACCTGCTGCTGGCCGAGCAGGAGGTCCTGCCGACCGGGCTGAACTGGCAGTTCGTGTCGCGGCGGTTCCGGTCCGACGAGCCGACCGAGATGCCGAACTTCTCCCACGGCCTCGCCGGGATCGTGGCGGTCCTCGCCGTCGCGGGTGCCGACCTCGACCGCCCCGAGCTCGTCGACGCGGCGCGGCGCGGGGCCGAGCACCTGGTGACGCTCGGGATCAACGACGACCGCGGCTTCCGGGTGCCGCGGGTGATCCCGTGGGCGGCGCGGCACGGCGACGAGTACACGTACAACTGGTGTCACGGCGGCGCCGGTACCGCGCTCGCGTTCAGCGCCCTCGAGTACGCCGGCGTACCCGCGATCGCCGGTGACTCGCCGGCCTCCTGGCGCCGGCGGTGTCTGGACAGCGTCCGGTACTCCGGCATCCCCGAGCGGCTGCATCCGGGCTTCTGGGACAACGACGGCCGCTGCTGCGGTACGGCGGGAGTCGGCGACGCGTTCCTCGACGCCTGGCTGCGCGACGGCGACAAGGCCGATCTGGAGTTCGCCGTACTGATGGGCGACACGCTGGTCGACCATGCGGACCCGGAGGGCTACTGGCGGTTCGTGGAGCACAAGAACGCGGACCCGCTGCTACCACCGGGCGTCGGCTGGATGCAGGGTGCGGCCGGGATCTCGGCGTACCTGTTCCGGCTGCAACGCGCGCTGGACGGGGATCAGCGCTCGGTCGTGCGGATGGACAACTGGTTCAGCGCTGCCAGACCTCGGCAGTAGTGAGGAAGGCGGACGAGCCGGGGCGGTCCGGCGAGCCGTCGACCTGGACGAAGCCGGGGACCGAGGCGCCGCCGATCGAGACGGTGGCCGAGCGGACCGGGGCGATCACCAGGCTGAGGCTGTGGGTGCCCTCGGCGAGCTGGAAGTTGTCGGTGGCGAACAGCCGCCGGTCCAGGACGCCACCCATCTCGATCTGGATGTCCGCGGCCTTGGCGCTCAACCCGTCGGCGAGGTTCATCGAAACCTGGACCAGGTCCCGCTCGACGGCCGGCTCGTGCCAGGGCAGGCCCTGGACCTCGAGGAACGAGCGGACGAAGTACCGCTCCAGCCAGGCGGCGAGGTCGACGTCCTCGGACACCACCCGGACGATGCCGTCGAACCAGAGGATCACCGCCGTACCGGAGCCGCGGATCGACCAGTCGATCATCCAGATCGACGCGTACGCCGTGACCTTGCCGTTCTCGTCGAACAGCCGGAGGCCAGGGTTCGCCCCCGCCAGGATGATCCGGCGGTTGGCGGCCGACGACTTGGGCATAGGGGCGCGCTTCCGGGAGGGGCCGAAGATCCTTGATTGTCTCAATCTCCGGCCCAGATGCAACGCAGCCGGTCCGAAACTTGACAAATCTCCCGGCAAACACGCGTTTCAGGCCAGGCGCCCGCCGAGCGAGCGGCGGGCGCCGGCGTGGATCGGAGGCCAGGACCGCATCTCAGGAGGGGCGCCACGGCGCGGCACGCTCGGCCGAAGCGACGGGATCGTCGGGCCAGACAATCGGGTGTGTCGCAGTGCCGGCGCGGCCGGGGAGCGCCAGGGCGGAGTCGATCGCGGTCAGTAGGGCGGACGAGGTTACGGCGTCCGAGTAGCGCTCGCGGATCCACTCCCGCGCGGCGGTGCGGATCGGGTCGTCGGCCGGTACGTCGATGAGCTCGAGCGCGCGGTCCGCGAGCAGGTGGGGTCGCGCGTCGTCGATCCGCCAGGTCCCCGGGGCCTCGAACAGCTCCTCGCCGCCACCGGCCGGATACCCGACGACCAGACAGCCGGCGGCCAGCGCCTCCGCGACCGGTAGGCCGAATCCTTCGGAGATGCCGAGCGCGACGAACACCGACGTACCGCCGAGAGCCGTCGCGACCTGCGCCTCGGTGAGCTCGGCGAGCACGGCCAGGTCGACGCCGGCGGAGCGTGGGTCGTTGCGCAGCAGGCGTTCCAGGACGGTCGCCTCGAGCGGGCGACGCCGCGGCATCCACGCGATCCGCCGAGCCCGTGCGGCGGCGGGACGGAACAGGTCGGCGTCGACCGGGTTCGGGATCAGCCGCACCGCCAGCTCCGGATGCAGCCGGCCGAGGACGTCGCGACTCTCCCGCGACACCGCCCGCACCTCCGGCGCGGGATCCCAGCCGGGATAGTTGTCCGTGTCGCGCCAGGACCAGTACGTCAGGAAATGGTTCTGGTTGAAGATCACCTTGCGTACGCCGGGTGCCGGATCCACGCCGGGCAGCAGATACAGCTCCGGTACGACGAGCAGGTCGTCCGCGCCGAACTCGAGCTGATCGCCGCCGACGACCGGCGCGGTCGTGCTGAACCACGGCGGCCGGTACCCGGGCTTGCGGAACCACAGCGCCGCGTCGATCCCCGCCGCCCGCAGCAGCTCCACGTGCTTCGCCTGGACGCGGATCCCGCCGCCGGGCGACTCCGGCTCCTTGACCGCGTAGACGACCCGCGGGCTCAGATCTTCTCCACCGGGGCGTAGCGCAGCAGGAGTCGCTTGACGCCCTCGGAGCCGAAGTCGATGTCGGCCTGGGCCTGCTGACCCTCGCCACGGACCACGACGACGGTGCCCATGCCGAAGCTGTCGTGCACCACGCGGTCGCCCGGGTTGAGGCTGATCACCGGCTTGTCGGACGCCGTCTTGCGAGCCGGCTCGTAGCGGCTCGGGATGCCGCTGCCGCGGGTCGTGCCCGTGCCGGACCAGCGGGTGATCGCCGACTCGTCCCGACGCCAGTCGAGCAGCTCGGCGGGGATCTCCTCCAGGAACCGCGACGGCGGGTTGTGCTGCGGAGCGCCGTACGCCGAACGGACCGCGGCCCGGGAGATCGCCAGCCGCTGCCGGGCCCGGGTGATGCCGACGTACGCCAGCCGGCGCTCCTCCTCGAGCTCCTTCAGATCGGTCAGCGACCGGGAGTGCGGGAAGACGCCGTCCTCCATCCCGGTCAGGAACACCACCGGGAACTCCAGGCCCTTCGCGGTGTGCAGCGTCATCAGCGTGACCACGCCCTCGGTCGCCGCGTCCGGGATCTGGTCCGCGTCGGCGACCAGCGCGACCCGCTCCAGGAACGCCTGCAGATCGGCCGGCTCGCCCGCCGCGGTCCGCTCCTCGACGAACTCGCGGGCCACCGAGATGAACTCGTCCAGGTTCTCCAGGCGGGTCTCGTCCTGCGGGTCGGGCGACTTCTGCAGGGCCTCGTGGTACCCCGAGCGGTGCAGCGCGACGTCGAGGATGTCGTCCGGCGGGGCGCCCGAGTCCACCATCGCGGTCAGCTCGTCGAGGATGTCAACGAACGCCTGCACGGCGTTCACCGAGCGGGATGCCATCGCCGGCGCGTCGTGCGCCCGCCGCATCGCCTGCGCGAACGAGATCCGCTCGCGTTGCGCGAGCGCCTCGATCGCGGCCTCGGCCCGGTCGCCGATCCCGCGCTTCGGCTCGTTCATGATCCGGCGCAGAGAGACGGTGTCCTCCGGGTTCACCAGCACCCGCAGGTACGCGAGGGCGTCGCGGACCTCCTTGCGCTCGTAGAACCGGACGCCGCCGACCACCTTGTACGGATGGCCGGTGCGGATGAAGACTTCCTCGAAGACCCGGGACTGCGCGTTGGTCCGGTAGAACACCGCGACATCCGACGGTTTCACCCCGTCGGCGTCCGCGAGCCGGTCGATCTCGTCGGCGACGAACTGCGCCTCGTCGTGCTCGTTGTCCGCGACGTACACCGCGATCTGCTCGCCGGCGCCCTGGTCGGACCAGAGGTTCTTCGCCATCCGGCCCTCGTTGCGGGCGATCACCGCGTTCGCCGCGGTCAGGATCGTCTGGGTGGAGCGGTAGTTCTGCTCGAGCAGGATCGTCTCCGCGCCGGCGAAGTCCTCCTCGAAGGCGAGGATGTTGCGGATCGTCGCGCCCCGGAACGCGTAGATCGACTGGTCCGAGTCACCGACCACCATCAGCTCGGCCGGCGGGGCGGTCGGACCGTTGTAGTTGGCCGGGTCCTCACCGCAGAGCTCCCGGATCAGCGTGTACTGCGCGTGGTTGGTGTCCTGGTACTCGTCGACGAGCACGTGGCGGAAGCGGCGGCGGTAGTACTCCCGGACCTCGGGGAAGGCCTGCAGCAGGTTGACGGTGGTCATCAGCAGGTCGTCGAAGTCCAGCGCGTTCGCCTGCGCGAGCCGCTCCTGGTAGATCCGGTAGCACTCGGCGTAGGTCTCCTCGAGATGGTTCTCCGCCTTCGCGGCGGCCGTCTCGTGATCGATCAGCTCGTTCTTCTGGGTGGAGATCCAGTTCAGCACGGCGCGCGGGTTGTACCGCTTGACGTCCAGGTCGAGTTCGCGGCAGACCAGCGTCATCAGCCGGCGCGAGTCGGTGTCGTCGTAGATCGAGAACGTCGAGTTGATCCCGAACCGCTTGATGTCGCGGCGCAGGATCCGCACACAGGACGAGTGGAACGTCGAGACCCACATGATCTTCGCCCGCGGCCCGACCAGCTCCACCACCCGCTCGCGCATCTCCGCGGCGGCCTTGTTGGTGAAGGTGATCGCGAGGATCGCCCCCGGGTGCACGTCCCGGGCGGCCAGCAGGTAGGCGATCCGCCGGGTCAGCACCCGGGTCTTGCCCGACCCGGCCCCGGCCACCACCAGCAGCGGCTTCCCGGCATGCACGACCGCCGCCCGCTGCTGCGGATTCAGCCCTTCGAGCAGCTTGTCCGGATCCGGGCGGGACGTCTTCGGCTCCTCCAGCGGCACCGGGAGCTCATCAGGCGAGAACAGCGTAGTCATCACCCAACACCTTAGGCGCTCCCCCCGACAGTTACCGAAAACCGGTTCGAATCGGGCGGGTTTGCTGTGGGCAGAGTTGCCGTCAGCAGAAAAGGTGGGAGTGGGGTGGGCGGGGCGGTCACTGTGGTGACATGGCAGAAGACATGAAAGCGCCGCTGTTCAACGAGACGGCGCGGCAGCGGTTGTTCGCGCAGCGGATCGTCGTACTGGACCGGGCTCTCGACGACGACCTCGGGACCCTGCTGGCGACTCAGATCCTGACGCTGGCGGCCGAGGACCCGGACTCCGACATCGCGTTCTGGATCCACTCGCCCGGTGGGTCGGTGCCGTCGATGCTCGCGATCCGGGACGTGATGCAGACCGTGCCGTGCGACGTGTCGACGCTGGCGATCGGGCTCGCCTGCAGCGCCGGGCAGTTCCTGCTGTCGGCCGGTACGCGCGGCAAGCGGTACGCCCTGCGGCACGCGCGGATCCTGATGCACCAGGGCTCGGCCGGGATCGGCGGCTCCGCGGTGGAGATCGAGATCCAGGCGAACGACCTGCGCCACATCCGCGACACCGTGCTGGGGCTGATCGCCAGCGACACCGGGCAGCCGTTCGACGTGATCCACGAGGACTCGCTGCACGACCACTGGTACACCGCGGAACAGGCCCGCGAGTACGGCTTCATCGACCACATCGTCGAGTCGTTCGACCAGGTGATGCCCCGGAGGGCGGCCGCATGAGCAGTTACACCATTCCCAACGTGATCGCCTCGCACCCGCGGGGCGAGCGGATCATGGACGTCTACTCGCACCTGCTGACCGAGCGGGTCATCTACTTGGGTACGGCGATCGACTCCGGGGTCGCGAACGCGATCATCGCGCAGCTGCTGCACCTGGAGACGGACAGCCCCGAGTCGGAGATCAACCTCTACATCAACTGCGAGGGCGGCGACATGTCCGCGATGCTGGCGATCTACGACACCATGCAGTACATCCAGTCGCCGGTCGCGACGTACGGCGTCGGGCAGGCGATCTCCGCCGGGGCCGTGCTGCTCTCGGCCGGTACGGCGGGGCGCCGGGCGATCCTGCCGCACGCACGGGTGGTCCTGCACCAGCCGGCCGGGCGCGGTCAGGGCACCATCCCGGACCTGATCCTGCAGGCGGACGAGGTGGTCCGGGTCCGCGGTCAGGTCGAGGAGATCCTGGCCCGGCACACCGGCCAGACCGTCGAGCGGCTGCGGCACGACACCGACCGCGACCACGTCCTGACCGCCGAGGGCGCGAAGGCGTACGGCATCGTCGACCACGTGATCGCCGAACGCGCTCCACTGGCCGCACTGACGTAATGCCTCAGTCGGCCGCCTCGAGGACCTTGTCCGCCACTGCCGCGTGGTGGACAAGGTCGGCGTGCGGGCGGCCGACACGGTTGGTCAGGTAGGCGTAGGCGATCCGGCGGTCCGGGTCGGCCCAGCCGATGCAGCAGTTGCTGCCGTTGTGGCCGAAGGTGCGCGGACTGCTCAGCGACCCGAGCGCCGTCTGCGCGCCCTCCACCCAGCGCGGTCCGCCGAGCTGGAACCCCTGGGACCAGCGGATGGGCGCCCGCGCGGTCCGATCCATTTCACCCTCACTGCTCGGCTCGACCGCGACCGCGAGCGTGCCCGGGTCGAGCAGCGCGCCGACGAGCAGCCCCTGGTAGAACGTCGCCAGGTCCCGCGCCGTCGTCGAGATCCCCGCCGCCGGTACGACCGCGGTACGCGTACTCCGCCGGTTCACCACCGATTGCAGGAACGGCCCCGCCGGACCGGCGCCCTTGATCGGTACGTACGAGCCCAACCGCTCGGCCGGCACCCCGAGGAACGTGTCGCCCAGCGCGAGCGGTTCGAGGACGCCCCGCCGTACCAGCTCCTCGATCGGCAGACCACTGCACCGCCGAGCGACCTCGGCGAGCACGAACCCGAACGCCAGCGGGCTGTACGCGACCGTGCCGATCGGCCAGCGGGGCTTGGCGTCCTCGATCCGGCGCAGCGACCGCTGCCAGTCGCTCATCGCCCGGGCCTCGCCGGCGAACGACCCCGCGTGCGTCAGCCCGGACCGGTGCTGGAGCACCTCGCGGACGGTGATGTCGCGTTTCCCGTTCTGCCCGAACTCGGGCCAGTACGCCGCGACCGCGTCGTCGAGGTGCAACCGGCGGGACTCGACCAGCTGGTGGATGACCACCGCGACGAACGGCTTGCTCGCGGAGAACAGCCAGAACAACGCACTCGGCGAGCACCCGAACGCCCGGTCGAGCACCACCCGCCCGTCCCGGACGACGCACAGCTGCGCGATCCCGCCGCGCGCCTCGACCAGCCCGACCGCCTCCGCGAGCCGATCGGGATCGAAGCCGGCGTCCGCGGGATCGCAGCTGCCACCGAACTCCATGAATTCCACTGTGCCCACTCGCACAAGCAGTTAGGGTTCGGGACGTGAGCGAACCACGTCCGGACAGTGAGATAGAGCGCATCCTGGTGGTGGTCGCGCACCCCGACGACATCGACTTCGGCGGTGCCGGCACCGTCGCCGTGTGGACCAAGGCCGGTATCGAGGTGCAGTACTGCATCGTCACCGACGGGCAGGCCGGCGGCTTCGAGCCGGACCGCGACCGTGCGGAGATCCCCGGCGTGCGGCGGGCCGAGCAGACCGCCGCCGCGCAGCATGTCGGCGTCGACCAGCTGCACTTCCTCGGGTACCAGGACGGCGCCGTCGAGCCGACCTTGGAGCTGATCCGCGACATCAGCCGGGTGATCCGCACGGTCCGCCCGCAGCGCATCCTCACCCAGTCCCCCGAGCGCTCGTGGAACCGCCTGCAGGTCTCGCACCCCGACCACCTGGCCGCGGCCGAGGCGACGGTCCGCGCGTTCTACCCGGCCGCCGGGAACCCGTACGCGTACCCCGACCTGACCGAAGAGGCCTGGGACGTCGGCGAGCTGTGGATGATGGACCACCCGACAGCCAACCACTACGTCGACATCACCGGCACCTTCGACCTGAAGCTCGCCGCGCTGCTCTCGCACACCAGCCAGCACCGCGATCCCGAAGGCCTCCAGACCGGTATCCGGGCCAACTTCGCTGCCGTCGCCGCCGCCGCAGGCTTCCCGGCCGACCACTACGCCGAGGCATTCACCGTCGTCCGGATGTAATCGGTTTGCCTACCCGGCTGACGCCGTAGAGGGTGCAGCCATGACGATTTCTCATCAGGTGACCGGGGACGGCCCGGATCTGTTGCTGGTCCATGCCGGTGTGGCCGACGCGCGGATGTGGACGCGGCAGGTGGCGGAGCTGAAGGACCGGTACCGCGTGATCACACTCGACCTCCGCGGGTACGGCGAGACGCCGCTTGTACCGCAGTACTCCGACGCGGGCGACGTACTCGCACTGCTCGAAGAGCTGCACACGCACGACGTGACGGCGGTCGCGGCGTCGTACGGCGGGTACGTCGTACAGCAGGTGGCGAGCCGGCGGCCGGAGCTGTTCTCGCGGCTCGTACTGCTGTGCGCGCCGACCGACAACGTGCAGCCCGACGACGAGCTGCGGGCGCTGTGGGCCGAGGAGAACAAGCTGCTCGAAGCCGGCGACGTCGACGGCGCGACCGACCTGACGGTGCGCCGCTGGATCGGCCCCGACGCGGACGACGAGGCCCGCGAACTTCTCCGGACGATGCAGAAGCGCGCGTACGAGGTACAGCTCGCCGCCGGTGAGGTCGAGAACGAGGAATGGCCGGTCGAACCGGAAAAGATCACCCCGGCCGTGCGGCTGATCACCGGCGCACACGACTTCGCGTTCTTCACCGACAGCGCCGACTACCTCGCCGAGCGGCTGCCGGCAGCCGAGCGGATCCATCTGGACTGGGCCGGGCATCTGCCGACCCTGGAACGTCCCGCCGAGGCATTGAAACTTATTTCCTGAGTATTTACTGAGCTTAGCGGACGCTGAGTTCCAATTGACGCCCGGCCTTACCATTGAAGTATGCGTGCAGCAGCTGCGATTACCGTTGCCCGGGCCGCGGCCACGCTCAGTCGCCGACTCGGCCGGGGCGGTCAGACGCTGCCCGGCGTGATCGCCGGAAGAATAGCGCCGGAATTGCCCCGGAAATTGGCCGCAGAATTACCCAACGGCTGCATTCTGGTCACCGGGACCAATGGCAAGACGACCGCGACGAAACTGATCGCGGAGGCGCTCCGGGAGAGTGGTGAGCGGGTGCTCACCAACTCCTCCGGTGCGAACCTGCGCGGCGGCGTGGTGTCCGCACTGGTCTCGGCGGCCGACCTGCACGGCCGGATCGACGCGACAATCGGCGTGTTCGAGGTCGACGAGGCCAGCCTGCGCCTGGTCGCGGCCGAACTGCGGCCGCGGCACATCGTCGTCCTGAACCTCTTCCGCGACCAGCTCGACCGGTACGGCGAACTCGACATCACCGCGGCGATGATCGCCGAAGGTATCGCCGCGACCAGCGCCCGGCTGTACCTGAATGCCGACGACGCCCGCGTCGCGAACCTGGCCGGGGCCGCGGCCAGGCCTGACCTGGTCAGCTACTTCGGCATCGAGCGACTGCCGGAACGGCTGACCGACGCGACGACGGCCGTCGATTCCGACCGTTGCCCGCACTGTGGCGAACGGTTGCGGTTCAGCCGGATCTTCTACAGCCATCTCGGCCACTACGGCTGCCCGAACGGCGACTTCGAGCGGCCCCGGCCGGATGTCGCCGTTGTCGACGTACAGCATGCCGACCTCGACGGCACCGAGTTCACCGTCTCCGCGGGGGGAGATCTCCGGCAACTGCGGTACGGGCTGTCCGGGACCTACAACCTCTACAACGCCTTGGCCGCCGTGAGTGTGGCCACCGGACTGGGCATTGATCCCGCGGTGACGGCGCACGCCGTGCGGACCACCGAGGCGGCGTTCGGACGGGTCGAGAAGACCGACGTCGCAGGCCGGACGCTGTGGTTGCTGCTGATCAAGAATCCGGCCGGCTTCGCGCAGGTGGTGGACACGTTCCTGATCGGCCGGGCCCGGCCGCGGGTGCTGATCGCGGTCAACGACCTGCCGGCCGACGGCCGCGACGTCTCGTGGTTGTGGGACGTCTCGCTCGAGGCTCTGTCGCAGCAGCAACCCGAAGTAGTCACGGCCGGGACCCGGGCCGCCGAGATGGCGTTGCGGCTGCACTACGCCGGCACCGAGGCAGCGGTCGCCTCCAGCGTCGACGACGGGATCTCCCGGTTGCTGTCGGGTCTGCCACCGGGTGGTGATGCGTACATCCTCCCGACGTACACCGCCATGCTGCAGATCCGCCGGGCGCTGCACCAGCGAAAGGAGGCAGCCTGATGAAGACGCTGCGCATCGCCCATCTCTATCCCCGGGACCTGAACGTCTACGGCGATCTCGGAAATGTCATCACGCTGGCGAAACGGCTGGAATGGCGCGGTTTTCACGCCGGCGTACTGCCGGTCGAACCGGGTTGTCCTTTCGATTTCTCGGATATCGACCTGGTTTTCGGCGGCGGTGGTCAGAATTCCGGCCAGTCGATCAATGTGGAAGATTTGCTGACCCGTGGCGACGAGCTGCGCAAGATATCCGCCGACGGCGTCCCGATGCTGTTGATCTGCGGCAGCTACCAGCTGTTCGGCCGGGAATTTTTCGACGACTCCGGGCGGCGGCTTCCCGGGCTCGGGATCTTCGGCGCGACCACCACCGCCGGGCGACAGCGGATGATCGGGAACATCGTCGTGGACAGCCCGTTCGGGCAGCTGGTCGGTTTCGAGAACCACTCCGGCCGGACCGTCCTGGACCCCGGGCAAGCTGCGCTGGGTACGGTCCTGCAGGGCTTCGGCAACAATGGCACTTCCGGCGACGAAGGCGCCGTCACGGGCAACACGATCGGCACCTACCTGCACGGCCCGGCGCTGCCGAAGAACCCGGTCCTCGCCGATCACCTGCTGCTGTGCGCGCTGCGCCGCCGCTACGGCATCGACGAACTCGAGCCGCTCGACGACGAACTCGCACTCCGCGCGGCGACCGTCGCGGCCGCCCGTCCGCAGGGCCGGCGGGTGATGCTCCGGCCGCGGCGCCGTCGTCTGCACCGGATCACCGCCACACTGCGCGGCCTGTGAGCGCCCTGTGAGCGTCTTGTGAGCAGCCGCTGACAGGCAACGTCCCGGGATCCGCTGCGGGATCCCGGGACGTCAGGTGGCTGAGTCGATTCAGCTGGTTCAGTGCGCGAGCGCGCCCATCGGGTCCCAGGCGGGCAGCACGATCGGCGCGTCGTCGAGGCGCGCCTGGAGCTCGGCCGGCAGGGCGGAGCGGCGGACGGCGATCTCGAAGACGTGCTCGCCGAACCACGAGTCGTTCATGGTCCAGAAGCCGTTGTCGGCCTTCTCGTCGCCCCAGCTGTTCTCGACCCGCCAGCGGCGCGGCTCGCCGTCCACCACGTCCACGCCGGTGAACAGCATCGCGTGCGTCATCAGGGTCTCGTGGTGGACCAGGCGCTCGGCCTTGTCCAGCGTGAACTCGGTGTCGTAGACGGAGCCGTAGTCGTACAGCTTGGCGTCCCAGAAGCCGAGGTCGGCGTTCATCTGCTTGCCGACGTCGCAGCCGAACCAGACCGGCTCGCCGCCGACGATCGCGTCCTGGGTGAGCTTCTTCATCAGGTCGATCTCGACGTTCAGGTACACCACCGGCGGCGCGTCGATGACGTTGCCGAGGAAGTCGACGGTGAAGGTCTTGCCGACCGGGCTGGTCGAGCGCGGGTCGTGCACGAGGCAGACGTACTCGTCGACGGGCAGCTGCACGTACTCCGCGGCGAACTCCGTCGGCGTCACCCAGCCGTCGCGGTGGAAGCCCTTGTCGCTGTCCTTCCACTGCCACAGGAACTTCTGCGGCGGCGTACCGAGGTGGATGCTCAGCACCCGGTGCACGGTGGTCAGGATCTCGCCCTTGCGCTCGCGGCGTGCCTCCTCACCGTCCAGCGCCCGCAGGTCGCGCGCGCCCTGGCGGAGCAGCTTGCGCAGGATGTCGTTCATCTGCGCGGTCGCGGACGAGCTCTCGCTCTCCGGCATCGCCGACTTCGGCACCAGGCCGTGCTTGCGCACCACCGCGATGAACATGTTCCACTGGCCGCCGTCACCGATCGGGTCGGACAGCAGGTGCGCGACGGTCCGGTCGTCGGCGTCGCGGTCCGCGGTCTCGATGATCGCCTCGAGGAAGAAGTTGGCCCGCTCGAACTTGTCCCAGAACAGCACGTAGTTCTGCGAGAACTCGAAGTCCTTGACCCCGAGCTTCTCGGCCGCGCCGACCCGGAGCAGGTTCAGGCCGGCGAACATCCAGCACCGCCCGCTCTTCTTCTGGTTCGTCACCTTCCAGTCGTCCAACTGGTTCGACACCGAGTGGTCGATCGAGGTGAGGACCTGACGGTCGAGGGCGATGCTGTTCACCGGCGTCTGCGTGACGGCGTTCTGCATCACCCGGTACTGCGGGTTCGACGCGAACTCCTTCTCGAAGAGCGCGAGCTGATCGGCTGTGAGATTCCGCTCCATAACAGTCGACGGTATAACAGCCGCCAAGCACGGACCGCCGCAACGGTGTGGCGAATCCATGCCCTGGCCGAAACGCGCCACTCAGCTCAAGCGGACGCGCGGATCGATCAGGCTGTAGGTGACGTCGACGACCAGATTCAGTGCGACCAGGAAGATCGTCGCCAGCAACACCGTGCCCATGATCAGTGGCAGATCGTAGTTGTTGACGCTGTCCAGCGACAGCATCCCGAGCCCCGGCAGGTCGAACAGCTTCTCGGTGAAGATCGCCCCGGACAGGCTGCCGGCGATGTCGAGCCCGAAGATCGTGATCACCGGAATCAGCCCGGCCCGCAACGCGTGCTTGTACGTGACCGTACGGTCGGCGAGGCCCTTGGCGCGGGCGGTCCGGATGTAGTCCTCGCTGAGGGTCTCCACCATCGAGCCGCGGGCGAACCGGGCGTAGTCCGTGCAGCCGTACAGGCCCTGGACGACCCACGGCGCGACCAGCCCGGCGAACCATTTCCACAGACTGTGCGTAGGTGGTGTCCAGCCACCCCGGGGCAGGATCGGGTGCAGCACCGTCAGGTACAGCACTGCGAGCAGGCCGACGATGTAGTAGGGCACCGCGCTCACCAACAGCGCGCCGCTCATCAGCATCCGATCGCCCATCGTGCCCCGGCGTCGCGCCGCCATCGCACCGGCCGCGACACCGACGGTCAGTACGATCGCGGCCTGTCCGAGCACCAGCGACACGGTCACGGGCAGCCTGGTCATCAGCAGACCGGTCACCGGCTGGTCGTTCTTGAACGAGAACCCCAGGCACGGCACGCTGCAGTGCTGCACCACCCCCGAGGTCTCGAAGTCGCGTCCGACGACGATGCCCTCGACGAACCGGGCGAACTGCTGCACCTTCGGCTCGTCCAGGTGCAGGTTCGCCTTGATCTCCTGGTACCGCTGGGTCGTGCAGTTGCGCTCGCCGCAGATCGCGCCGGCCGGATCGGTCGGCGCGACGAAGAACAGCGCGAACGTCGCCACCAGCGTGGCCAGTACGACGCTCAGCGCCGACACGAGCCGACGGATTATGTAGAACCCCACGGGCCGAATAGTCGCATACGGCCCGGCGCACTCAGACCAGGCGGCGGTCGGTCGCCCAGCGGGTCAGTTCGTGACGGTTGGACAGCTGCAGCTTCCGCAGTACGGACGACACATGGGTCTCCACGGTCTTCACCGAGATGAAGAGCTCGCGGGCGACCTCCTTGTAGGCGTACCCGCGGGCGATCAGCCGCAGTACCTCCCGCTCGCGCTGGGAGAGCCGGTCGAGGTCCTCGTCCACCGAGGCGATGTCGATCGCGCCGGAGAACGCGTCCAGCACGAAGCCGGCCAGCCGCGGCGAGAACACCGCGTCGCCCTCGGCGACCCGGTTGATCGCGTCCACCAGCTCGGTACCGGAGATGTTCTTGGTCACGTACCCGCGGGCGCCGGCCCGGATCACGCCGATCACGTCCTCGGCCGCGTCGGACACCGACAGCGCCAGGAACTTGATGTCCGGGTGCCGCTGGTGCGCCTGCTTCATCACCTCGGTACCGCCCCCACCGGGCAGGTGTACGTCGAGCAGCACCACGTCGGGCTCGGTACCGACGATCGCCTTGACCGCGGTGTCGACATCGGAACCCTCCCCGACGATGTCGACCGAGCTGCCGATCTCGCTGCGTACCCCGGCCCGGAACATGTCGTGGTCGTCGACGACGACAACGCGTCTGCTCATCTGTCCATCTCCAGTCGCACTTCGGTCCCTGTCTCCGGATCGGACCGCACCGTCGCGCGGCCGCCGTGCCGTTCCATTCTGCCCATCACACTGTGCCGCAGTCCGAGCCGGTCGTCGGGGACGTCGTCCACCACGAAGCCCTTGCCGCGGTCCCGGACGAACATCTCCACCCGGTCACCGTCGACCTCCACGAACACATCGATCTTCGCCGCTCCGGAGTGCTTGGCGGCGTTGACCATCGACTCCCGGGCGGCCCGGACCATCGACGCGAGCTGCTCGGTCAGGGCGCAGTCGCCGACCGTGACCACCTCGATCGGGACGCCGTGCGAGTCCTCGACCTCGGCGGCGGCCTGTTTCGCGGCCCCGGCCACGGTCTGGTCGGCATCGTGCTCCTCGTCGTACAGCCAGGACCGCAGCTCGCGCTCCTGGGAGCGGGCGAGCCGGGCGACCGCCTTCGGGTCCTCGGCCTGCTTCTGGATCAGCGCGAGCGTCTGCAGCACCGAGTCGTGCAGGTGCGCGGCCATGTCGGCGCGCTCCTGCGAGCGGACCCGCTCGGCGCGCTCGGCGTTCAGGTCGCGGGTCAGCCGGTGCACCCACGGGCCGGCGATGACGCCGATCCCGACGACCGCGAGCAGCAGCGCGATCAGGACGTCGCCGACCATCTGGAGCCGGCCGTTCTGGACCAGGAACAGCGTCACCGCGGTCCCGATCAGGACCAGGCCGACGGCGATCCGGAGCAACGACTTCCAGCCGCCCTTGCCGAGCACCAGACCGAGGATCGGGACCCGGATGTCCTGCGCCCACTTGTCCTTCTGGCTCTCGTCGGCCTGCCGCCAGATCAGCGCCAGACCGGTGGCCGCGAACACCAACGGCCAGAACAGCTTCCCGGCCACGCCGAACCCGGCCACCTGCAGCAGGATCAGCACACCGATGCCGATGGCGACGAGCGCGGGCAGCTGGCCGCGGCTCTTTTCCCGCTTGCGCTGCTTCGCCTCGGCGACCGGCGCCGGCGGTTCGTCGGACCGCATCCCGGAGCGCGTGTGCGCCGCAAGGCCGGGCGCGCCGGGCACGGTCTCGGGGGCGAGCGGCATCAGGAACCACAGGGCCGCATAGATCAGTACGCCGAAGCCGCCGGACACGGTGGTCGCGATCAGCACCAGCCGTACGACGGTGTCCGAGACGCCGAGGTGGTCCGCGACGCCGCCGGCCACACCGGCGATCACGCGTCCTTCGGTCCGGCGGTACGCCCGTCGCGGCGCGTCCTCTCGCGGCAACGGGGACTGGTACGACGAACTGCTGAAGGGGCCGGTGTAGCCGCCGGACACGCCCGCCTGGGCGCTCATCCGCGCGGCGTAGGCGGCGTACGGGCCCTGGTACTGGCCTGCCGGGCCCTGCGGACCCCAGCCTTTGTAGCGCCACTGCTCCTGGTTCTGGCTCTGATTCTGGCCAGGCGTGGGTTCGGGCGGGGCTCCGTTGTCGGAGGGTCCGCCCGCCGGCGCGGCTGCTGGCTGGCTCATCACCACGATCGTCACATGCGGACAGGCCGGACACCAGCAGGCTTGTCCCCGGCCGCCTCCTCAACGCTCGCCCACCGCGGTCAGGGTCGGGTCGGGGAGAACCCCGAATTCCTGCCGTTCCGGGGCCCATCAGGGTGGATCCCCGATGTTCGCCGCCGGATCCGGTGTGAGTATCGATGGCATGGAGCAGAACCAGAGTGGACCCTCCGGGTTCGACCGCGACCGCCTGCAGAACCCCCAGAGCTGGCGGCGCAGCAGGTCGGACCGTTGGGTCGCGGGTGTCTGCGGCGGCATCGGCCGTTCGCTGAACATCGACCCCGTGCTGGTCCGGGTGGTGATGGCTGTGCTGATCATCAGCGGCCCGGGCATCATCTTCTACCTCGCGGCCTGGCTGCTGATGCCCGACGAGGGCAGCGACCGGGCGCCGGTCCAAGGCCTGCTCGGCGACCGGATCCGGACCGACCACCCGTGGTTCTGGCCGGTGGTGATCGGGATCTGCCTGTTCGCCGGGATCGCGACCATGTCGTCGTTCAAGTTCGGTCACTTCGTGCCCGGTCCGGTGATCGTGGTGGCGGCGATCTGGCTGCTGTCCAAGCACCGCAAGAACAACAAGCAGCCGCAGCAGCCCGTGCAGCCACCGCAAGCACCTCGGCCGCAGGACACCACTTCTCCGGCGAGCGGCCAGCAGTTCACCACGCAGCCGTACTCCTCCCAGCCGTACGGCCCTGCTTACACATCTCCCCAGACCGGCCCGTCAGCTCCCCCGGCGGGCCCGTCGTCCTCGGCCACACAGCGACCCCAGGACCGCACCGTCGAACCGGTCCAGCCTGTGTGGACCGAGGACGACCCCCTCGGCCTGTACGTCGACGAACCCGCCGGCCCGTCCGGTACGACGGCCACCACCCGGCCCGCCGCACCACCCGCGAAGGGCATGCGCGGGGTGAAGTCGATCGTCGTCGTGCTCACCGGGCTCGCGATCGGGATCGCCGCGCTGGCGCACGCGTCCACCGCGACCATGCTGGTGATCGGTCTGGCCACGCTCGGCGCCGGCATGCTGATCGGCGGGTTCGTCGGCCGTACGCTCGGCCTGCTCCCGCTCGGGATCCTGCTCGCGGCCGGTGCGGTCGTCAGTACGGTCTTCACCGACGTACCGCGGAACTTCGCCGACACCAACTACGTGGCGCCGCCCGGTACGACGATCTCCGCGACCGGGTCGACGTACCAGTTCGACGCCGGGTCGGTGCACCTGGACCTGACCAAGGCGAAGTTCGACCCGGGCGCGACCGTGCAGGTGCGCGGCGGGGTCGGCGAGGTGATCGTCAAGGTGCCCGCGGACGTCGACGTGAAGGGTCAGCTGTCGACCGAGATGGGAGACGTTGCCTTCCTCAACGACGACCACAGCGGCCATAATGCCAACCTGACGCTCGACGACCTGGGCGCGGACGGCAAGGCCGGCGAGCAGGTCACCTTGGACCTGAACCTCAAACTCGGCAGCATCAAGGTGGAGCGCGGATGAGCCAGCAACGCAAAACCAGGCCGGACGTGCCCGGTGTCGTGGCCGGTACCGTGCTGACCGGCGCCGCCACGATCTGGATGCTCACCGACAACGGTGTCCTGCAGACCGACGACCTCGGCGTCACCAGTGCTCTCTTGCTGGTGACCGCGGGTCTGCTGGGCCTGGCGGCCTCGCACCGCGGCTAACTCAGCCTCGCACTGCGATTGAGCGAGCCTCGCAGCGCGGTTAATCGTGTGGACGCGGCGGACGCCGGTTTCCTAGGCTCCATCCCGTGACCAGCCCGGAGGCGGACAGACCGTAACCACCGGCGGGTTCCGTGCTTCGCACGTCGAGCCGGCCGGAGACGACCCATGCCGTCTTCTCATGGTTGCGGAGTATCTCCATGCCTTTCGTGCTGTACCTGCTCGGCCTGGCCGTTTTCGCCCAGGCGACTTCTGAGTTCATGCTCTCCGGGCTCGGTCCGGAGATCGCCCAGGACCTGGGCGTCTCGATCCCGGCCGCCGGCTGGCTGACGTCGGCGTTCGCACTCGGGATGATCGTCGGCGCCCCGGCGATCGCGGTCCTCGGCGCCCGCTGGCCGCGGCGCCGGACCCTGCTCGTGACACTGACCGTTTTCCTCGCCGTCCACGTGGTCGGCGCACTGACCGCGAGCTTCGCCGTACTGCTCATCACCCGCATCCTCGCCGCCCTCGCGAACGCGGGCTTCCTCGCGATCGCACTGGCCACCGCGACCAGCCTGGTCCGCCCGGACGCCAAGGGTCGCGCGACCTCGGTCCTGCTCGGCGGTACGACGCTCGCGTGCATCGTCGGCGTACCGGCAGGTGCGGTGCTCGGGGCCTCGCTCGGCTGGCGGTCCGCGTTCTGGGCGGTCGCGCTGATCTCGCTGCCGGCACTGATCGGGATCCTCCGGTCCGTCCCGTCGCGTTCTCCTGGGCCTGCTGCGATCGCCCGGTTCCGCGTGTCGCCGCGGCTCGCCGTACTGCTGCTGCTCGGCGCGCTTGTGAACGGCGCTACCTTCTGCTCGTTCACGTATCTCTCGCCCGTAATCACCGAAGTCACGGGGCTCGGCGCCGGGTGGGTGCCGCTGCTGCTCGCGCTCTTCGGCCTCGGTTCGTTCGCGGGCGTGACGGTCGCGGGCCGGTACGCCGACCGCCGCGACCACCGCCCCGTTTTCGTTGCCGGAGGCATCCTCTTGCTCGGCTGGATCGCGTTCGCCCTGACAGCGTCGTACGTCGTACCGTCCGTGTTCCTCGTGCTGCTCCAGGGCGCGCTGTCGTTCGCGGTCGGCTCGACGCTGATCGCGTACGCCCTCTACGCAGGCTCCCAGTCGCCGCTCCTCACCGGCGCCCTGTCCACCGCAGCCCTCAACACCGGCGCCGCCACAGGCCCGCTCCTAGGCGGCCTCGCAATCACCGTCTCAGGCTTCCAAGCCCCCTTATGGGTCAGCGCCGCCCTAGTCGCCACCGCACTCTGCGTAGGTCAGGTGTGGGTGCGCCTGGCCGCGCGGCGGGCGACGTAGCGGCGCATCTTCTCGTCCGTGCCGCAGATGTCCATCGAGCACCAGCGCCGGCTGCCGTTCTTCGACTGGTCGAGGAACAGCCACGGGCAGCCGGCGCACCGCTTGATCCGGCGCGCCCGCGGACCGGTCAACAACTCGTACGCCGCCAACCCCACCGGCCACAACGGCGACTCCACAGCCTCAAACCCCCACACCGGCCGCAGCTGCACCAACTCACACTCCCCCAGCGCCTCCCCCGCCACTCCGCGCAACACCCCCCACCCCGGCAGCACATCAACCCCCACAGAGCCGTCAGCCACTGCACCGGCGGCGAGGTTGATTGCCGTGCGCAACTGGTGGGCGCGGCGGAGGACTGGTGCTGTTCGTCGGGGGGCCGCGCGTAGGAGCAGGCGGTCCGCATCTTGTTCGGTGAGGATGCCGACGCGCAGCGACCACCACAGCAGGCCGTGGTAGTCGGCGATGTGGTCGTGTCGTTCCGGGCCGAGTGGGTCGTCGACCGTGTTCGCGAAATCCAGCGCAAGGTCTCCACCGACGACGGGCAGTTCGCGGATCCCGGCCGGCAGTTCAGGTGTTTCCATCAAAAGGCAGTTTACCAGTTCGGGCCCCAGGGCACTGTTTCCAGCATGACGGCTTTGACCGGAAACACCTCGACCCGACCGGGCCGCTGGGCGGTCGTCTGCGTGGCCCAGTTCGTGGTCGTGCTCGACGCGACGATCGTCACCACGGCACTGCCCCGGATCGGCGCGGACCTGCATTTCGCCGCGGGCACCCTGCCGTGGGTGTTCACGGCGTACACGATCGTGCTGGCCGGCCTGCTGGTCCTCGGCGGTCGCACAGCGGACGTGGCCGGCTCCCGGCGCGTCTTCCGCTGGGGGCTCGGGCTGTTCTCCGCCGCCTCACTGGCCTGCGCGCTCGCCTGGTCCCCGGCATCGCTCGTCGTGGCTCGCCTGTTCCAAGGCGCCGGCGCCGCACTCCTCTCCCCGGCCGCACTCGCCGCACTGTCCGACGCGCTGCCCCCGGACGCCGCGCGCCGCGCGCTGGGCTGGTGGACAGCCGCCGGAGCTGCCGGCGGGGCGAGCGGCTGGTTCGTGGGCGGCCTGATCACCCAGGTGGCCGGCTGGCGCTGGGTGTTCGCTGTGAACGTCCCGCTCGGCATCGTCGCCCTGCTCTGGAGCCTGCGCAGCCTTCCGAGCCACGGCACAACCACGCGCATTGCGACCCTCGATCTCCCGGGAGCCTGCACAGCCACCGCAGGCATCGGCATGACAGCGCTCGGCCTGTCGAAGGTCGCCGGCGATCCGTCTGCCTGGACCGGTTGGGCGGCCCTCGCCATCGCCGTCCTGCTGCTTCTCACCTTCCTGCGCATCGAGCGGTCGTCGCGTCAGCCCCTGGTTCCGCTCGGCTTCGCCCGGACGCCGGGCGTGCTGGGCGGCAACCTCACCGCGGCGGCCGTGACCGGTGCGACCAGCCCCGCGATGGTCACCGTCGCCCTGTACGTACAGGACACGCTCAGACTGCCGCCCGCGCTGGCCGGCCTGATCTTCCCGCTCTTCAACCTCGCGGTCATCGGAGGCTCCCTGCTCGGACCGCGCGTGATCCACGTTCTCGGCGTACGACGAACGCTCGTCATCGGCTTCCTCGGCATCGCGGTGGGCGTACTACTGCTGATCCCGCTCCCACCCCAAGGTCTCCCGCTGGCCCTGCTGAGCAGCGGCTTCGGCGTGATGGGCGTCGGCCTCGGCCTGGCATCGGTGGCATCCACGACGGCGGGTACGGCGTACGTCCGGCAAGCCGACCGCGGCTTGGCCGCCGGCGTACTCAACTCCTCGGCGCAGCTCGGGACCTCGCTCGGTCTGGCCCTCGCCGGACCGGTCGTCGCCGCCGGCGGGCCGATGACCGGGTACCGGACCGCCTACCTGCTGGGTGTCGCGGTCGCCGTGGCCGGCGCGGTCGCCGGGCTCACCGCACCGCGGTCGATCCGGACGGGAGGCGAGCTGGGTTAGGCTTGTGGACCGCGAGGGGCCCTGGTAGAGCGGGTCCCGTGGTCGAGGAGATTCGATGGTGCGCGGCACCGTGAAGTGGTTCAACGCCGACAAGGGGTACGGCTTCCTGGCCGTCGAGGGTCAGGACGACGTGTTCGTGCACTGGAGCAAGATCGTCTCCGACGGGTACAAGACGCTCGAGGACGGCCAGCAGGTCGACTTCCAGATCGTCGAAGGCCCCAAGGGCCGCGAGGCCGACGCGGTCACTCCGGTCTGACCGGCGGACCGGTCCGGATACCGGTAACCTGACGTCTCATCGTGTGAGGGGTGAGACGTGGCCGATCCGGTACCGGTGATCCGGAAGCTCGAGCATGCGCTGGCCGACGACGACTTCGCCTGGTCGATGCTGCTCGTCGGCGAGGACCAGGCGGACAAGCTGGCCACGCTGACCGCCGATCTGCGCGGGCCGTTCTCGGCGACCGGTGACGGCAAGCGGATCACGTCGGGCTTCTCGTACTGGGGTATCGCACCGACGATCGCCTGGGCGAACGCCACCAACGACCCGTTCTACCTGGTGATGAAGGTCGGCACCGAGTCGTTCCTGCGGCACTGGCGCAAGCTGTTGCCGAAGGTGCAGAACGGCGGCTTCCACCTGGTCAGCCTCGGGATCGGCACCGGCGTCAAGGACCGGACGATCCTCGGCGACATGCGCCGCAACAACCCGGACATGTATTACATCCCGGTCGACATGAGCTCGGAGATGCTGCGGATGGGCACCCTCGAGCCCGTCCGCGGTGCCCGGTTCCCGGTGTCCCAAGTGCTGCCGGTGCAGCTCGACTTCTCGATCGAGGACAACATGGACGAGCTCGGCCAGATGCTGGCCCGGCTGGTCGGTGACGACCCGATCCTGTTCACGCTGACCGGCAACACGCTGGCCAACTTCGAGAACGACGAGGAGCTGCTCGACACACTCACCCGGGCGCTGCGGCCGCAGGACCGGCTGCTGCTCGAGGTCGCCAGTACGACGCGACTCGACCAGGAGACCGCCGACGCGGCCGCGGACGAGTACCACCAGACCCGTGCCTTCGCGGAGTTCGTGACCAGCGCCCTGCGGTACAACACCGACCTCAAGATCAGCAACGAACTGGTGCGGTTCGTCGGCGAGGTCGAGGACGACGACGCGCTGCTGGTCAAGATCCTCTGGCGCAACGACACCGGCGAAGAGATCCGGATGGAGCTGCCCGACCACACCGAGGTGGTGCTCCCGGTCGGCGACACGATCCGGCTCTACACCACCCGGAAGTACTCCACCGCCCGGCTCAAGCGGCTCACCGAGGCCTGCAAGCTGACCCCGATCGAGGCGATCCAGTCCCAGTTCCGCTACGCCCGCCGGGCGAACCCGTTCGGCCTGGAGCTGTTGCTGCTCGCACCGGAGGCGGCCGGCGAGGCCACGCACACCCTCGCCGACGACATCTGGTCCGTATGAGATGAAGCGAACCGTCGTCAGCCTGGTGACCTACGGGCTGCTCGGCACCGCGTTCGTGCTGGGCGTGATCGCGGTCATCAGCCCGGGCAACGCACGGCTGGACCCGGCGGTGAACACGCTGACGCTCGTCGCGGGACTGACCGGCATCTTCGTGGAGCGGCTGACGTCCGAGGCGGAACGCCGTACCGAGGTACTGCGATCGGTCGAGGACGAACTGCAGGAGAACTCACGGCTGCTGAACGACCCGCGGTTCTCACCGGACGCGCCGACCACCCGGCAGGTGTACCCGCGGCTGATCGTGTCCGCAGTGGACCTGGCGCTGGTGTCCGGCGCGCTCGGCCTGCACAAGGACGCCGAGCTGGTCGGGCTGCTGCACCGCTGGCGGGACACCGTGCATCTGTTCAACCGGCGCCTCGACCTGACCGAAGTCAGTACGTTCTCGAACACGATCTCGCCGGCCGAGCTGGCCGCGTTCCGCCGGGCGCTGCAGCGCGACGACAGCTACCTCGCCGCGACGCGTGGGACGCTCCAGGAGCTCCTGACCAAGCTTCCGTCCAGCTAACGGCCCGGCCCGCAACCGCATCGGTGGCTGCCACTAGCTGCAAATTCTGCTGAGCCGTTGACTTCGTCGCGCCGCGAGCGCTTCACTTTCGGACAGGACCGTAAATACGGCATCCCGGAGGCAATCGCATGCGATCAGTCCGCTCACTTCTCGCACTGGCCCTCACCGCCCTGTTCGTGACCACCCTCGCGACCCCCGCGCAAGCGGGGCACAATCCACCGACCGCGACCCTCGTCTCGCTCGGTACGCCGCTGTCCGACGTACTGCTGATCGGCGGCACCGTCGCCCCCGGGCCGAACGGGAAGACCGCGATCTGGAACGTGTCCAGCGGCAGTCCGGCGTACCTGAACGCGATCGACCCGGCCACCGGCGACAGCCTGTTGTCAACGGCACTGCCCGGCGCCGACGGCAGCTACGCGGTCGCGGCCGCGACGGATGGCACGATCTACGCCGGCACCTACAACAACGGCCACCTGTACCGGCTGAAGCCCGGCGCGACGACCGCCGAGGACCTCGGCCGGCCGCTGTCCACCGAGACGTTCATCCTGCGGATCACCGTCGACGAGCAGGGCAACGTGTACGGCGGGACGTACCCGCACGGCAAGGTGTTCCGGTACGACCACGCGACCGGCGCGATCCGCGACTACGGCACGATCAAGGCCGGCCAGGGTTACGTGAAGAGCATCGACTACTTCAACGGCAAGCTGTACACCGGCTCCGAGCCGGACGCGTACTTCTCCGAGATCGACGTCAGCACCGGCGCGGTCACCGAGATCCCGGCACCGCCCGGGATGGGCGATCCGAAGAACCAGGTCGTCTACGACCTGAACGTCCGCGGCGGGCGGATGTACGCGCGGGTCAGCACCGCGTTCCCCGGGCCGCTGTACGTCTGGGACATCGCGTCCCGGACCTGGGTCGACACGATCCCGAACGAGCACGGCCTGGACATCTCGCCGATCGGCGCGGACGGCGGGATCTACCTGATCCAGAGCAGCGAGCTGAAGAGGTACGACCCGGCAACGAAGATGCTGACCGGCACTGGTCTGATGTTCACCGGCCGGATCCAGAACGCCCGCTCGATCGGGTACGCCGACCTGAACCTGCCCGACTACCCGGGGACCAGCGTGGTCGGCACGCTCTGGCGCGGCGAGGAGTTCCGGTACAACCCGCAGACCGGCAAGTCGGAGATCTTCCAGACCAAGGTCCGCCGGGAGCCGATCGAGATCCTGTCGGTGGCCGGGGGCAAGGACAACATCTACGCCGGAGGCTTCCTGAACGGCGGCGTCTCGGTCGTCAACCCGTCGACGGGCGAAGCGAAGTTCAACCGGTTCTCCCAGGTCGAGGCGCTGATGGAGGCGTCCGACGGCACGGTGTACGTCGGCGCGTACCCGGAGGCCCGGCTCTACTCCTACGAGCCGACGCAGACCTGGAGCAGCCCGGAGTACTCCCCCGGACCGCCCGGCACCCCGGACAACCCGAAGCAGCTGCTGAACCTGAAACCGGACATTTTCCAGACCCGGGCCCGGGCGCTGGCCGAGGTGGACGGCAAGATCGCCGTCGGCACCGTCCCCGACGGCGACCGGCTCGGCGGCGCGCTGGTGATCTACGACCCGGCAACCGGCGTTTCGGAGAAGTACCGCAATGTGGTCCAGGACGAGTCCGTCTACGGCCTCACCGCCCAGTGCGGCATCGTGTACGGCGGAACGTCGATCGCCGGTGGCCTGACGACCACTCCGCCGACCCGTTCAGCAGGCACAGTGTTCGCGTGGGACGTGACGGGCAAGAAGAAGCTGTGGGAAACCGTGCCGGTGCCAGGCGCGGCGACGGTCTCGTCGGTGACGATCGGACCGGACGGCCTGCTCTGGGGCGTGGCCGGCAAGACGGTGTTCGCGCTCGCGCCGGGCAACGGCAAGCTGAAGCGGTCCTTCACGCTCGGCACGACCACCTCCAGCGGCGATATCGTCGCCACCCCGGAGGCGGTGTACGTGAGTATCGACCTGAACAAGATCTACCGGATCGCGCCGGGAACGAAGTCGGTTCCGACGCTGTTCGTCGAGCACGCCCACCGGCGGCTGGGCGTCCGCGGGGATCACCAACTACTGATGACCAGCGGCTCCGAGCTGTTCCGGATTGATATCAGCCGTTGACAGCCGAAATTCACCCCGGCTACTTTCGGTCCTGACCGTTATTCGGTGCAATACTTTCCGGCCCTGACGTCCGGACACACACCCTGGGGGTGCGATGAAATCCACTGTCCGCCGCATCGCGGCACCACTCACGGCGCTGGTACTGGCGGTCGCGCTCAGTTCCTGCGGCGGCGACGGCTCCGGCTCGTCGGACTCCAAGAAGAGCATCACGCTCTGGATGTACCCGGTGATCGGCGACCAGGCAGCCAGCGACACGTACTGGAAGAAGGTCGAGACCGACTTCGAGGCGGCCAACTCAGGCATCGACCTCAAGATCGAGGCGCAGCCGTGGGCGAACCGCGAGGAGAAGGTCTCGGCCGCGTTCTCCGGCAAGAAGGGCCCGGACGTCCTGCTGATGATCCCGGACCAGATCCCGCAGTACGTGAAGAACGGCTCGCTGGAGCCGGTCGACGACGTGGTCGCGCCGGACAAGGACAAGTTCCTGCCGGCCGCACTGCCGGGCCTCACGGTCGACGGCAAGGTGTACGGCGCTCCGATCTACCACACCGTCACCACGACGATGTACAACAAGACGATCCTGACCAAGGCCGGGATCAGCAAGCCGCCGGAGACCTGGGACGAGATCAAGGCCGCCGCGCCGAAGATCAAGGCGGCCGGGTTCTCCACGCTGGACTACTCCGCCTCGCCGGAGGCCTCGCTGAACCTCAACTTCTACCCGCTGCTCTGGCAGGCCGGCGGCAAGGTGTTCGCCGACGACGGCAAGTCGGTCGCCTTCAACCAGGCGCCCGGCCTCGAGGCGTTGACCTTCCTCAAGACGCTGTGGGACGAGGGTGCGATCCCGAAGAGCGCGCTCAGCAACGCGAACGTGATCGCCGACCAGCCGTTCGGCAAGGGCCAGGTCGCGATGGCGATGACCAGCACGCCGGCCGACGCCGGCGCGGTCGCGAAGACCTGGGGCGACGGGAACGTCGAGATCGGCGCCCCGCTGACCGGCAAGAAGCAGGTCGGGTTCGGTCTGCCGGGCGGTCTGGTGCTGAACGCCGCGTCGGGCAACAAGGACGCCGCGAAGAAGTTCCTGTCGTTCATGATCCAGCCCGCGCAACTCGAGGGCCTGAGCAAGGCGTCGGGGTTCTACAGCCCGCGCACCGACGTCAAGGTGGCGGCCGCGAACCCGACCGCGGCGAAGTTCGCCGACGCCCTGCAGTACGCAGTACCGGGTGAACCGAATCCGGCCGCGCGCCAGGTGATGTCGTACCTGGCGACCGAGATCCAGGCGGTGCTGACCGGGAAGAAGCAGCCGCAGCAGGCGCTGGACGACGCGGCGAAGCAAGCCGACGACCTGCTGTCGAGACAGCGTTGACCGAGACCCGGCAGCAGCCGGAGACGGCCACGGGCCGGGCGGGGCCCGTGGCCGGCCGGTCCGCGCCGTCCTGGGGGCGGCGCGGATCGCTCCGGCGGCCGTGGGTCGGGCTGCTGTTCGTCGCGCCGATGCTGGCACTGTTCGGAGTGTTCAGGTTCCTGCCGGCCCTCGGCGCGCTGTTCCTCAGCCTGACCGACTACCGGCTCAGCGGCCAATGGACATTCGTTGCACTCGACAACTACACGCGACTGTTCTCGGACCAACTGTTCCACCAGACGTTGCTGGTGACGCTGACGTACACGGTGATCTTCGTACCGCTCACCGTGCTGCTGTCGCTCGGTACCGCCGTACTGCTGCAGCAGGTGGTGTGGAAGCGCGGGTTCTTCCGCGGTGTGTTCTTCCTGCCGTACGTGACCAGCATCGTGCTCGCCGCGGTGATCTGGAAGTGGATCTACGACGCGCAGGACGGTCTGCTGAACGCGGTCCTCGGGCTGGTGTCGATCGGTCCGATCGACTTCCTCAACCAGTCCGGCACGGTGCTCCCGTCGATCGCGGTGACGTCGGCGTGGAAGGGCTTCGGGTACTCGATGTTGATCCTGCTCGCGGGCCTGCAGTCCGTGCCGAAGTCGTACCTGGAGGCGGCGATGATCGACGGTGCGGGGAGCTGGCAACGGTTCCGGTACATCACGTTGCCGCAGCTGCGGCCGGTGCTGTTCTTCGTGCTGGTGATCGAGACCATCGGGGCGTTCCAGGTCTTCGACGCGATGTATGTGATGACCGGCGGCGGGCCGGTGCGGTCCAGCTACTCGCTCGTGTACTTCCTGTACGACAGCGGTTTCAAGTACTTCGACTTCGGCTACGCCAGCGCGATCGGCCTGGTGCTGTTCCTGATCGTGCTGATCGTCTCGCTCGTCCAGCGCCGGCTCGTCGGGAGGGACGACTGATGACCCAGGTACTCGATCGACCGCCGGTCCGCGAGCTCCGCGCATCCCGGGGTGCCGGGCGCCGTACGGTCGCGCGCCTGACGTTGCCGACGCTGCTGGCGCTGACCGCGATCGTGACGATCGTGCCGTTCGCGGCGATGGTGCTGGTCGCGTTCGCGCCGCACAGCGGACGGACGTTCCCGGACGCGCTGAACCTGAGCCAGGTGACGCTGGAGAACTTCCGGCACGTGCTGGCCAGCTCGGACATCCCGCGCTGGACGGTCAACTCGCTGCTGTACTCGCTGGTGTCGGTCGTCTGCGTACTGCTGTTCGCGTCGATGGCCGGGTACGCGTTCGCGAAGAAGAAGTTCCCGGGGCGGGAGATCATGTTCTGGGCGTTCCTCGCGACGCTGATGGTGCCGTTCCAGGCGACGCTGATCCCGTCGTACATCCTGGTCTCGAACCTGAACTGGGTGGACAGCTACTGGGGCCTGATCGTGCCGACCTTGGCGAACTCACAGGCTGTCTTCCTGATGCGCCAGTTCATCGCCCAGCTCCCCGACGAACTGTTCGAGGCGGCCGAGATCGACGGTGCCGGCGAGTGGCGGATCTTCACGATGATCGTGATGCCGCTGATCCGCCCGGTGCTCGCGACCCTCGGCATCTTCGTCTTCCTCTGGCACTGGAACGACTTCCTCTGGCCGCTGGTGATCGGCCAGTCCGCCAAGATGCAGACCCTGACCGTCGGCCTCGCCACCCTCCAGTCCCAATCCCCACCGATCAACGAACTGATGGCCGGCGCCACCATCACCGTAGTCCCCAGCCTCCTCGTCTTCGCCCTCCTCCAACGCTACCTAACCGACAGCATCACCATGTCGGGCCTGAAGGCCTGAGCTTTGTGCGCCCGTCAGCCGATCTGCTCGACCAGCACTGGCGTCCCCGTCAACAAGAGCCGTAGATCACTCTGGTCGGAGGTGAGGACGACAACCGGAGGGGGGAGCATGAGTGCGGTCGCCGCGACGACCGCGTCCACGGTCAGGTCGCGAGGCTTTCGCCTGCGCGCCGCTGCACCGGCGCGAAGCGCACCTGCCTGGTAGCCGATCGGCTCGCTGACCGGTTCCAGCCGCACAGCCTTCGCGGTACGACGTACCGCAACGTCGCGAGCGGTGCCGTCCGTGACCTCTGCGAGTGTGATGGTCGAGGTATAGAGGATCGAGTCCGTTCGCCGGGCGACCGTCGCCCACGCGTGCATACGACGTTCGCCGGCAGCGAGAGCGGACAGCGCCTCGGAATCGAGCAATATCGAGTGTGGGCGAACGATCACGCGGTCAGCCGACCCATGATCGCTGCTACCTCTTGCTCGTCGACCGGGCCGTGCTCGGCCTCGATCCGAGCCAAGGTGTCATCCAGGGCGTCGCGCTCCAACTGGCGCGCTACGGCTCCGGCGACATACGCGGAGAACCCGCGGGCACCGACGCGGGCGCGTACACCCTCGGAGGTTGCCGCAGGCATCGTGACGGAGTGCTTCTCAATCCCGGCCGGAGTACTCATACTGCTATCCTACTTCAAGTAGGACAATCTACAACATCTCTCCGAAAGCCTCGATGGACCTGAGGGCGTCGGATTGGGTCATCCCGGGGGGTTGGATGCGGAGGACGATGCCGTCGGCTCCTAGTTCTGTGTAGTGGGCCAGGCGGTCGGCGCATTGGGACTTGGAACCGATGATGCTGCGGGCGGTGATGTCGTCCCAGCCTTGGGTGTAGCGGGAGGCGTCTGTCGACGTCCGTTTCCAGCCGGTGTAGGCGTCGTACAGGTCGCGCAGGGGTTGCTCCAACGCCGCGCGGGCCGCCTGGGACGTGTCGGCGCAGTAGCCTTCGCGGCACAGGATGACCTCGTGGCCCAGCGACGACGGGCCCAGCGGATACGACAGGTATTCGGAGATCTTCGACGGTAGGTCGGCGTCCAGTTCGTTGAAGGAGCTCGTCCAGCCGTCGCACATCCGCGCGGTGCGTTCCAGTACGGCGGACACCCGGCCGCCGTTCCACAACCGCGGGCGCGGCGACTGCAACGGTCGTGGCGACAGGTAGGCCTCGGCGATCGACGTGAACTTCCCGTCGTACGTCACCTCGTCGGACGTCCACAGCCGGGTGAGGATCTCCAGCCCCTCCTCGAACCGCGCGACCCGCTCCGCCTGCGTCGCGCCGTACAGCGCGAACTCCTCCGGCCGGTACCCGAGCACGAACCCAGCAGTCAGCCGCCCACCGGACAGTACGTCGATATGCGCCAGCGTCTCCGCCAGCAGCACCGGGTCGTACAGCGGCGCCACGATCCCCGCCGTCGCAATCCCGATCCGCGAGGTGTGCGCGGCCAGCCAGGTCATCGATGTGAGGATCTCGTGGTACCCCGGCCGGTGCAGGTGCCGTTCGCCGAGCACGACCCACTCGAACCCGGCCTGCTCGGCCAGCTTCGCCTGTTCGACGGCGTCCGCGAGCCGCGGGCGCTCGTCCGGGGTGCCGTAGAGGTTCAGATACAGACCCAGCCGCATCGGGGGTGCCACCTTCCGTTGACAGGGAGCGCTCGGGCTATTTACGGTCTTGACCGTAAATGCTTTCCGCCCAGAACGCTAGGAGCCGGTCATGAGTCTTGCAGCAGAACCGGCCGAGTTGCCGGACCGGACAGCGGTGGCGGCGCCGATCAGCGCGGTCAAGACCCGGGTGGTGAGCGCGCGGTACCGTCGGCCGTTCCGGATCAGCAGCGGGGTCAGCACCGAGCTGATCAGCCTGGTCGTCGAGGTGCACACCGCGGACGGCGCGGTCGGGATCGGCGAGACGTCCCCGATGACGGCGTACACCGGTGAGACGCTGGCCGGGGTCCAGGCCGCGATCGAGGAGCATCTGGCGCCGGCCCTGGTCGGTCGCGACCCGCTCGACCGGGCCGGCGCGCACGTGGTGATGGACGCCGTACTGCGCGGCCAGCAGGTCGCGAAGTCCGGGCTGGACATCGCGCTCTTCGACCTCGCGGGACGGCTCAGCGGCTGGCCCGTGCACGCCCTGCTCGGCGGCAGCGTCCGCGATCGGGTGGAGACCACCTGGGTCGTCGGCCTCGGAACGCTCGACGAGATGGCGGCCGAGGCCGCGGAGTACGCCGCCCGTGGGTTCCGGCACCTGAAGGTCAAGGGCGGTCAGGACCCCGCGAAGGACCTCGAACTGGTCCGCGCGGTCCGCGCCGCGATCCCCGCCGACGCCGAGCTGTGCCTGGACGCCAACGAGGGGTACGACGCCACGACCGCGCTCCCGTACCTCGCCCGGATGAGCGCGGCGGGCCTCACGTTGCTCGAGCAGCCGCTGCCGCGCTGGGACCTGACCGGACTCGTCCGCCTCCGCGACCGCCTCGACGTCCGGGTGATGGTCGACGAGAGCATGCATTCGCTGCACGACGCGCTGGAGATCGCCCGCCGCGGTGCCGCCGACGTACTGAACATCAAGATCCTGAAGGTCGGCGGCCTGCACCGGGCGTTGCAGATCGCCGCGGTCGCCGAGGCCGCCGGGCTCGCCGTGAAGGTAGGCTCGATGCCGGAGCTGGGCGTGGCCACGCTGGCGGCCGTTCACCTGGCCGCCGCCGTTCCGGGTGCGACCGTCGCGGCCGACCTGGTGGGCCCGCTGATGGTCGACGAGGACCCGCTGGCCCCGACCGTTTTCGCCGATTGCGACGGCTGGATCGACGTACCGAAGCGGCCCGGTCTCGGCCACGACCTGTGAAAGGTAGCTGATGCATCCGCTCGTAGAACGGCTCCGCGGCACGCTGCTCCCCGCGGTCATCACCCCGATGAACTCCGACGGCGTGGTTTCGTACGACGCCCTGTCCGCGTACGCCGTGACGCTGACGAAGCACGCGATCGGCGGGGTCGCCGTCTGGGCGCACACCGGCCGCGGGCTGTACCTGTCGCCCGGCGACCGGGTGAAGGTGCTCGAGACGTGGCGGGCGGCTACCGACCTACCGATCGTGGCCGGGGTCGGCGTACCGAAGTCCGCCGACGCACGAGGATTGGAAGAGGCCGCGGAGGCAACGGTCGAGATGGCGCGGGCCGCGGCGGCGGGCGGGGCCGATGCGGTGATGGTCTACCCGTTGGCGGCGCTCGGCGAACTGGAGGACGGGCACGCGCAGGCGGTCGCGCTGCACGAGCGGGTGGCCGCGGAGAGCGGGCTGCCACTGGTCGGTTTCTACCTGCACGGCGAGGCCGGCGGGTACCCGTACCCGCCTTCGCTGATCCGGGATCTGCTGTCGCTGGACGCCATGCTCGGCGTCAAGACCGCGACGCTGGACCGGGCGATCGGCTGCCAGGACGCGATCTGGGCCGGCCGCGGTACCGGGAAGCTGCTGATCACCGGCGAGGACCGGATGTACGGCCCGTCGTTCCTGTGGGGCGCCGACACCGCGCTGGTCGGGATCGCGTCCGCCCAGGTCGAGCTGTCGGCCGCCGTACTGCGGGCGTGGACAGCGAGTGCGCACTCGGAGTTCCCGGCCGCGTCGGAGCGGCTCGACCGGTTCGCGGCGGCGACGTTCTACGCGCCGATCGAGGGGTACGTCCAGCGGATGCTCTGGGCGGCCGAGTGGGAAGGGCTGGTACCGGCGGCGGCCGCGCACGATCCGTACGGGCCGGAACTGCCTCCGGGCGAGCGTGAACTGGTGATCCGCTGCCTGGAGGAACTCCACGGGAAGTGAGGTGGCGCGCTCCCTCCGACGCTCCACCACGCTAAATGTGGTCTTGACCGAAACTAGGAGAGCGCGACCGGTACGTCAAGCCCCGGGGCTTAGCTGCGCTATTCTGCGTCGTGAGGGGACTTGAGGGCCGGACCATAAGTCGTCGGGAGGTGCGCTGATGGCGCTCGCGGTCGGGGTGGTCGGGCCCGAAGATCTGGTTCAGCGGGTGACCGCGGTCGGCGGCCCCAACGGTACGACGCTCGTCCCGCTCCCGTACCGGCACGAGACCGAAGCGGTCGACCTGGTCCGCCAGGCACACGGTGACGTGGACGCGTTCCTGTTCACCGGTGTCGTCCCGTACACGATCGCGACCGAGGCCGGCGCGATCGATCGGCCGGCGATGTACGTCTCGTACGACGGGGCGACGCTGCTGCGCGCACTGGTCGAACTGCTCCGGCTCGGGCACAACGTCACCCAGTTCTCGATCGACACGCTGCGGCGGTCCGAAGTACTCGAGACGCTGATCGAGGCGAAACTGCCGACGGATCGGATCCACGTACTGCCGTACCGGCCGGGGCTGACCTCCGACGACATCGTCGCGTTCCACCGGAGCGCGCACGACAAGCACGACACGAAGGTGGCGATCACCTGCCTCGGGTCGGCGTACCACCTGATCGAGAACGAGATGCCCTCGGTGCGGCTCGCGCCGTCGCGGTACTCGATCCGCTCGACGCTGCAGGCGCTCGTACTGACCACGACCGGGCAGCACGTCGGCGATGCGCAGGTCGCGCTCGGCATCGTCGACCTCCCCGAGCCGGACGACGCGCTCGCGGCGGATCTCATCACGCTCGGCGGCAGCCTGGCCGCGTTGCCGGACGGGCGTCATCTGGTCGTCACGACCCGCGGTCTGCTCGAGCAGGCCACGGAGCAGTTCACGCGGATGCCGTTGCTGGATCATCTCGCGTCGCGGCACAGCACGGCGTACGTCGGCTTCGGTGTCGGCCGTACGGCGGCGGAAGCCGAAGCCCTCGCCCGCCGCGCGGTGAGCCGCGCCGCATCGATCGGCTCCGTTGCTGGGGTCGTGTCGATGTCGGACGACGTCGAGATCGTCATCGAACCCAGCGGCGAGCAGCCCGTGAGCATGCGCGGCCCCGAAAGCCTTCCTTTGTTGGCGCGCCGGGTCGGCCTCAACACCCAAACCCTCGCCCGCATGCGCGAACTCACCGCCGCCCTTCCCGACGGCCTCACCACCCAGGACGTCGCCGACCACCTCGCCGTCCAGCTCCGCACCGCCCGCCGGGTCCTCAAACGCCTGGAACGAGCAGGCCTGGCCGCCCCCACCGGCACCCAACAACACGGCCGCACCGGCCGCCCACCCACGATCTACCTGATCAGGCTGTAGCTACGGAGTGGCGGGCTAGGGGGCGATGACGGTGACGCCTGCGGGGGTGCCGTTGGAGAGGGCTGCGAGGGCGGCTGGGGTTTCTTCGAGGGTGATGGTGCGGGTGATGAGTCGGTCGGGGTGGAGGTTGCCGGTGGCAACTAGGTCGAGCATTTCCGGGTAGGCGTGCGCGGGCATGCCGTGGCTGCCCAGCCAGGACAGCTCCTGGCCGATCAGGCGGCCCACGTCGAGGTTGACGCCAGCCGGCAGCAGGCCGACTTGCACGTGCCGCCCGCGCGGCCGGAGCGCCTGCAGCGCTTGCTGCACGATCTCACCGGATCCAAGCGCGTCCACGGTCACGTGCGGCCCCCCGAGCTCGCGAAGCCGATCGACCACCGAGTCCGAGGCTTGGACTGTGTGGGTGGCGCCTTGGGTGCGGGCTAGGGACAGGGCTGCTGGGTTGGTGTCGATGGCGGTGACTTCGGCGCCTAGGGCGGCGGCGATCATCACCGCGGAGAGGCCCACGCCGCCGCAGCCGAAGATGGCTACTTGTTCGCCGGGGCGGACGCGGCCGACCTGGTGGATGGCGCGGAAGGAGGTGGCGAAGCGGCAGCCGAGGCTGGCGGCTGTGGTGAAGTCCATGGTGTCGGGTAGCCGGACTAGGTTGACCGAGGCGTACGGTACGGCGACGTACTCGGCGAAGGAACCCCAGTAGTTGAAGCCGGGCTGCAGCTGGTTCGGGCAGACCTGCTGGTTGCCCTCCAAGCACTGCTCGCACTCACCACAAGCGCAAATGAACGGCGTGGTGACCCGATCCCCGACCTCCCACCCGGAGGCTCCGGCACCAACCGCCGCGATCGTCCCGGCGAGCTCGTGTCCCGGCACATGCGGCAACACGATGTCCGAGTCGTGCCCCATCCACCCGTGCCAGTCGCTGCGGCACAACCCGGTCGCCTCCACCTTCAGGACAACCGACCCCGCCCCGGCAACGGGCTCCGGCACCTCCCGGACCTCAGGCAGTACGCCGTACTCCTCGATCACCACAGCACGCATGGATAGACCTTAATCAGCCCACACAGAACTCGTTCCCCTCGGGATCGAGCATGATGACGTTGGCGAGTACGCCCGGAGCCCAGAACTCCTCGCGCACCTGCACGGCCCCCAGCTTCACCAACTCGGCCGCCTTCGCGCGCATCCGTTCAACGGCCGCGGCATCGTGCTCGTCCGAACCGGCGACCCGGATGTCGATGTGCAGCCGGTTCTTCGAGGTCTTGGGCTCAGGAACGCGGAGGAACCCGATCGCCGGACCGACGCCGTCGGGGTCCACGATCGACCCGCCGTCGGGATAGTCGTACCCCGGCTCGAGGATGTAGCCGAGCGCGGCCGCCCAGAACTCGGCCAAGCGCTGTGGGTCGTTGGCGTCGCCGCCGATCGTCCATTTGGTCGCCATGCCCGGCGACGATAGCCCGGGTTCCGGACGGAGTACGCCCGGAACCCGGAAGCCAACTCAGCCGCCGGCGACCGCCGGGATGATGGAGACCTGTCCGCCGTCCTTGATCGCGGTCTGGAGCCCGTCGGCGAAGCGGACGTCGTCGTCGTCGACGTACACGTTGACGAACCGGCGCAGCTCGCCCGCGTCGTCCAGTACGCGGCCCTTGATGCCCGGGTACGACGCGTCGAGCGAGTCGAGCACCTCGGTCAGCGTCGTACCCTCGGCCGAGACCTCGGAGACGCCCTGCGTGTACGGCCGCAGGATGGTCGGGACGCGAACGCTCACACTCACTGCAGGCCTGCCTTCACGAAGGCGTCGTACGACGCGGGGATGGTCACCTTGGGGCCGACCCGGTCGGCCACGGCGTCGAGCGTCTTCAGCCCGTCGCCGGAGTTGATGATCACGGTCTCGGCGTCGGGGTCGAGCTGCCCGGTCGCGATCAGCTTCTTCAGCGTCGCGACCGTCACCCCGCCGGCAGTCTCGGCGAAGATGCCCTCGGTCCGGGCCAGCAGCTGGATACCTTCGACGACCTCTTCGTCGGAGACGTCCTCGATGGCTCCGTTGGTCCGGCGGGCCACGTCCAGCACGTACGGCCCGTCGGCCGGGTTGCCGATCGCGAGCGACTTCGCGATGGTGTCCGGCTTCACCGGCTTGACCACGTCGTGCCCGTCGCGGAACGCCTGCGCCACCGGGGAGCAGCCGGTCGCCTGCGCGCCGTACACCTTGTAGTCGGTGGCGTCGACCAGCCCGAGCTTGCCGAGCTCGGTGAAACCCTTGTCGATCTTGGTCAGCTGCGACCCGGACGCGACCGGGATCACGATCTGCTGCGGCAGCCGCCAGCCGAGCTGCTCGGCGATCTCGAACGCCAGCGTCTTCGAGCCCTCGGAGTAGTACGGCCGGACGTTGACGTTGACGAACGCCCAGCCCTCCTCCTCACCGGCGATCTCGGAGGCGAGCTTGTTCACGTCGTCGTAGTTGCCGTCGACGGCGACCAGCGTCCCGCCGTACACGGCCGTGGTGATGATCTTGGGGCGCTCGAGGTCCTTGGGAATGAAGACCACGGAGCGGATGCCGGCCCGGGCGGCGGCCGCGGCGACGGCGTTGGCCAGGTTGCCGGTGGACGGGCAGGCGAAGACCTTCATGCCCAGCTCACGGGTCGCGCTCAGCGCGCTCGCCACGACCCGGTCCTTGAAGGAGTGGGTCGGGTTGCCGGAGTCGTCCTTCACCCACAGCTTGCGGAGGCCGAGCTCGCGGGCCAGGTTCTGGGCGTCGACGAGCCGGGTGTAGCCGGGCTCGGTGTTCGGGAAGCTCGCCACGTCGACGGGGACGGGGAGCAGCGGCTGGTAGCGCCAGATGTTCTTCGGGCCGGCCTCGATCTGCTCGCGGGTGATGGCCGGGTACTCGTACCCGACCTCCAGCGGACCGAAGCACTCCATACAGGCGTAGAACGGACCCAGCGGCGACTTCGCGCCACAGGCGCGACAGCTGAGGTGCGTACCGTTGCCAAAGGCACCTTCACGGATGGTGTGGGTACCGGCGGCGGTCAGGCTCATGAGTGAGGTTTCCCCTCTCATCTTCCCCGGTCGCCGGATCTCGGCGCGGGACGGATTTGGCACCGGTCCCTCGCTGTCGGCCCGGACGGGCCTACGGCGGGGAGGGTTGCCGGGACGTCAACGGGCCGTTTCCCTCAGTCCCTCTGGATGAGCTCCCCCGAGATTACCCAATCGGGTCCATATTGTGTCCCGTGATCCCACCATCCGAGACGCAGGATCTCAGCCCCGGACCCGGCCGCGGCGCTCCAGGAACCGCATCACCGGCGTCGCCGCGATGCCGTGCAGGGCCACGCTCAGGATCACCGTGAACCCCAGTGTCGCCCAGAGCCACGGCAGGTCGTCCCGGAAGTGCACGCCGACCGCGGCCAGGTAGTACACCGACGAGACCCCGCGGACCCCGAACGCGGCGGTCGCCCACCGCTCGGACGCGAGCATTTCGGACCGTGCGAGGGACAGCCAACCGATCACCGGGCGCACCACGAGGACCAGCAGTACGCCGAGAGCCGCACCGGCGGGCGTGAGCGGCTTCAGCAGACCCGCCGTGACCGCGGCCCCGAGCAGCAGCAGGATGCCCCAGGTCAGGATGTGTTCCAGCTCACCGATGAAGTCGTGCAGTTCCGCGTGGAAGTCGTGCTTGCTCTCCACCGAGCGCAGGGTGAGCGCGGCGACGAAGACGGCGATGAACCCGTACCCGTGCAGCACCTGCGTGAGCCCGTACACGCCCACCGTCATCGCGAGCGCGAGGATCGGCTCCCTGGACTCCGACAGCCGCAAGCTCTTGGCCGGCGCCGAGAACGTCATCCGGCCGAGCAACCACCCGGCCCCGAACCCCACCGCGACCCCGATCACCGACTTGCCGACGATGTCCCAGGCGACCCACTGCCAGGGCGTGAAGCTCTTGGTCGCGATGAACACCGCCAGGTACACGAACGGTGCCGCCATCCCGTCGTTCAGCCCCGCCTCGGAGGTGAGGGCGAACCGCACCTCGTCCTCCTCGTCGAGCTCCGCGTCCTCGCCGGTCGTCGGGCCCTCGACCTGTACGTCGGACGCGAGCACCGGATCGGTCGGCGCGAGCACGGCCGCCAGGAGCAAGGCGGTCGCCGGGGCCAGCCCGAGCAACCAGCCGACGCCCGTCAGTGCGGCGATCCCGGCCGGCATCGCGACGAACAGCAGCCTCCACGTGACCGACCAGGTCAGCAGGCTGATCGGCCGGTCGATCGCGAGGCCGACGCCCATCAACGCGACAATGACAGTCAGCTCGGCGAGGTGCTTGGTGAGCTCCGGTTCGATCATCGGGCTGAGGTGCGACCGATCTACGCCGAGCCCGAGCAACAGTCCCGCGGCGACGAAGGCCATCGGCGCCGAGACGGCGTACCGCCGGAGCAGTCGCGGCAGCACAGCGCCGAGCAGCAACGCCAGGCCCGCGACGAGATACAGCCCGTCCCCGCTGATGATCATTGTGCGGAACCGGTGCCCACGGCTACCTCAGACGATGCGTCGCACCCGGCGTGTGGGTCGGGAGCGCCTTGCGCGGACCGAAGCGGGGGTGGCCGACGCCGGCGAGCTCGATCAGGCGCTGGACGCGGAACCGGTGCCCGCGGTACGGCTCGATCAGCTCCGCGGTGCCGTCGTCGTCGAGCTCCTCGCCGATCAGCGCGTACGAGACGTTCCGGGACACGTGGTAGTCCGCGAACGAGAACGCGTCCGCGTCACCGTGCGCCCGCTGCCGTACTTCGGCCGCCGTCCACACGCCGACACCGGGCAGCGACCGCAGCCGCCGCTCGATCTCCGCGCCGTCGGTCAGCTCGAGCGTCCGCTCCAAGGCACGGGCCCGGGCCGCCGCGGTCAGCACCACCCGCGACCGCCGGTTCTCGACGCCGGCCCGCAGGAACTGCCAGGACGGGATCTGCCGCCACTCCTCCGGCGACGGAGGCACCATCAGCACCCGATTGCCCTGCTGGTTCGGCCCGGGCGCGGGTTCGCCGTACTCACGCAGCAGCAGCCGCCACGCGCGGAACGCCTCCTTACCGGTCACCACCTGCTCGATCCCAGCGGCCGCCATCGCCTCGAACACGGCCCGGGACCGCGGCACCCGGAGATGCGGAAACCGCCGCGCCGCGTCCACCAGCACCCGGTGCTGCGGCAACGGCTCGAACCCGTCCCAGCTGTCCCGCTCCCCGAGCAGCTCCGGTACGCCGTCCAGCGCCCACGCGGCGCCAGGTCCCCACGCCTCCGCCTCGACGGCCCCGGCGTACGGCGTCAACCGCAGCAACACCGGCCCGTCCGGAGTCCGCGTCGCCCGCCACACCGTCCGCCGCTCCGCATCGAACACGTACGCCGGATCCCCGGGCCCCTTCCGCAACCCGCCGATCACCGAGTGCGGATCCACCACCCGCCCAGCCCGCCAAACCCGCACCACCGAACTCACCCGCCAAGTCTTACCCACCCCACCGACAACTAGTGGATCGGTCTGGGCGCCGACGCCAAACGCTCGCGCATCCAGGGATAAGGGTCGACAATCGCGTCGCGGCGCGAGAGCACGCTCTGTACTACGTCCGCCAGCGCCTGGCCCATCACGTAGTGCCTGCCCTTCGTCTCACCGACCGCGCGCAGCAGCCCGAGCTCGGTCAGCCGGGCGAGATCACGTGTTGCGGTTCGCTCCTCGATGCCCGCACGGCGCACATAAGTCGCGCGCCGCATCCGGAAGCCCAGTGACGCGTCGAAGAGCTCATCGGCGACCCGCTCGGCCAGACCGTGCTGCTCGATCAGCTCGTCGAACGCCTGCCAGAGTTTCCCGGCCTCGCGATATCGCCGTCGTACCGTCTGCGCCTGGATGTGATGCGCCCGAAGGTTGAACTTCACCCACAGGGCCGCCGAGCGATCCGGACGCCAGGCGCCGGCGCCGGTTGCCGCGAGCACGGAGTAGTACTCCTCGGTGTTGTTGCCGAGCCACTCTTCGATGCTGGAGAACGCCGGCTCGCCGATTCCGCCACGGGACAGGACGAGCGTCTGCAACGCCCGTGCCATGCGTCCGTTCCCGTCCCGGAACGGATGGATCATCACCAGGTTCAGGTGTGCCATCGCGGCCTGCACCAGGGGGTCCGCCGAACCACCGTCCGCGAGGCCGTCGGTCAACTCCGCCACCAGGCCGGGCACGTCCTCCGCAGGCGGCCCTTCGTAGACATTCGCTCCGCTGGCCTCGTCGTGGACGTAGACGACGCCCTGCCGGTAGCTCCCCGGACTCTTCGACAGGTCATGGCTGAGCATCATGAAATGCATGCCCCGAACGACTGAAACGTCCAACCGGAAGTCCGGGTCCTTCGCCATCGCCAGGACGTAGCCAAGCGCCTGCCGGTAGCCGCGGATCTCGGCGAACGTCCGGTCGTCGGCGCTCAACGCCTCCTCGTCGTCGAGCGCGGCGGCAGCGTCGTCGAGCTTGACGTCGTACCCCTCGATGCTGTTCGAGCCCTGAATCGCCCTGGCCAGCATGCTCCGGCGCAGCCCACCGACCCATCGCCGCGGCATCCGAAGCACGTCGGCGAGCTCAGACCGGTACGCGTGGATCTGCTGGAGGACCTGTTGATCCTCGAGGTCCGGCTTCGGCGTGCGGTAGATCGTCATCAGGCCCCGATGTCTCGATGTCTTAATTCTTAGGACATACTATCCGGTCTGTCCTAAGAATTGCGACATCGCGACATCGGCTTGATACTGAGCTATGACCGGCTGGCAGTGGGTGAAGTTGGTGGGGAACTTCGTCAATCTGTCGACGTTTGCCGGTGGGCTGGTCGGGGTGTTGGGGCGGGCTCGGTTCAGTCGGGGGCCGCGGGGGTTGTTCTTTGCGAACGGGTACAAGCTCGGGTTTCCGGTGGCGGGGGCGTTCACGATCGGGAATGTCGTCCTGAGCAAGCACGGCCGGGAGTACTTCGACGACGCGGCGCTCGTTCGGCACGAGGAGCGGCATTCGTGGCAGTACTTCTGCCTGGTCGGGTTGCCGATGCTGCCGTTGTACGTCGTCGGCGTGCTCGTCTCGTTCCTGCTGACCGGCGATCCGGCCTCGCGGAATCCGTTCGAGCGGCTGGCGAACCTGAAGGACGGCGGGTACGTCGAGCGCCCGGTCCAACCGATCGGGAAGACCGTGACGCAGGCGTTCAGCGTGCTGCGATCGCGTCCGAAAGGGCCGTGAGGACGGTCACCACGCCGGTCGGGTCGTCGACCACGATGTCGGCGGCGTCGATCAGCTCGGTCGCGTTCGAGGACCGGGTCGCGAGCAGTACGGCGCTCAGCCCGGTGGCGCGCTCCGCCTCGATCGCCCGGAACGCGGCCAGGTCGCCCAGGTCGTCGCCGGCGTACAGGATCGACCGCGCACCGGTCGACGCGAGCAGAGCGCGGATCGCGACGCCCTTGTCGATCCCGGGCGGACGGAGCTCGAGGACGAGGTTGCCGGGCTCCAGCCGCAACTCGGTCTCCGCGGCCAGCGCGGTCAACGGGCCACGCAGCAGCTCGAACGCCCCGCCCGGGTCGTCCAGCCGGCGGGTGTGCACAGCCAGCGAGCTTTCCTTGTCCTCGATGAACGCGTCCGGTACGCCGGCCTCGCGGAGCAGACCGGGCAACCGGTCGCGGGCCGTCGCGACCCCGGGCGGTACCGGTTCGCTGGTCACCTTGCCGGTCGATGCTTCCCAGCGCTCCAGGCCGTAGTGGCCGAGTACGACCAGACGCCCGAGGCCGGGGTGGCCGCTGACGCCGGTGAGTTCGGTGGCGACCAGTGCGGGCCGGCCGGTGACGATCGCGACCTGGTTCACCGATCTCGCCAGCCGGGCCAGCGCGTCCAGCGCGCCCTCGACCGGGCGGGACCGGGACGGATCCTCGACCAGCGGGGAGAGTACGCCGTCGAAGTCCGTCGAGATCACCGCCGACGCGGGGTCCGACACGATGGCTTCCCAGCCCTCGTGCCCGGCGTCGGTCCGGATGACCGGAGCATTCATGCTGCCGTCATCCTGCATAGTCCGAGGTCAGGATCACGGTCAGGCGATCCTTCTTCATGTTGTCGAGCGCACCCTTGGTCCGGCCGACGCCGAGGTCGTGGGCGAGCTGGTTGGCGGCGTCGAGCATCCCCGGCGGGTAGTACACGGTGCTCTCGGCGACCTTGCCGTGCCAGTTGTCCGGCGAGCCGGCCACGGTCCAGCCGGCCTGCCGGGCGCGGATCGCGACCGAGTCGGCGAGACCCTTGCGCGGCGTGTTGTTGTACACCTCGATCGCCGGCCGCTCCTCGGCAGGAATCGTCACCGGCTGCGTCGGCTGTGTCGTGGTCACCGGCGGCTGCGTGGGCTCGGTTGTCGACGGTGCCTTGGTGGGCTGCGACGACGGCACAGTGGCCGACGTCACAGGCGGCTTCTCGGAAGGCTTCTCCGAAGGCGTCTCGGACGGCTTCTCGGAAGGTCGCGGAATGCTGGCCGCCGCGGTCGACGGTCCACTCGACGACGAGGGCTTGCTCGCCGCGGCCGGCTTCTCGTCGGCCTTGCTGTCGTTCCCGCGGGTGCCGAACAGCACGAGCAGCCCGGCCACGATCGCGACGACCGCGCCCACGGCGACCAGGGACGACAGCACCTGCCCTCGCTCACCCCGCGGACGTGGGGCAGCCAAGCACGCCCAAAGGCGGCGGAACATGTGTCAGACCTCGATGCCCAGGCGGCGTGCGGAGCGGGCGCGCTGGCGGGCGGCGCGGAGGCGGCGCAGGCGCTTGACCAGCAACGGGTCGTGCGCGAGGGCCTCGGGCCGGTCGATGAGCGCGTTCAGGACCTGGTAGTACCGGGTCGCGGACATCTGGAACTGGTCCCGGATCGCCTGCTCCTTGGCGCCGGCGTACTTCCACCAGTGCCGCTCGAAAGCGAGGATCTGGCCGTCCCGTTCGGAGAGCCCCTCGAGGACCGGCGGCGCAGCCTCGGCGGGGCCGGGAGAGCTGGCGTTGGCGCTGTCCATCTGCTGCTGACTCCTGTGCGGTCGGTGATCGTCCGTCCGCCTGCCACTGTACGTGTTGAACAACAGCAATGTCATTCACCGACGACCGACACGAGGCGTGTCGCTGACGAAGCAACCGGACCTCTACAACTCTGGCAGGATCGTTCAAGTGAGCTCACACCACTCCTGCGTGGCGCTGGTGGAGGAGCTGCAGGGGCGGATCGGGGATGTCGACCGGTTGGTGAACGCCGTCTGCACGCCGAATCCCGCCGCGATCACCGACGCCGCCCGCCTCGACACGGAGCGTGCGGAAGGGCGGGTCCGCAGCCCGCTGCACGGCGTACCGGTGCTGGTCAAGGACAACATCGACACGGCCGACCTGCCGACCACGGCCGGGTCGCTGGCGCTCGCCGACCAGCCGCCGCCTCCGCAGGACGCCCCGCTGGTACGCCGGCTGCGCGAGGCGGGCTGCGTGATCCTCGGCAAGACCAACCTGAGCGAGTGGGCGAACTTCCGCGGCTCGTCGTCCTCGTCCGGCTGGAGCGCGTACGGCGGCCTCACCCGGAACCCGTACGCGCTGAACCGCTCGCCCGGCGGCTCCTCGTCCGGCTCCGGCGCGGCGGTCGCCGCCGGCCTCGCGGACTTCGCCATCGGCACCGAGACCAACGGCTCGATCGTCTGCCCCGCCGCGCTGAACGGGGTCGTCGGCCTGAAGCCCACCGTCGGCCTCATCCCGCAGCAGGGCATCGTCCCGATCTCCCACTCGCAGGACACCGCCGGACCGATGACCAGGACCGTCGAGCAGACCGCGGCCCTGCTCTCGGTACTGACCGGCGGCCAGACGGACTACACCGAGGCCTGCCGTGGCACCGACCTCAGCAACGTGCGCATCGGCGTACCGCGGGGTCCTCTCTGGGGTTACTCCAAGGGGCTCGACCAGGTCACGGAGAGAGCGCTGGAGCTGCTCAGCCAGTGCGGCGCCACATTGGTCGATCACCTGTCGTTGCCGACACCAGGTGGTGACGAGGACCAGCTACAGGTGCTCTCCCACGAGCTGAAGGTCGACCTGGCCGCGTACCTCGCGACCCGCGCCCCTGGCGGTCCGCGCACCCTCGATGACCTGATCGCGTTCAACAAGGAGCATGCAGACCAGGAGCTGCAGTGGTTCGGGCAGGAGCTGTTCGAACGCGCCGCCGAGACCGAGGGTCTCGACTCCCCGGCGTACGTCGCCGCGCGCCTCACCGCGCTCCGCGCCGGCCGGGACGGGATCGACAACCTGCTCCGCGACAACCAGCTCGACGCGCTGGTCTGTCCGTCGTACTCACCGGCCTGGGCGATCGACCTGGTGAACGGCGACCACGTGCTGGGCAGCTCCTCGTCCCACGCCGCCCTGGCCGGGTATCCGCTGCTCTCGGTCCCGTCGGGAATGGTGTCCGGTCTGCCGGTCGGGCTGACGATCAGTGGGACGGCGCGAAGTGAGGTCACGCTCATTCGCTTGGCTCACGCCTTCGAAACGGCGAGAATCGCTGCCGACGGCCCGTTCCCGAGCCCGGAGTTCAGCCAGTGGGTATAGATCGCGTCAGGTGGGGAATCGTTGCGACCGGCAACATCTCGACGCAGTTCACGCACGACCTCGCGCTGCTCGCGGACGACGCCGTCGCCACCGCCGTCGCGTCCCGCTCGCAGGCCAGCGCGGACCGGTTCGCCGCCGAGTTCGGGATCCGGCACGCGTACGACGACTACCGCCGGCTGATCGACTCCGGCGAGGTCGACGTGATCTACATCGGTACGCCGCACCCGCAGCACTACGCGATCGCCCGGACCGCCCTGCAGACCGGTATCGCCGTACTGTGCGAGAAGCCGGTCACGCTCACCGCCAAACAGGCCCGCGACCTGATCACGGTCGCGGACGAGAACAAGGTGCTGTTTGCCGAGGCGATGTGGATGCGGACGAACCCGGTCATCCAGACCCTGTTCGAGGACCTGCGGTCCGGGGCGATCGGCGAACCACAGCAGGTGGTCGCGGACTTCGCGTTCCACAAGGACTCCTTGCCTGCTCGCCTGCTCGATCCCGCGCTCGGGGGCGGCTCGCTGATGGACGGCGGCATCTATCCGATGACGTTCGCCTCCATGGCTCTAGGACGACCGACCGAGATCAAGGCGGTCGGTTCTCTGAACGAGGACAGCGTCGACCTCAACGTCGCGATGGCCTGGCGGTACGAGTCCGGCGCGGTCGCCGCGCTGACCTGCGGCCTGCGTTCGCAGAACCCGTGGGTCGCGTCGATCAGCGGGCCGGAGGGCAATCTGCAGCTCCCGCACCGGTTCCACCACCCCGAGTACTACCTGCGCACGACTGCTTCCGGAACGGAGCGGATCGACGTCTCCGTGCATGGGCGTGGGTACCACTATGAAGCAGCAGACGTTATGCGTGCATTGCGCCAGGGACTGATCGAGGTTCCGGCTCTTCCCCACGCCGGCACGCTCGAGATTCTCGAACTGCTCGACGAGACCCGGAGCCAGATCGGGGTCCGCTACCCCGGTGACGACGACGACCTGAGTGGATGACGCTGACCATGCCTACACCGGCTACACCGGCTACCCGGCCGAACGGCAGGAGTTCCTTCGTAGTGGTGGCCAATCGGCTACCGGTCGACCGGATCGAGATGCCCGACGGCAGCACCGCCTGGCGGCGCAGCCCCGGCGGCCTGGTGACCGCGCTGGCCCCGGTGATGCAGCGCCACCACGGCGCCTGGATCGGCTGGACCGGCAGCCCCGACGAGAAGCTGGACCCGTTCGACGACAACGGGATGCACCTGGTCCCGGTGATGCTGTCCGCCGAGGACGTCCAGCTGTACTACGAGGGCTTCTCGAACGCGACGCTCTGGCCGCTGTACCACGATGTGATCGTGGCGCCGGAGTTCCATCGTGAGTGGTGGGAGTCGTACGTCGCGGTGAACCGGCGGTTCGCGGAGGCCGCCGCGGAGGCCGCCGACGACAACGCCGACGTGTGGGTGCACGACTACCAGCTGCAGCTGGTACCGGCGATGTTACGCCGGCTGCGTCCGGACGTACGGATCGGGTTCTTCCTGCACATCCCGTTCCCGCCGACCGAGCTGTTCGCGCAGATGCCGTGGCGGCGGCAGATCCTGGACGGGCTGATGGGCGCCGACCTGGTCGGGTTCCAGCGGCCCGGTGCCGCGTCGAACTTCGCCCGGCTGGCCCGCAACCGGATGGGCCTGCGCACCCGCGGCGACCGGATCCACCTGCCCGACGACCGGATCGTGCGCGCGAAGGCGTTCCCGATCTCGATCGACGTCAACGAACTCGAGAGCCTGGCCCGCCAGCCCGAGACCACCGCCCGCGCCGCCGAGATGCGCGAAGAGGTCGGGAACCCCGAGCACATCCTGCTCGGCGTCGACCGGCTGGACTACACCAAGGGCATCCGGCAGCGGCTGCGGGCGTTCGGTGAGCTGCTGGACGAGAAGCGGGTCTCGGTCGACGACGCGGTCTTCATCCAGGTCGCCACGCCGTCGCGGGAACGGGTCGAGCAGTACCGGGTGCTGCGTGACGAGATCGAGCTGCTCGTCGGCCGGATCAACGGCGAGCACGGCCGGATCGGTACGCCGGCGATCAACTACCTGCACACCTCGTACTCGCGGACCGAGATGGCGGCACTGTTCCGGGCCGCCGACGTTGCGGTCGTGACGCCGTTGCGGGACGGTATGAACCTGGTGGCGAAGGAGTACGTGTCGACGCGGTACGACGACACCGGGGCGCTGGTACTGAGCGAGTTCGCCGGAGCGGCGGACGAGTTCCGGCAGGCGTTCCTGGTGAACCCGCACGACATCAACGGGATGAAGGACACGATTGTCGACGCGATGAACACCGACGAACGGCAGCTCGGCCGGCGGATGAAGGCGATGCGCAAGCACCTCGCGGCGCACGACGTGAACGTCTGGGCGCAGGCCTTCCTGAAGGCGCTGCATGACGAGGAGTGACGGGCGGATCCTGGCGCTGGATCTCGGCACGTCGTCCGCGCGGGCGTTGGTACTGCGCGAGTCCGACGCGTCCCCGATCCCGGGCGCACTGGCCCGGCACAAGATCTCCCCGGCGTACGGGCACGACGGCTCGGCGACGCTGGACCTGCACGAGTACGTCGAGGGCCTGCTCGGCTGCCTCGACGAGCTCGAGCAGAACGGGCACCTCAGCGGCATCGGCTCGATCGTGCTGTCCTCGCAGTGGCACTCGATCGTTGCCCTGGACAACAAGGGGGCCGCGCGGACGCCGGTGATCACCTGGGCGGACACGCGCACGGTGGAGATCGGTCTCAGTACGTCGTTCGACGAGCAGGCGTTCCACGCCCGGACCGGGACGTGGTTGCACCGGTTGTACTGGACGCGCCGGATCCCGTGGCTGCTCGCCTCCGACTCGCCCGCGGCCTTCGCCGGTCTGCCCGATCTCGTGCTGGAGCGGCTGACCGGTGAGCGGGTGACGTCGGTGTCGGTCGCGTCGGGGACCGGAACGCTGGATCTCGCGACCGGAGCGTACGACGCCGAGGCGCTGGAGATCGCCGGCGTGACCGCGGACCGGCTGCCGCCGATCGTGCCGACCGGGTGGACCGGTCGGTTGTCGAAGGAGTACGAGCGCCGCTGGCCCGGGCTGGTCGGCGTACCCGTGCATCCGCCGACCGGCGACGGCGCCGCGTCGAACGTCGGCACCGGCGGGTACGACGTGGGCACCGCCGCGGTGACGGTCGGTACGTCGGCGGCCGTACGGGTCGTGCACCCGATCGAGAACTCGCCGGAGCTGCCGTGGGAGCTGTGGCGGTACCGGGTCGACGACAAGCGCGCGGTGACCGGCGTGGCGTACTCGGCCGCCGGCAACCTGCATGCGTGGCTGACCGGCGTACTGCGGCTGCAGTCCGACGAACCGCTCGGCGTCGAGCTCGGCGGGACGCACGCGATCGCGATCCCGTTCATGGCCGGCACCCGGCCACCCGCCAACGTACCGGGCGGCTCGGGGGTGTACTTCGGGCTCTCGTTCGACGACAACCCCGCCGACCTGCTCGCGGCCGCGCTCCAGGGCGCCTCGCTGGAGATCGACCGGGGCCTCCGTCAGCTCGACGCACTTTTCAACCGCAAGCTGGACGTCGTCCTCGGCGGCGGCGGCATCGACGCGTCCGAGTGGTGGCGCCGCTGCCTGACAGCCACGTTCGCCCGACCGACGACAGTCTGCGCCGAGCCCGAGGTCGGCGCCCGCGGCGCCGCCGCAGTAGCCCTCGGCCTGTCCCCCGCCCCCGGCGGCAAACACCTCACCCCAACCCCGGACGACGTGGACCGAATCGCCACCCTCCGCACCCGCTACGAGGCCCTACGAGAACTAGCCGTCCAAGCCTCAGCAATCTAACCGACCTGAGCCGTCTCCCACAGCGCGCTGATGGGCACAGCCCGGAACTGGGGACCGAAAGGCAAGGTCTGCTGACCGGTGTAGAGCACGATGCCGGCCACTAGGTCCGCGCCGAGCCGAGTGCTGAGATGCCGGATTCCCCGGAAGTCCTCGGCCTTGACTGTCGAGGCCGCCTTGACATCAATGGCAACGACCTGGCCCTGTCGGTTCTCGAGCACGATGTCGACCTCGACCTGATCTCTCGTGCGGTAGTGGTACAGCTCTGCGCGCTGCTTCGACCAGCTCAGCTGGCGGGCGATCTCCATCGCCACAAATCCTTCGAGCAGCGCTCCCAGCGGCCTGTCCGGCCGTCGGAGACTTTCGGCATCCATCCCCAGCAGGTTGGCCGCGATCCCGGAGTCCACCATCGCAACTTTCGGGGTCCCGACGGCCCGAGTGTTCAGGTTGCGCGACCAGGCGGGGATCCGCTTGATCAGGAAGACCTCCTCGAGCAAACCGAGATAGCGCTTGACGGTTGGTTGCGGCAGGCCGAGATCGTTGCCCAGTGCACCTGGTACCAGCAACTGCCCGGACCGCGCGGCGACGAGCCGCGTGAGCGCACGCATCTCCGGCCCCCGCTCGATCTCGGACAATTGGAGGACATCGCGGTTGATGAGGTCCGCGACATAGGAATCGAAGAACCGCTCTCGTCGGCGAGCGGTTCTCGCCACCGCTTCAGGGAAGCCTCCGCGGGTGATCCGCTCGATGTAACCGGGCCGCGTCTCGGTCGAACTGTGCCGTAGCTCAGGTCCCAGTGCGAAGACCGCGTCGACAAATCCGTCCGGCTGCTCGCCGATCTCCCCCTGGGACAGCGGCCACAGTTCGATTGTCTCCATCCGACCGGGCAGCGCGTCGGGCAATCCGCGCAGGCCGAGCAGCCGCGCCGATCCGGTCAGCAGGAATCGACCTGGCCTGGGGTCGGTGTCGACCGCCTCCTTGATCGCCAGCAGCAACTCCGGCACCCGCTGCACCTCGTCGATGACCATGGGGTCGGCATCGGCGACGAACTCGGTCGGGTCGTACGTCGCTGCCTGTCGCGTCGTCGCGCGATCCAGGCTCCGCCACTGGGCTCCGTGTTCAGCAGCAATCTGCGCGACCAGCGTGCTCTTGCCACATTGCCGCGCGCCGTTCACGAGAACCACGCGTGTGTCCCCGAGCGCGTCCGTCACCGCGGCGGTCGCGCGCCGCGGCAGAATTCGCCCGATCGGCGACTGCAGCCCTTGTGCCATGGACCGAGTATGGCACACGAGTGTTGAATCTGCCGCTGGTTCTATGTTGATCCAGCCGGAATTCTTCCGTTGATATAGCCGAGGTCTGCGTGTTGATATAGCCGCGACCGGAGGTTCGGATCGAGCGCTCGTCTCACCAGCGGGTACTGGATGACCGTCGTACCGGCGGTGATGGCCCTGCTCGGGCGCCGCGCCTGGTACCTCCCCCGTTGGCTCGACCGCCTGCTCCCGAACGTCGACGTGGAGGGCGACTCGCTCCGCCGCCCGCCCGCCGACGAGCCGCGTCAGGGTGTGATGACCAGGGTTTGAGTTGCCTTGTTCAGGACGAGGGCCAGGGTCTTGCTGTCGGTGGGGCGGCCCGCGACGGTGATCTCGGCGTCGGCCAGCTTCTGTCCGTTCTGGGCGACGTACCGGGTGGCCACCCAGCGGGTCGTGCTGCCGCTCTTGTACGTGTAGACGATCGTGCTCACGGTCAGCCGTCCCTGCCCCGCGGTGGACGGCATGCCGACCGTGGAGGTACCGACGATGTGCAGGCCACGCGTCCCCTTGAGCGCGGCCACCTTCCGCTTCAGCGCGCTCTGCGGCGTCTCCGGGCCCCACCACGTGTTGAACCGGATCATCCGGCTGTGCGCGGTGTCGTCGAACCGGGTCTCGTGCGGCCCGATGTGCACCTCACGCCAGGTCTTCGGCAGTACGGCGTTCGACAGGTACCCGTGCGGGTACTTGCGCTCGAAGTACCGCTTCACGAAGGTGATCGACGTACTGCTCTGGGCAGCCGTCAACTTGACCGGCTGCTGGGTCACCGCAGCGCTGCTCGGCTGTGTCGTCCCCAGCAACACACTCCCCGCCGCCGCCAGCGCCGCGACCCCCGTTGCGACCCCTGCCATCACGCCGTACCGCTTCATCTTCCCGATCCCCTCAGTCAGGCGCTCCCCCGTCGGCAGCGCACCGATTGAGACACCGCACCGGTACGGAAAGTTGCCGACTGCCCCAAGATTCGATCCTGGTGAAAAGGTCCGACGTGACTGCGGCCACTGACAACCTGCCCGGGGACGCCGGATCATGACGGCTCATGTGGCGGGAAATGATGAAGTCGAAAGTGCACCGGGCGACGGTGACGCAGGCCGACCTGGACTACGTCGGGTCGTGCACACTGGACGCCGACCTGATGGACGCGGCCGACCTGCTGCCGGGTGAGAAGGTCGACATCGTCGACGTCACCAACGGGCAGCGGCTGTCGACGTACCTGATCGAGGGACCGCGCGGCACCGGGATCGTCGGGATCAACGGTGCGGCGGCGCACCTGATCCATCCCGGCGACCTGGTGATCCTGATCGCGTACGGGATGTTCGACACCGCCGAGGCCAAGGTCTTCGAGCCGAGCGTAGTCTTCGTGGACGAGCACAATGCGATCACCCGCATTAGCTCCGACCCCGCCGAAGAACTGCCGGACAGCAGCACGCTGCGCGGGGACCGACTGCACCCGTAGCGCAGAGATGAGGACTGGTCACCGATGACCGAGAACGCCGCCGAGAACACCGCTGGGCCGAAGACCGCGTCGCACGACAACGAGCCGAGCCCGAAGCTGCGCGCGTTCATGAACTCGGGGTGGGCCGACTCCGAGCGGCACGACCTGTCACTGGCCGACGTCGGGGTGTGGGCGGCGAAGCGCCGGGACGCGCTCTCGCAGGCGTTCCCCGGCGAGCGCCTGGTCGTCCCGGCCGGCACCTACAAGGTCCGCTCGAACGACACCGACTACGTTTTCCGCCCGCACACCGACTACGTGTGGCTGACCGGCAACCAGACCTCGGACGCGGTCCTGGTGCTGGAGCCGAACGGCACCACCGGCCACGACTCCGTGCTGTACTTCCGCCCGCGCGCCGACCGCGCCCAGGGCGAGGAGTTCTGGCGCGACCGGATGTACGGCGAACTCTGGGCCGGCCGCCGCCCGTCGCTGACCGAGACCGCGAAGGAGTTCGGGATCGAGACCCGGCACGTCGACCAGCTGGCCGACGCGTTGAAGGGCGACGTACCGACCCGCGTCCGCAGGGACGAGGACGAGTCGATCGCCTCGCTGCTGAGCGGCGCGCGGACGGACCAGCTGAAGGACGGGGAGTTCGCCGCGACGTTGTCCGAGCTGCGGCTTGTTAAGGACGCGTACGAGCTCGACCAGCTGCGGGACGCGGTCGCGATCACGCACCGCGGCTTCTCCGACGTCCTCGCCGAGATGGACAAGGTCCGGCAGTACGGCGAACGCTGGATCGAGGGCACGTTCTGGCGCCGCGCCCGCGCCGAGGGGAACGACGTCGGCTACACGTCGATCGCCGCGGCCGGCCCGCACGCCACCACGCTGCACTGGATCGAGAACGACGGTCCCGTCACCGACGGCACGCTGATGCTGCTGGACATGGGCGTGGAGAACCGGCAGCTGTACACCGCCGACATCACCCGGACGCTGCCGGTGAACGGCGAGTTCACCCCGCGGCAGCGCGACCTGTACCAGCTGGTCCTCGACGCGCAGAACGCCGGCATCGCGGCGCTGACCCCGGGTGCGTCGTTCCGCGCCGGGCACGAGGCTGCGATGGAGGTCATCGTCCACGGTCTCGACGCGATGGAGCTGCTGCCGGTTTCGGCCGAGGAGGCGCTCGACCCGGAGAGCCGCCTGTACCAGCGGTACACGCTGCACGGCGTCAGCCACATGCTCGGCCTCGACGTCCATGACTGCGCCGCGGCCCGCAACGAGAAGTACCGGCAGGGGACGGTGCAGCCGGGGTACGTGCTCACCGTCGAGCCCGGTCTGTACTTCCAGTCCGACGACCTCACCGTCCCGGAGGACCTGCGCGGCATCGGCATCCGGATCGAGGACGACATCCTGATCACCGACGGCGCCCCGGAAAACCTCTCCGAGGCCATGCCGCGCACGATCGAAGGCCTGCAGAGCTGGATGGCTTCTTAGGCGTCCTGGTAGCGGGGATGCGGCGCGAACTCGCCGAGTTTGCCGGTTCGTAGCCGCATCCGCACCAGCAGCTCGACCGTGGCGGTCGCGGCCGCCACGCCGTCGATCACGCTCACCCCGAGCTCGGCCGACAGGTCGTGGCACAGGTCGGCCATCCCCGCGCAGCCGAGCACGATCGCATCGGAGCCGTCCAGCGCGAGCGCCTCCTCGCACGCGCGCAGGATCGTGGACCGGGCGTGCGGATCGGTCTCGAGGGCGAGCACCGGGATCTCACACGCGTGGATCCCGAGACACTGCCGCGCCAGGCCGTACTCCTCGGCCAGATCCTGGGCGTGACCAACGGTCCGGGCGAGCGTGGTGACGACGCTGAACCCGCGGCCCAGGTACGCCGCCGTCCGCATCCCGGCCTCCGCGATTCCGACGACCGGCCCGCGGGCGAGCTCCCGCGCCGCCTTCAGCCCGGGGTCGCCGAAGCACGCGATCACGTACCCGTCGTACCCGGCCGCCTCGCCGTCGACGATCTCCTGCAGCAGCCCCGGTACGGCGTACGCGTCGTCGGCGTGGCTCTCGATCGAGGCCGGTCCGTGCGGCGGGTTCACCGCGTCGACGGTGACCCCCGGACCGGCGACGGCCCGGGCGCAGTCGCCGATCAGCGCGGTCATCGACGCTGTCGTGTTCGGATTGATGACCTTGATCCGCATCATGCCTGCCCTTGGGCGACGCCCGCGCGACGCGCGAGGACCGTGTAGATCGCGAACCCGACGCCGCAGCCGATGAACCAGCTGTAGTCGCTGATCCACAGGCCCTCGCCGATCCACCGCGGTACGAGAACCGAGGCGACCGAGACGACCCCGGCGACGATGACGGAGCGGATCGCGACCGGGTTGTAGCCCTTGCGGTAGTAGTACGCGCCGTCCTTGTCCAGCGTGAACATGTCGCCGACGAGGAGTTTCTGCTTGCGGATCAGGTAGAAGTCCGCGATCAGGATCCCGAACAGCGGCCCGATCAGCGCGCCGAGGATGCCGAGCGTGTAGTGGATCGCGGTGTCGTTGTTGTACCAGTTCCACGGGGTCAGCAGCACCGACCCGACGGCCGCGATCATGCCGCCCATCCGCCAGCTGATCTTCTGCGGGCTGACGTGGGAGAAGTCGAACGCCGGCGAGATGAAGTTCGCGACGATGTTGATCCCGACGGTCGCGGTCACGAAGGTCAGCGCGCCGAGCAGGATCGCGAACGTGCTGTCGATCCGCTCGACGGTCTTGATCGGGTCGGTCAGCAGTTCGCCGTACACCGGAACCGTGGCGCCGGCGGTCAGCACGGTCAGCAGCGAGAAGAAGACGAAGTTGATCGGCAGGCCCCAGAAGTTGCCGCGCCGGACGCTCTTGAAGCTGTTGCCGTACCGGGCGAAGTCGCCGAAGTTCAGCATCGGGCCGGAGAAGTACGAGACCACCAGGGCGATCGCGCTGAGCATCGTGCCGATCGCGGCCCAGCCGGTCAGGGTGTGGTTGGACAGGTTGAGGTCGATGTGGAAGCCGGACTTGACCAGCAGGTACCCGCAGAGCAGCAGCATCGTCACGTACACCGCGGGGCCGGCCAGGTCGATGAACTTGCGGATCGTCTCCATGCCGCGCCAGAACAGCGCGGCCTGCGCGACCCACAGGATCGCGAAGCTCACGTAGCCGAGCGCCGACAGCCCCGCGAACCCGTGTACCTTCGCGTCCGCCCACGGGCCGAGTGCCGGCCACAGCTTGAGGAACACGATGTTCAGCGATTCCGCGGCCAGGAACGTCTGGACGCCGTACCAGGCGACGGCGATCAGGCCGCGGATGATCGCCGGGATGTTCGCGCCGAGGACACCGAACGAGACCCGGCTGATCACCGGGTACGGAACACCGGCCTGCTGGCTCGGTTTGGCGACCAGGTTGCAGAAGAACTGGACGATGCAGATCCCGGCAATCAGGCAGACGAACACCTGCCAGCTGGTCAGGCCGAGCGCGAACAGGCTGCCCGCGGTCAGGTACCCACCGACGCTGTGCACGTCGGACATCCAGAACGCGAAGATGTTGTAGCTGCGCCAGGTCTGTTCCTTCAGCGGTGCCAGGTCCTGGTTGGTCAGCCGCGGATGGTAGTCGCGCGGCGGCGGCGCCAGCGTTCCGGCCGGCTCCGCCGGATAGCCTGCCGCCTGGACGAGGTCGTCGGGTACACGGGATTCGGTCGCCATCGGGTGCTCCTCCGGGCCGGGGCCGCTGCGCAAGATCGTGCGGCCGAGTAGCACGGAAAGCTAGACCCCGAAGGTTTGGCCAAGCCAGGAATAATTCGAGATTCCGCTCAAATATATGATCCTGCCTTGCAAATATAGGAAACCGACGTTGTCAGGCCGGATCAGCGAAGCATTCCGGGTCGTCGGCGAACTCCGCGATCGCGGCCTTCAGGTGGGCGTAGTGCAGCTCCGACGCCGCGACCAGCGCCTCGGTGTCGGCGGCGAGGTACGCCGCGACCAGCTGCTCGTGATCGGTGTAGAACCCGGCCCGCTCGTGCACCGGTACGCGCGCCATCGGCCGGGCCGGCTCGGTGATGTTCCAGGCGGTCTCGTACATCCGGATCAGCCGGTGCATCCCCGACGGTTCGATCAGCGCGAAGTGGAACCTGCGGGTCGCGGCGGCGTACTCGCGGTCGCCCATGGCCGGGCCCGTCCCGGCCAGCGCGACGTGCGCGGCGCGGATCCGCTCGTGATCCGCGGCCGTCGCGGCGACAGCGGCCGCCCGCAGCGCCGCGGACTCCAGCGCCTGGCGTACGTCGTACAGCTCGCGGAACTCGAGGAACGTGAGCTCGGCGACCCGGTACCCGACGTGCGGGCGGTGCTCGACCAGACCTTCACCGAACAGCGTCTTCAGCGCCTCCCGGACCGGGATCGCGCTGACGCCGAAGAACGCTGCCACCTCGTCGATCGGTACCGGCGTCCCTGGCGGCTGGTCGCCGGTCAGGATCGCGTGCCGCAGGTCACTCTCGACCGCCGGCATCTCCCCCGCCGCGGCCGCGGTCCGCACCAGTCGCGACGTGAACTCCGACGGTCTCCGCATGCTCCGGACGATAAGCCTCCCCCGAACCACGTGTCGAGGAACAACCAAGGCGGGCACCCTGACCGAGTGCCCGCCCACTGGATCAGGAGGGCCCGGTCCAGGTCTGATTCGGGCCGCCGACGCAGTCCCAGATGATCAGCTGACGGCCGTTGGTGGTGTTACCGGAATCGAGGTCCAGGCATCGCCCGGAGGCGACGTTGCGCAGTTGTCCGTTCGACCAGCGGCTCCACTGTTGATCGGTGTCGTGGGAAGTGCATGACGCAGTCGTCACCCCCGAGCCGTTCGAGGACGCGGCAGGTTGCATGCACGTCCCGCCCGAGGTGAAGGTGCCGTCGGCATTGAGGCTCCAAGTCTGGTTGCCGAGTCCGTTGCAGCTCCAGATCTGGACCTTGTTCGTCGCCACGTCACGATCGGCGCACGACGACGTCGTACCCCAGACGAGTCTCCCGGTGGCCGGTGTGTAGTTCGGGCCGACCCAGCTTTGGTTGCGGGTTGCTAGGCAGTCGTAGAGCTGGAGCTGGTGGCCGTTGGTGAAGTCGGCGTTGGGCAGGTCGAGACAACGCCCGGACGCCAGGTTGATCAGGCTGCCGAAGTTGCCCTGGCGCCACTTCTGATTGCTGTCGCCCGAGCAGGTCGTGACGTTCACCAAGGTGAAGTTCGCCGTCTGCCCGGCCGGCACGCCCATGCAGACACCGCCCGTCTGCAGCTGGCCGAGGCTGTCGAGACTCCAGGTCTGGTTCGAGTTCGCCAGGCAGGTCCACAGCTGGCCGTTGCCTGAGGCAACATCACGATCGACGCACAGATCCTGCCGAGTGGTCGAGACGATCGCACCGGCGGGAGCGGTACCGGTGCGAGCAGGCGTCCAGGTCGACGTCAGCGGCGAGAAGCTGAGCGACGACAGCGTGACCGAACCACCGGCGGCGTACAGCTGGATCCTGAGGCTGCCGGGCGCGGAGTCGAACGAGACGTTGTCGCTGACAACCGTCTTCCCGCCGTTGCCGAACACCTCGAGTTGCCCGCGGTCCACCAGCAGCCTGATCGTCACCTGGTTGGAGATCGGTGGCATCGACACGCCGTACAGGGTCTGTGCCCCGACCGCGTACGCGACCGTGCGATCGCTCGAACCGTCCGAACGTACGTGCAACCGGAAGCCGAACTCCTACGCGGTGGCGCCGGTCAGGTCGAACTGGGCGTTGATCTCGTAGGTGTCGGCCGAGATCCCGGTGAACGGATCGGTCGCCGGAGCCGTCGTGATCGTGCGCGTCCCCCAGGTCTGGGTCGACGTCCGGATGCCCGCGATCTCACTCACCGGATTGCGCGTGATCCGAAGGCCTTCCGGGTACGTCTTCAGACCGAGCTCGACCGGGAACGACGCGTTGCCGGTCCAGGTCACGCCGGCGTTGCTCGGCTGCCATCCGAGCTGGACGATCCGGCCGTTCGGCAGCTGGTTGAAAGTCTGTGACGCGTACCAGGTGGACGGCGGGAACGCCGCACCCGAGACGCCCCACTCCATCCGCTGCTGGGTCGTCGAATCCGCGACGAACAGTCCGTTCGCGTCGAGCGACCCGATCACGTACTCGCCGCTGGCGTCCTGAAGGACCCATTTCTGATTGTTGGTGTTCCCATCGATCGGCAACTGGTACAGGTCAGGACACTCCACGAACCAGCCGGCCGAATACGCGCCTCGGTACGTCCAGTCGAGCAGATTGGTCGACGTGTAGAAGGCGGCGCCCGTCCCGGCCCGGAACGTCACCAGTTCCCAGCGGTTGTGCTGCGGATCCCACTGCACCTTCGGATCGCGGCTCTCGACCGGATCGGTGATCACCTTCGCCCCACCGTTGTACATCTGGAACGTCTTCGCGCCGTCGGTCGAGTACGCGATGCTGACACCGTCGGTGTTGGTGAAGAGCAGGATCGGGTCGTCGGACCCGGTCTTGAGCCCGGTCACGTTGTTCACGTCCACCCAGCCCGACCCTGACCACAGAGTGGCGTTCTGCACACCCGGCTCGAGGCTGATCGGTTGCTGCGTCCAGTGCACGAGGTCGGTACTCGTCGCGTGGCCCCAGTGCACCGCCGCGTCCCAGCCGAGTCCGTGCGGGTTGTGCTGGAAGAAGAGGTGGTAGACCCCGCGGTAGTACAGCGGGGCGTTGATGTCGTTCATGAATCCGTTCTGCGGGCTGAAGTGGAACTGCCCGCGGAACGGTTCGGTGTAGTCGGTGGCGGCGTACGGGTACTCGGGATAGTCCGACGGGCTGCCGGCCGTCGCGGTCGGCAGCACTGTCAACCCGGTGAACGCAAGAACCGCCGCCAGGAAGGCAGCGACGCGGGTCATGGCGTGGCTCGGAAGCCGTACGTCGCTCCGCTCAGCGCCTGGAACTCCGCGGTCGTACCGCAGTCCAGGACCTTCGTGTTCACGGTCGATCCGTCCAGGACGACCGTGTGTACGGCGACGTTCGCGGCCGTGTGGTTGGTCGCCACGTAGTTGTTGCTCCCCGACTTCACCAGGACCATCGTCGGGGTCGCACCGGACGGCGTGATGTTCGCGGACGGCACGTCGAACGAGAAGTGATTGCCGACCACCGTGTTGCCGCTGCCGTTCAGCTGGATCAGCCCGAAGAGATCGGCCAGCCCGTTGTTGAAGCCGGTCATCGCCGGGAACGACTCGGGGACGCGGAGGAAGTGGTTCGACCCGATCAGGTTGTTGTGGCAGGCGCCTTCGCACTGGATCATCCCGGGGTAGAAGGCGTGCAGGCGGTTCGTGCTGATGTTGTTGTTCGTGCAGTTCTTCAGGTGCACCGAGCTCTTGCCCCGCGGGAAGATGTTGTTCCCGGAGACGATCAGGCCGAAGTGGTTCTCGGCGAAGATCGAGAAGCCGACGTAGCCCGCGCCGATCATGTTGTCGTTGACCATGCTGGCCTGCCCGGAGCCGATCAGCTCGATGCAGTTGCCGTTCTCGCAGAGGAAGTTGCCCTGGATGTGCAGCGCGTCGGCGTCGGTGATCACGATCCCGTGCTCCAGGTAGACCATCCCCAGGCCGCGGATCCGCAGCGAGTCGGTGGCGGTGGTCGACCGGATGCCGTACTTGCCGTTCAGATAGCTGTTCTGGTTCGGCGTGAACGAGACGCCGTCGAGGCAGAAGTCCAGGAGTTCGATCGAGCTGAGCCGCGGGTCGCCGCTGCGGCTGATCAGGATCGCCTCGGCGTTCCCGTCGGTGTTCTCGACCCGGATCCGGCTGCCGCCCGGCCAGATCTCGTGCCAGGCAGAGGTGTTGCCGGCGTTGTACCGGATACTCGTCGAGGTGAAGCCGTGGCCGGATCCCTTGAGCTGCAGGTAGCTGATGTCGATCACGATCCGGGTCTTCAGCGAGTAGTCGCCCGGCGGGATGTAGATCACCGCGCCCGGCTTGGAGGCCTGCGACGGCTGGTTGGTCTTGATGTCGGCGATGATGCTGTTCACGATCGCGCCGATGTCGGTGTAGGCGGTGGTCGACGGGCTGCTCGGGATGGTCCAGGTGGTGACGTCGTAGATCGTGGAGGGCATGGTCGTCCCTTCTGGTGGGGTGAGCTGCAGGGTCAGAGCACGCCGAGGAGCGTGTTGTGCGGTCGTGGCGCCGGGTTCGTGGCGACGGCCGCGGCGGCCGGCGTCCTCGGCAGTTGGACGTAGCCCGCGGCGCTCACGGCAGCCACGGCGGCCAGGAAGACCCGGCGGGAGAGGGGATCGGAGGAGTTCATGGCGGCTCCTTCACAGGTTCCAACAGATTGCCAAAAGGTTTTGGCAGATCCGAATTGATCCGACCGTAGAACCGCCGCCGGACGGCGACAAGGTCGTCCGCGGTGCCAAAAGTTTTGGCAACTGTTTGGCAGAACTTTGGCGTTGACCGGGCGACTCGTCGCTGTGAACACTTTCGGCCAAGACGTTTTGCCAAAACGTTTGACCAGAAGAACGGAGTCGAAGTGATGAAGCTTCGCAGCACGAGCGGTCGTCTCCGGGCCGCCGCGGCCGGCCTCGCCCTCGTGACGAGTGTGGCCTTGGCCGGGTGCGGTGCCGGCGGAAGTTCCGCCGGTACGGCCGGAAAGCTGACGGTCCTGGTGGAGGGCGGCGGCAAGGCCGAACTCCAGCCGATCGCGGACCTGTACAAGAAGCAGACCGGCACGACGGTCGACCTGGTCGAGCTGCCGTACGACGGCCTCTACGACCGGATCCAGACCGCGCTCGGGGCCGGCAAGGCGTCGTTCGACGTCGCGGCGCTCGACGCTATCTGGTTGAGCGCGTTCTCGGCCGGCCTGTCGCCGCTCGACGACCTGTTCACCGGCGACGTGAAAGGTGACCTGTTCCCGGGCCTGGTGACCGAGGCACAGGTCGGCGGTTCGTACGTCGGGATGCCGGTCTGGACGAACTCCGAGATCCTCTACTACCGCAAGGACCTGTTCAGCAGCCCGAAGGAGAAGGCAGCCTTCCAGGCGAAGTACGGGTACCCGCTGGTGCCGCCGACCACATGGAAGCAGTACAAGGACGTGGCCGCGTTCTTCACCCGGGACACCAACGGTGACGGCCAGACCGATCTGTACGGCACGGACGTGAAGGGCGCCGTCGAGACCGAATGGCTCGCCACCGTCTCGCAGACCGGTGAGAAGACGATGGTCCTCGACCCCAAGAGCGGCGACGTGACGATCGACGACGCCGACCACCTGGCCGCGCTGAACTTCTACACCAGCCTGCTGCCGTACGCGCCACCGGGCGCCGCGCAGCTCGACTGGGCCGGCGCGCAGAACCTGTTCTACCAGGGGAAACTCGCGATGATGCGGTTCTGGGGACACGCCTACACGCAGACGCCGGCCAACGCCGCGGTGAAGGGCAAGATCGGGGTCGCGCCGATGATCGCCGGCCCGGGCGGTATCGCCGGCGTACCCGGCGCCTGGTACCTGTCGGTGCCGAAGGCAACGAGTCACCAGGCCGAGGCGAAGAAGTTCATCGCGTTCGCCTACCAGCACAACGACCTGTCGATCAAGACCTCGCTGGGTCTTGTCTCGCGGATCTCGGCGTTCGAGTCGCAGGCCGGTGTCGCCGGACACGAGAACTACCCGGCCATCCTCACCACGCTCAAGTCCCCCGCGACGATCGCCCGGCCGGCGACCCCCAAGTGGCAGCAGATCGTCACCACCGTGCTGACACCGATGCTGCAGAAGGCCGTCGTCAAGGGCGCGGACAACGCGGCCCTACTGAAACAGGCCAAAACCCAGATCCAGGCCATCGTCAAGTAGACGACTCCGAAGGACACCCCTGTGCGCCTCAACGACCGCCGGTTCGCGCTCGTACTGATCGCCCCGGCCGCCTTGTTCCTGGCCGTCTTCGTGGCCTGGCCACTGGTCAGGTTCGTCTCGAACGCGTTCTACCAGATCTCCCCCATTGCCGGCGGTCCGCGGACGTTCGTGGGCTTCGGCAACTTCGCCACGGCCTTCGGCTCGACGGCGTTCCAAGGAGCCGCGCTGCGGACGATCGTCTACACGGTCATCGTGGTCACGCTCGAGTTCACCTTCGGCCTGGCCGTCGCGCTGCTCTTCGCGGCGCTCGGCGACCGCTCGACCGTGTTCCGGACCGTGTTCATGTATCCGCTGATGGTCGCTCCGGTGGTCGCCGGCCTGCTCTGGCGGTTCCTGCTGATCGACAACTTCGGCATCCTCAACGAACTGCTCCGACGGATCGGCCTGCTGCACAGTACGGACCAGATCGGCTGGCTGAGCGACCCGCGGATCGCGTTGTTCTCGGTCGCGATGCCCGATATCTGGCTGACCACCTCGTTCATCACGCTCGTCCTCTTCGCGGGCCTGCAGAACGTGCCCGGCGAGGTGATCGAGGCGGCCCGGATCGACGGCGTACCGTTCCCGACCTTGCTGTTCCGGGTCATCCTGCCGTTGCTGCGACCGGTGATCGCGGTCGCGCTGATCGTCCGCGGGATCGACGCGGCCCGGGCGTTCGACATCATCCTGATCCAGACCAACGGCGGCCCGCAGGACAGTACGACGACCCTCAGCCTACTGATCTACCGCACGATGACGCGGAACGGGGATCCCGGCCTCGCCAGCGCGATGGGCACCGTGTACCTGATCGCGATGCTGGTGGTCGCCGCGATCGCGATTCTCGCCATCTGGCGGCCGGGAGGCGAGGAGGCATGAACGGTCTCGAAACCCGTCGCCGCCCGGCGCGGATCATGCTCTGGACCGGGCTCGCCGCTGTCCTGGTGCTCTACGGCTTTCCGTTCCTCTACCTGTTGCTGACGTCGTTCAAGACGCCGCTGGACGCGATCGCCGTACCTCCACACGTCCTGCCGTCGCAGTGGACGCTGACCAACTACGTCGCCGCGCTGAGCAAGGAAGGCGTCGTACCGGCACTCATCAACAGCGTCGCGACCGCGGTCCTCAGTACCGCGTTCTCGCTGCTGATGGGCGTACCGGCGGCGTACGCGATCACCCGCTACCGGACGCCGAGCGGCCGGATCTTCGTGATCGCGGCACTGATCACCCGGATGGTGCCGACGATCGCGATCGGCGCGCCGCTGGTCGAGACGATGCGCCGGATCGGCATCTCCGACACCACGATCGGCCTGGCGATCGCGCACACCACGATCTCGTTGCCGCTGTCGATCTGGCTGATGTCGAGCTTCTTCGAGGCGGTTCCGGGCGAACTCGAGGAAGCCGCCAAGGTCGACGGCAGCAGCCGGCTGCAGGCGTTCCGGTACGTCGTGCTGCCGGTCGTCTCCGGTGGACTCGCGGTGACCGCCATCTTCGCCTTCCTCGCGTCTTGGAACGAGTTCCTGTTCGCACTCCTGCTCACGTCGGTGCGGGCGCAGACCACGCCGATCGTGATCGCCAACTTCCAGACCCAGTTCGGCCTGGACTGGGGCGGGATGACCGCGCTCTCGGCGGTGTACTCGGTCCCGGTCGTCCTGCTCACCCTCGCCCTGCAGCGGCACATCGTCGCCGGCCTCACCCTCGGTGCGGTCAAGGGCTGACATCCCTTCGAAGAAAAGAGAATCTCTATGGAGTTCTGGCAACCCAACAGCCCGCTCGGCGGCCTGGCGCACGTCAAGTCCGGCCGGTCGCGGCGCGAGTCGAGCTGGGACCGCAGCGGCGGCAACCGGGACTTCGCGGTGGTGCCCGCGGGCGAGACGTTCGTGATCGCGGACATCGCCGGTGCCGGGCGGATCGAGCACATCTGGCTCACCACCCGGTGCTACTCGGAGAAGTACCTGCGCAAGCTCGTGATCGAGATGTTCTGGGACGGCGAGGACAACCCGAGCGTCCGCGCCCCGCTCGGCGACTTCTTCGGCGTCGGGCACGCGGTCGCGAAGCACTACATCTCGCTGCCGTTGAACGCCGTGTTCGGCCCGCGGCGCGGTCCGAAGGGCCCGTTCGCGGCGGCGATGAACAGCTACTTCCCGATGCCGTTCGGCAGCCATGCCAAGATCCAGATCCGCAACGAGAGCGACCAGCCGATCGAGAACCTGTTCTACTACGTCGACTACGAGCTCAGCGCCGAACCGATCCCGGACGACGTCGCCCGGTTCCACGCGTACTACCGGCAGGAGAAGCCGACCACCGCCGTACGTCATACCAGCGACCTCGAGAACCCGGCGCCGTGGGATCTGCCCGGGACGAACCTGACCGGCGACGACAACTACGTCATCCTCGATGCGACCGGCAAGGGGCACTACGTTGGCTGTGTGCTCAGCATCGACAACTTCGACGCCTCCAACCAGGTGTTCACCTGGCCCGGCGAAGGCGACGACATGTTCTTCATCGACGGCGAGGTCTGGCCGCCGTCGCTGCACGGGACCGGTACTGAGGACTACTTCGGTGCGGCCTGGGGGTTCCCGAGCGGCGAGTACGCCGGTCCGTACCACGGCATCACGCTCGGCGCGAGCCCGCAGGAGCACTTCGGGCTGTGGAGCATGTTCCGCTGGCACATCGAGGACCCGGTCCGGTTCGAGAAGAGCCTGCGGGTGTCGATCGAGCACGGACACGCCAACGACCAGGGCAACGACTACTCCAGCGTCGCGTACTGGTACCAGTTGGGCGAGCACGCTCCGCACGCCGACCTGCCGCCGGTCGAGGAGCGGTTGCCGCGGCGCTGGCCGGAGCACGGCCTCTGGGACGAGTGATGCCTGAGGAGGAGGTGGTCATGGCCAAGGTGGGCATCCGCGATGTCGCGCGCGCCGCCGGTGTGTCCGTGACGACGGTCTCGCACGTACTGAACGAGACGCCGCACACCCGGACGAGCGAGGCGACCCGCGAGCGGGTGCGATCGGTCGCGCGCGACCTCGGGTACACCCCGAACCGGCTCGCCCGCGGCCTGCGCACCCGGACCTCGGACATGATCGGGCTGCTCACCGAGGAGATCGCCACCACCCCGCACGCCGGCCGGATCATCCTCGGCGCGCAGGAGGAGGCGAGCCGGCACAACCTCACGCTCGCGATCATCAACTCGCACCTGGACGCCGGCGCGGACGCCCGCCGCGCCGACGCCCGGGCGCTGATCGAGCGTCAGGTCGACGGGATCATCTACGCCACGGTGTTCCACCACGAGGTGTCGGTGCCGCGCGAACTGCGCGCGGTACCGGCGGTGTTGATAGGAGCCCTGGACAAGCAGGGCGTCGTACCGGCTGTCCTGCCCGACGAGGCCAGCGGTGCGGTCGATCTCGTCGCGCTGCTGGTCGACTCCGGGCATCGGCGGATCGCCTTCGCGAACTCGAGCATCGACGTGCCGGCCACCCAGGGCCGGCTGGCCGGCTACCTGCGCGGCCTCGCGGCGGCGGGCCTCCCGCAGGACGACCGGCTGATCGCCTCCGGGGTCTCGGAGGCGATCGGCGGCTACTCGGCCAGTCTGGAGTTGCTGGATCGGGCCGACCGGCCGACCGCGATCTTCTGCTACAACGACCGGATGGCGATGGGCGCCTACCGGGCCGCGCAGGAGCTCGGGCTGCGGGTCCCCGACGACCTGTCGATCGTCGGGTTCGACGACCAGGCGCCGATCGCGGGCAGCGTCCATCCGGCGCTCACGACCGTCGCCCTGCCGCACTACGAGATGGGCGCCTGGGCGGTGGCCACCTTGACCCGGTTGATCCAGAGCAGCAGCAAGACCTGGTACCGCTCGACCCACCCGACCTGGCTACCCTGCCCGGTCGTCGTGCGCGAGTCTGTCGCCCCGGTCAACCCCTGACGGCCGCCGGGGACCCGCTCGGCCGCCGCGGCCCTGCTCGTCCCGACGGCCGCTGCCGGCCGCTGCCGGTCCTTGACGGCCGCTACCAGATTCGCACCCGGTCCTCGGGAGCGAGCCACATGCCGTCGGATTCCGTTGTCTTGTAAGTGGTGTGGAACGCGTCGATGTTCTTCACCACGGCGTTGCAACGGAACTCCGGCGGTGAGTGCGGGTCGATGGTGAGCCGGCGGGCGGCTTCTTCGGGGCGGGTCTTGGTCGCCCAGGCGTGCGCCCAGGCAGCGAAGAAGCGTTCCGCGCCGGCCTGCAGCTCTTCCTCGGACTCGGTGCCGTCCAGGGACAGCTGGTAGGCGACATAGGCGATCGACAGGCCGCCCAGGTCGCCGATGTTCTCGCCGAGGGTGAGTTTGCCGTTCACCTTCTGGCCGGGGACCTCGGCCGGCTCGAGGGCGTCGTACTGCGCGACGAGCTTGTCGGTGCGCTGTTCGAAGGCGGCGCGGTCCTCGTCGGTCCACCAGTCGTTCAGGTTGCCGTCGGCGTCGTAGCGCGAGCCCTGGTCGTCGAAGCCGTGACCGATCTCGTGGCCGATCACCGCGCCGATCGCGCCGTAGTTGGTGGCGTCGTCGGCGTCCAGACCGAAGAACGGCGGCTGCAGGATGCCGGCCGGGAAGACGATCTCGTTCATCCGCGGGTTGTAGTACGCGTTCACGGTCTGCGGCGTCATCCGCCACTCGTTCCGGTCGACGGGCTTGCCGAGCTTGTCGAGGTCGCGCGCGGTCTCCACCGCGACCGAGCGACGGACGTTGCCGAACAGGTCGGCCGGGTCGATCTCAAGCGCGGAGTAGTCCTTCCACTCGTCCGGGTACCCGATCTTGGGCACGAACGTGCCGAGCTTGTCCAGCGCCCGCTGCCGGGTCTCCGGACCCATCCAGTCCAACGCCTCGATCCGCTGCCGGTAGGCCGCGACCAGGTTTTGCACGAGCTCGACCATCCGGGCCTTGGCGTCCGGCGGGAAGTGCTCCGCGACGTACAGACGGCCGAGCGCCTCGCCGAGCGCCGACTCGACCGCGGCGACGCCGCGCTTCCAGCGCTCGCGCAGCTCGGGCGCACCGGTCAGCTTCTTGCCGTAGAAGGCGAAGTTCTCGTCGACGAAGGCCTGGCTCAGCAGCGGTGCGGCGCTGTGCACGATCCGCCAGCTCAACCACTCCTTCCACCGGTCGACGTCGACCTCCTGCAAGGCGGCGGCCGCCGCGGTCAGGAAGTCCGGCTCGCGGACCACGACCTGCTCGAACGCGCTCTCCGGTACGCCGGCACCGGCCAGCCAGCTCGACCAGTCGAAGTCCGGCATCAGCTTGTCCAGCCCGGCCCGGTCGAGCTTGTTGTACGTGAGCTGGACGTCGCGCTCCTTCACCCGGTCCCAGTGCGCGCCGGCGATCCGGGTCTCCAGCTCGAGGATCCGATCGGCCGCGCCGGCCGGGTCCGCGAGGCCGGCGAGTTCGAGCATCTTGGCCACGTGTGCGACGTACGCCGTGCGGATCTCGGCGAAGTTGTCCTCGCGGTAGTACGACTCGTCGGGGAGGCTGAGGCCGCCCTGGGTCAGGTGGACGATGTTCTGGTCGGACTGCTTGGCGTCGGCGTCGACCCAGTAGTGGAACACGCCCGGGACACCCTGCAGCTCGAGCTGCCCGAGCACCGAGACCAGTCCGGCCGCGTCCGTCACGCCCTGCACCAGCGCGAGCTGCTCGGCGATCGGCTCCGCGCCCAGCCGCTCGATCGTCTCGGTGTCCAGGAAGCTGGTGTAGAGGTCGGCGATCTTCCGCGGCTCACTGCCCTCGGCGTGCCCCGCGGCGACGGTCTTCTCGACGATCGCACGCACGTCCTGCTCGGCGGTGTCCCAGAGCGCGTGGAACGCACCGTGGATCGCCTTGTCCGCGGGGATCTCGTGCTCCGCGAGCCACGCACCGTTCACGAACCGGTACAGATCGTCCTGCGGGCGCACCGCCTGCGCTTCGTCGCTTCCTGCTGTCATCCCTGGCCCCTTGTCCCAAGTCGAGTTGCTGCCAGCGAACATACCCGGTTCGGGTTCGCCGGGTCCGGGGATATCCACAGGGCCGTTCGCGGATCTACGGTGAACTCAGTGGAGGACTCATGAACATTCGTCGCGTCATCGCCATCCTCGGCCTGCCCGTGCTGCTGCTCGGCCTGGTCACCACCTCGGCGGCCGCCGGCAGCACACCCTCACCAGCTCCGGCAATGGTCAAACACTCGGTCGACCACGAACACTGCGACCCGATCCGCTTCCTGAAGCCCTAGGCTCACAATCCGTCGCGGTCGTGCCAGTGGTGCTGCCAGCGGGTGTCGATGGCGTCGTCGGCGCGCTGGTAGCGGATGTCGGTCGAGAGCCGCATGTCCTCGGAGACGTTGTCCAGTGCGGCGTGAACGGTGTGCGCGGTGTGGACGACGACGTCTCCGGCCCGGTAGTCCGTGACGAGCCAGTTGGCGTCGTACTCGATGGCCAGCGCGGGAAGGTCGGCCGTGATGGAGGCTGCGGGCCGCTTGAGCCGGCCGGCAGCCTCTTCGACGAGCACGCGGTGGTGGCTGCCCTCCAGATACGTCAATCCACCGCGACTGATCGGGCAGTCGCCCAGCGGGATCCAGGCGGACAGCACCTGGTCGCTGCCGCCGCGCAGGTACACCAGGTCGTAGTGCGCCTGCGTCGCCGTACCGATGCCGTTCTCGCCCGGAGCGGTCTGCCGGATGATCTTGCGGCGGTGCAGGAACGGTTCCCCGTCCAGGAACCACTCGAACCACCCCTTGAGCGCCGGCTGCGCACAGAAGGCGGCGTACTCCGGCCCGGGCACGATCTGTTCGAACAAGACCTTCCGGTACGTCGCTCTGTCCGCAGCGGCACCCGTGAGCCCGAAGTAATACTCGCGGAACGCCAGCACCACCACGGGGTCCAGCAGGCCGGTCAGGTACAGGTACCCGTCCCGCTGCAGGCGCGCCCGCAGTACGTCCCGGTCAGCACGCTCCGCATCAGGTACGGGCGCAAGCTCCCCCAGCCGGCGCTCATCCAGTACGTATCCGTTAGACGTCAGCACGTGTCCATTCCAGCGGCTGCCGGCGCCGTACGGAATGGACGCCAGTGATCCGATTCTTGGACTCTGGTTCGCTCCGGCGCCCGATTTCCTCCCTTCGGAGGAGGCGCGATCGACTTTCCGACCGGTAAAACCGTTCAGTGGGGTGACGTGTCCGGAGGCCGGACACCGATACGGTCATGGGTATGAGTGAAACGCAGCCCATCGACCCGCGATACGCGAACCGGTCGCCGCGCCGCCCAGCCAAGCGCCGCAACTGGTTCCTCCGGACCGTCGGACTGATCGTCCTGCTGTTCGTGCTCACGCTGGTCGCGGTCCCGCTGTACGCGTGGAGCCGGATCGACAAGATCGACGCGATGCCCACCGGCGACCGGCCGGCCAAGACCTCGGGGACGACGTACCTGATGGTCGGATCGGACGCCCGCGAGGACCTGTCCCGGGCCGAGCGCGCCCGGCTGCACACCGGCGGCGACGCCGGACCGGCGCGGACCGACTCGATCATGCTGATGCACGTCCCGAAGTCCGGGCCGACCGTGCTGGTCAGCATCCCGCGGGACAGTGCGGTCAACATTCCGGGCGTGTCCGGCAAGCAGAAGATCAACGCTGCGTTCAACAAGAGCCCGGCGCTGCTGATCCAGACCATCGAGAACGTCACCGGGCTGCACATCGACCACTACGTCGAGGTCGGCTTCGGCGGGTTCGCCTCGGTCATCGACAGCATCGGCGGCATCACCATGTGCTTGCCGAAGGCAATGAACGACGACAAGGCGCACATCAACCTGCCGGCCGGCTGCCAGCGGCTCGACGGCGTGAAGGCGCTCGGTTACGTCCGCTCCCGGCACGCCGACGGCCAGAACGACTTCGGCCGGGTCGAGCGGCAACGGCAGATGGTCGGCGCGATCGCGAAGAAGGCCAGCTCGCCGTCGACGTTCCTGAACCCGATCCGCTACTACAACGTGGCGACCAAGGGCGTCGACGCGCTCACGGTGGACAAGGACATGAGCCTGCTCGACTTCGTCCGGTTCGCCCGCGGCATGCGGGCCATCTCCGGCAGTGGCGGCGTGACGCTGACGGTCCCGGTCAGCAACGACAACTACCACCTGTGCTGCAACCGCGGTGACGCGGTCAAGTGGGACACCACCAAGGCCAAGGCCCTCTTCGACGCCATCAAGAACGACAACACGAGCGGTCTGAAGAGCAGTTGAAACTCGACGACCTGGCGCGGTTGCAGCTCACCTACGACGAGGTGGGCTGTACTCGGTACGACGAGACGCCTGTGGGGCTGCACCGGCTCGAGTGCACCGAGCGGATCGGAGCCGGCGACGAGGTGTTCCAGCGGGCTGCCGACGCGTTGCTGACCTGGCGAATGCATCGGGTCGCTGGGTTCGGGACAACTGCCACGGATACGCCGCCGCGGGTCGGTACCGACACGCTCGGGTTGCTGAACCTAGGGATCCTCAGCAGGCGACTGCAGAGCCGACGGGGCGTGCCGATCCCCTGCCGCGTCGTCTGGACCGTCGACGAGCCTGACCAGATCGGTTTCGCCTACGGCACGCTGGAGGGCCACCCCGAGTGCGGCGAGGAGTCGTTCCTCGTCACCCGCGAAGGTGACGACGTCCACGCCACTATCCGCGCCTACAGTCGCGGCGCCAGCTGGTACGCACGTCTCGGCGGTCCGGTCACCCGCAGGGCCCAGCACTATGCGGCCAGACGCTACCTGGCCGCCCTCCGCCGCCTCGCCACATAACAGCCAGATAGCAAGGGCCCCGCAAGCTCATACCTTTGCGGGGCCGCGACCTTTGTACCGTCCGTAGCAAGACCGGCGTCCGAGCGACACGCGAACAACGGACGACAACCCGGGGTGCAGCAGGAACCGCGGGACTGCAAGACTGTGGCGGGTGAGTCCTAAGACGTTGGCGGATCTGGTGGCGCCGGACTGGGCCGAGGCGTTGGCTCCGGTCGAGGACACTGTGGCGCGGATGGGTGAATTCCTGCGCGGAGAGATTGCCGCGGGCCGCGCCTACCTTCCGGCCGGCGAGAACGTACTGCGTGCGTTCCATCGGCCGCTGGCGGAGGTGAAGGTGCTCGTGGTCGGCCAGGACCCGTACCCGACGCCCGGCCACCCTGTGGGGCTCAGCTTCTCGGTGGCTCCCGACGTACGGCCGATCCCGCGCAGCCTGCAGAACATCTACCGCGAGCTGATGGCTGACGTCGGCGTACCGGCACCGTCGAACGGCGACCTGACGCCGTGGGCCGACCAGGGTGTGCTCATGCTGAACAGAGTGCTCACCGTGCAGCCCGGCAAATCCGGCGCACACCGCGGCAAGGGCTGGGAATCCGTCACCGAGCAGGCCATCCGCGCTCTGGTGAACCGCGGCGGCCCACTGGTCGCAATCTTGTGGGGCCGCGACGCCCAGACCCTCAAGCCGATGCTGGGCGACACGCCGTACGTCGAAAGCGCCCACCCGAGCCCGATGTCCGCCGACCGCGGCTTCTTCGGCTCCCGTCCCTTCAGCCGCGTCAACGCCCTCCTGGTCGAGCAGGGCGCCACTCCGGTCGACTGGCGCCTCCCCTAGAAGGACACGTGCTGGACCGGTGCCGAGGCGCTGTGCAGACTCGGGCCGTAGTGCTCGGCGAACAGCTTCGCCACCAACTCGCCGCGGCTGCCGACACCGACCTTCGCGAAGATCGCCTTGAGGTGGTCGCGGACGGTGTGCGGCGACAGGAACAGCTCGGCGGCGATCTCCGGGTTGGACAGTCCACGAGCGACCGCGCGGGTGATCTCCTGCTCCCGTGGCGTCAGCGCGTACGCCTCGACGATGATCGGCGCGAGCTGCGCCGACTTCGCCGGCTCGATGGTCAGCGCGACCGGACCGGCGCCACCGTCGGCGCCGCGCAGGTACGACGCGTGCAGCGCCAGCCAGCGCCCCGAGGCAGCGCGGATCCGGGCCGTGGCCGGACCGCGATCGGTACCGGCCTGGATGGCCATCGCCCGCGCCACGACTGCGCGCACCGGCGTCATGCTGTACGGCAGCGACGCCCAGTCGGGTCCGGCGGCCTCGGTGAGCAGGCGTTCGGCCTGCTCGTCCAGGGACAGCAATGACCCGTTGGCGTCGTACAGCGCCGTCCCGGGTCCGGTCCCGGCGGCGGAGCCGGCCGGCACCTGCGCCCTACTGACGAACGTCCGCAACGCCAGCGCCATGGCGGGAGCCACCGCGCGCAGAACTTCCAGGTCGGCCCGCGAGAACGGCGTTCTGGACCGCTCGCGATAGAGGTCGAGCACGCCCCAGACGTTCTCACCGAGGCGGCACACTCCACGGAGCTCGTCGCCGTATCCCTGCGGTGCAAGGAATTCGCGGTACCGCGCACTGCGCAGCGGGTGGTCGTCGGTCGCGGCGTACAACGTACCGACGCCGGACTCGGAACGGGCCAGGTCGCGGAACAGCAGCGCGTCCTCGACGCGGCACTCCCGCTCCCAGAAGGTCTCGCAGTCTCCGGGCTCGATGTTCTCGATCCGGACCGGGAGGGTCGCGAGCACGGTCGACGGATCGGTCGCGAACCAGCCCGCGCCGTCGAACGGCACGATCGTCCGCAACCGCTGCGACACCTGCTCGAACAGCAACTCCGGCGTGTCCGCGCGAGCGCAGGCCGCCATCAACCCACTCACGCGCCGCTCGATCGTCTCCATGGTCCCCCCACTCGGCACTTGCAGTGTGCGGGCGGACCGAGGCCTCCGGCAACCCCACATCTGTAGGGGGTGCCCACGACCGGAAACCCGCCGGTGGCGGGATGGGACCGGCGTCGTCCGCGCCGCAGGCTGATCGGCGTACCACTCAGAACCAGTCAGATCCAGAACGGAGCACCGAGATGACCACCACCGTGACGCACGCCGACGCACTCGATCGGCTCGCCACCGACCTCGACGGCACCCTTGTCCGGCCGGGCGAGGCGTCCTGGGACGCGGCCCGGCAGGCGTGGCACCTGAGCGTCGACCAGCGACCGGCCGCCGTCGTGCTGGCCCGCTCCGTCCGCGACGTCCAGTGCGTCGTCGCCGTCGCGCGCCGGCTCGGCCTTCGGGTCGCACCGCAGTCGACCGGTCACAACGCGGCCCCGCTGGGCCCGCTCGACGGCACGATCCTGCTGAAGACGTCGCCGATGCGTGCCGTCCAGATCGACCCGCAGACGCGGGTGGCGCGGGTCGAGGCCGGCGCGCTCTGGATGGATGTGACGCCCGCGGCGGCCGAGCACGGTCTGGCCGCGCTAGCCGGATCGGCGCCGGACGTCGGCGTCGTCGGTTACACCCTCGGCGGCGGCCTGTCCTGGCTCGGCCGATCACACGGACTCGCCGCGAACAGCGTCGTCGCGATCGAGGCCGTGACAGCCGCCGGCGAGCTGCTGCGGATCGGGCCCGACCGGCACCCGGAACTGTTCTGGGCGTTGCGCGGTGGCGGTGGGAGTTTCGCGATCGTGACAGCCCTCGAGTTCCGCCTCTACCCGATCACCGACGTCGTCGCCGGAGTGCTGTTCTTCCCGATCGACCGCGCGTGGGCCGTCCTCCAGACCTGGCGGACCTGGCTGTCTTCGGTACCGGACACCGTGACGTCCGTCGGTCGCCTGCTGCGCTTCCCGCCGCTGCCGGACCTGCCGCCACACCTGCGGGGACAGTCTTTCGCCGTGATCGAAGCGGCCTGCCAGCTGACGGACCCGGAAGCCGACGAACTGCTCGCGCCGCTGCGTGCTCTGGGCCCCGCGATGGACACCTTCCGCAGGGCTCCGATGCCCGAGCTCGCCGCGCTGCACATGGATCCGCCCGGGCCGACCCCCGGGTACGGCGACGGCATGCTGCTCGGCGAGCTCTCACCGCAGGCGATCGAGTCGTTCGTCCAGGCGGCCGGCGCGGCCGACGCGTTGCTGTCGGTCGAACTCCGGCAGCTCGGCGGCGCGCTCGCACCCGAGCGGTCCGAGGGTGGAGCGGTCGACTCCCTCGACGCGGCGTTCGCGCTGTTCGCCGTCGGCATCACGCCGGATGCCCGGGCGGCGAGCGCCGTACGGGCAGACGTCGACGCCGTACAGCACGCGATGGCTCCCTGGTCGACAGGCGGCGCCTACCTGAACTTCGCCGAGCGCCGCAAGGCCGGTACGGCGCTGTTCGGAGCGTCGGCGTACGAACGGCTGCAGGCGGTCAAGACGGCGTACGACCCGCACGATCTCGTTCGCGCCAACCATCCCGTGCCGCCGCTGCCTACGCTGCGGGCATGACGCGCTATGTGATTGATGCACCCACTCTGTTGCACCTGGTCGAGCGGGAGCTGGCGGTGGCGGCGCACCATCAGCTGGTTGCCCCTGCGGCGATCAGGTCGGAGGGGCTCGAGCTGCTGTTGCACGACGTACGGCGGGGGAAGCGGACCGAGAAGGATGCGCGGCAGCTGCACACCCGGATGACCGAGGTGAAGATCCGTGCGCTCGGCGACCGGGTGTCGCGCTGGACCGCGTGGAAGATCGCCCGTGATCAGGACTGGGACACGCTCCGGGACGCGGAGTACCTCGCGGTCACGCAGCTGCAGGCGGATGCCCTGGTCACGGTCGATCCGCGGCTGGCGGCGCTGGCCGACGGCCTCGTCCCGGTGCAGCCGGTGGAGAATTTGTTCGAATGATCCATTGCAGGATCGTTCAACAATCTCCTATGGTGAGCGGAATCGCCCTGTTCCCCCGGGAGGAACCATGTGGGTTCTGCTCGCCATCGCCGTGGTGGTCGTCGGGTTCGCGCTCCGGATCAATTCGATGCTGGTCGTCACCGCGGCCGGGATCGTCGCCGGCCTGATCGGCGGCCTGTCTCCGGTCAAGATCCTGGACGCGTTCGGCGACGGCTTCGCCGGCAGCCGGTCCGTCACCGTCTTCATCGTCACGCTGCCCGTCATCGGGCTGATCGAGCGCTACGGCCTGCAGCACCAGGCCCGCAAGCTGATCAGCAAACTCAAGGTGCTGACCACCGGCCGCCTGCTCGCGCTGTACATGGTGATCCGGCAGGGCACTGCCGCCGTCGGCCTGACCAGCATCGGCGGGTACGCGCAGGCCGTCCGGCCACTGATCCACCCGATGGCCGCCGGTGCCGCGGAGCGCAAGTACGGCAAGCTTCCGGAAAAGATGCAGGAGAAGATCAAGGGCTTCGCGGCCAGCGCCGACACGGTCGGGGTCTTCTTCGGTGAGGACATCTTCGTCGCGATCGGTTCGATCCTGCTGATCACCGGCTTCGTCGACACCACGTACGGGCTGAAGCTCGAGGCGATCGACATCGCGGTCTGGGCGATCCCGACCGGGATCTGCGCACTGCTCATCCACGGCACCCGGCTGTGGCTGCTCGACCGCACCCTAGACAAACTGGCGGCCGAGGCGGACCTCGAGGCCCAGGAGGCCGTCCGATGATCAAGGTCGAGTGGTTCTACTGGCTCTGCGGGCTGCTGTTCGTGCTGATCGCGCTGCAGGTCGTCAACGACCGTGGCAACCCCAAGCGGCTCGGCAGTGCGGCCTTCTGGGGACTCCTCGGATTGTCCTTCGGCTACGGGACGTTCGTCGTGCACAAGCAGGCTCCGGCCTGGGTGCTCGGCATCGCGGTGATCGTGATCGCGGTCCTGGCCGGCTTCGGCTTTCCGACGCGAGGTCAGGAACGGACGACGACTCCGGCCGAGCGCGAGCACTTCGCGAACAAGTTCGGCAACAAGCTCTTCCTGCCCGCGTTGGTGATTCCGGTCGTCGCGGCGATCTTCGGGGCCTGGCTGGCGAAGGTCGAGCTGGGCAACGGCAAACCGCTGCTCGAGACCGGTTCGGCCACGATCATCGGACTCGGCGTCGCGTCGATCCTGGCGCTGATCGTCGGCATGGTGCTGTTCCGGCCGAAATCCCTGGCCGCGCCACTGCACGAGGGGCGCCGGCTGCTCGAACACATCGGCTGGGCCGCGATCCTGCCGCAGATGCTGGCCACGCTCGGCCTGCTGTTCACTGCGTCCGGCGTCGGCAAGGCGGTCGGTCACGTCACCAATCACCTGATCCCCAAGGGCTCGCTGATCGCCGCGGTCGCCTTGTACTGCATCGGTATGGCGATCTTCACGATCATCATGGGCAACGCGTTCGCGGCGTTCCCGGTGATGACGGCCGCGGTCGGGTGGCCGCTGCTGGTGCAGCAGTTCCACGGCACGCCCGCGGTCGTGTTCGCGATCGGCATGCTGGCCGGCTTCTGCGGCACGCTGTGTACGCCGATGGCCGCCAACTTCAACCTGGTCCCGGCGGCGCTGCTGGAGATGAAGGACCAGTACGGCCCGATCAAGGCGCAGATCCCGACCGCGATCCCCTTGCTGGCCTGCAACATCGTCCTGATGTACGTCTTCGCGTTCTAGAAGGAGCCGTGATGAAGTACGCCGCAGCCTGGGCCGACATCGCCTGTCAGGTACTCGACACCACCTACCCCTACGCCACCCAGCACGCGTCGACCGGTCCGGACGACGTGGACGTCACGCCGGACCGTCTGCACCCGGCGTTCCACGGGTCGTACGACTGGCATTCCAGCGTGCACATGCAGTGGTCCCTGGTCCGCCTGGTGACACTGGCGCCGGAAGAGGCCGGGCAGCGTCCGATCGAGCTGCTGGATCGGCGGCTGACGCCGGAGGCGATCGCTGTCGAGGCGGCGTACCTGCGGGAGCGGCCGTCGTACGAACGCCCGTACGGGTGGGCGTGGGCGGCCATGCTCGTCGCGGCGACCCGCGGAACGCGGTGGGCCGATGCGCTCACGCCGCTCGGGGACGTGATCGCGGAGCTCGTTCTCGCGTGGCTGCCGAAGCAGGTCTACCCGGTGCGGCACGGCGTACATCTCAACTCCGCTTTCGCACTGGCGTTGTTGCACGAGGCGTACGGCGAGCTCGGCCGGCCGGACGTGGTCGAGGCGATCCGGTTGCGAGCACTGGAGTGGTACGGCGCGGACAACGCGTACGACACGCGCTTCGAACCGTCCGGCACCGACTTCTTGTCGCCGGCGCTGACCGAGGCGGAGCTGATGCGACGGGTGCTGCCGTCCAGCGAGTTCGGCGACTGGCTGGCGGCGTTTCTGCCGGGGCTTGGCGCAGACGCGCACCAGCACCTGCTCGATGTGCCGGCGACTGTTGATTCCACTGATGGGCAGTTGGCGCACCTGGACGGGTTGGCGTTGTCGCGGGCGTGGCAGCTGCGGTCGATCGCACCGGCACTTCCTTACGTTGCCGACGTACTGCGGGCCGCTGCTGATCGTCAGGTGGAAGCAGTGCTGCCTACGGTGACGGACGGGGATTTCATGTCGACGCACTGGCTTGTGTCGTTCGCTCTCCTCGCCGACCAGGCACAGCCCAGGTAACCGCCGGTCGACCCTGACCTCCCAGCGCCGCGATTGACAGCGGCGCAGCTCCGCCGTACCGTCTCGCGCTAATAGGAAACTTTCCTAACAGTCCTCAGGCTCAGCGCGGCGAGTTCCCGACGGCGGCGAAGGGAGGCAGGGTTGGCTCATGGCAACGACACCCGGAACGCCGCGCCTGCTGCGCGCGATGAACGACCGCGCCGCCCTGAATCTGCTGCTCAGCCAGGGCCCGCTCTCCCGGACCACGCTCGGCAACCTGACCGGCCTGTCCAAGCCGACCGCGTCGCAGCTACTCGCACGGCTGGAGGCGGCCCACCTGGTCCGCCCGAGCGGGACCAGCGCCGGCCGGCCGGGGCCGAACGCGCAGCTGTACGAGATCAACGGCGAGATCGCGTACGTCGCTGGGCTCGACGTCAACCCGGCGCGGATCCGGGCCGCGGTCGCGGACCTGACCGGGAAGGTCGTCGGCCGGTACGAGCTTGCCACCCCGGGCCGGAGCGCCAAGGGCACGGTCGACCGGGTAGTGAAGGCGATCGAGGGCGCGGCCGGCGAGGCGGGCCTGAGCCGTGACCGCCTGCGCCGCGTCTCGATCGGTACGCCGGGTGGTTTCGACCCGACGACCGGGCGGCTGCGGTACGCGACCCACCTGCCAGGCTGGCACGCCCCGCACCTGCTCGAGGAGCTGGCCGCGGCGATCGCCGTACCGCTCGAGGTGGAGAACGACGTCAACCTGGCCGCCATCGCCGAGCAGCGCGTCGGCCACGCCCAGCAGCATGACAACTTCGTGCTGCTCTGGGGCGACGAAGGCATCGGCGCAGCGATCGTCATCAACGGCCGCCTGCACCGCGGCGCGACCGGCGGCGCCGGGGAGGTCGCGTTCCTGCCGTTGCCCGGTACGCCGCTGGTTCGCAACGTCGGCCGCAACAACGCCGGCGGTTTCCAGGAGCTGGCCGGTGGCGAACCGGTCCTGGAGCTGGCCCGGGAACACGGCCTGAAGGCCCGCACGCCGGAAGCCGCGATCGCGGTCGCGCTCCAGACCGAGGGCGTCGGCGACGCCGTCCTGAACGAGTTCGCGCACCGGCTCGCAGTCGGTCTGGCCGCGATCGTCGCGGTCGTCGACCCGGAGCTGATCGTGCTGGCCGGCGGCGTCATCACCGCGGGCGGCGAACGCCTGCGCGAGCTGGTGCAGGACGAGCTCGCCGATCTGACCGTACCGCGGCCGCAGCTGTTGATGACCGCGATCAGCACCGACCCCGTGCTCTCCGGGGCACTGCAGTCCGCACTGAGCACCACCCGCGACGAGGTCTTCGACACCGCGGGTCCCCCGATCACCTAGGAGCCACGCATGAAACCCACCGTCGTCGATGGTGGGTCTACCTACACTCCTGAGCTGGTCGACGGATTCGCGCGGTCGCGTGACACGTTGCCGGTCTCGCAGCTGGTCACCGCGCTTGCGGCGCACTACGGCAAGTCGGGTTTGAAAGCGGTGATCCAGGCGTTCCACTTCGGTGAGCTGCCGAGCGAGCGGCAGCTCGAGGCCGGTCCGGTGCTGTTCGAGGTCGCGGCGGCGGGCGATTCCGTTGCCTTGGGCATCGTTCAGCAGCAGGCCGAGGAGATCGTCGCGATGGCGTCCAGCGCATTGCGGCGGCTCGACCTACTCGGTGAGTGCGTCACCGTCGTACTCGGCGGCGGGGTGCTGACGGCGGGGCACTCCGTACTGCTCGATCGAGTGTCCCGGTTGCTCGCCGAGGTCGCTCCGCAGGCGGTGCCGCGCGTGGTCGACGTACCGCCGGTGGTTGGTGCTGCGTTGCTCGGCCTTGATCGCACCGCGGCCGGAACGGCGGCGCAGGAACGGTTGCGTGCAGCGTTCGCCCCGCAGCCTGCCGCTTGATATTGCAGACGTGTTGCAGCGGCGTCGGCGGCAAACTCCCGAGCAGGACGTGGCGTCCCACTTGTAGGACCACATCCACTCGGGAGGTCGATGATGATTCGAAGGATCATGGGTCTTGGCGCGACGGCGGCACTTGCGGTGACCGCACCGCTCGTCGCCGGCGCCACGCCGGCCAACGCCGGTACTACTTGCTCCGGCTCGGTGGCCGGCCTTTCGGCGGCGACGTACGCCGACCGGCTCGTCCGCGCGTGGGGCAGCGGCAATGCGACGACCGCCAACTGCTATGCCTCGACGGCGACCTCGCGCACGCTGTTCGGGCAGGCGTCGCCGGGCGGGATCCACTGGCGGCGCGTCTCCACCGAGGGCGCTGCCGGGACGATCTACGTGACGTACCACGACGACGCACGCGGCGGGAACCTGACGATCGGCGTACAGAACGTCGGTCTGCGCGCGGGCAGCGGCTGGCATGCGGCGTACACCGCCAGGTTCAGCAACGAGCCGAAGGCGTGGAACGCGGTGCAGTGGTCGGACAACCTGGTCCGCGCCTGGGGCCGCGGCGACACCAAGTGGACCGCGTACTACGCGACGCCGGCCGCGGTTCGGAGTCTGCACCGCGTGGCTGCTGTGGGTGGTACGCACTGGACGCGGATTCGCGTCGAGGGTGCTGCCGGTACGACGTACGTGACCTATCGGAACGATGTCACGCGACACACGCTGGTGATCGGCGTGTCCAACGTCGGCCTGTCGCAGGGCGACGCGCATGCGGCGTACACCGTGCAGTACCACTGATCACTTGAGCTCGAGGTGCTTGGGTGTAATCATGATTACATGAGTACACAGACCGAGCACGAGAAGGTGCGGGGCTGGCTGACCGGACGGTTGCCCGGCGACTGGTTCGAGGGTGAGACCGAGCTGTCGATCGACCGGGACGAGATCCTGATCGTCGGCCGGATCCCCGCACCCGAGCAGAGCAACGACGTCAGCGCCGCCGAGCGCTCCGCCGCCGAAGAGGGCCGGATCAAGCAGTTCCGGGAGGACACCCGCGAACGCCGGATCGAGATCGCCCGCGAACTCGAACACGCCGCCCGCCGCAAGGTCGCCTGGGGAGTCCGCTGCGGCGACACCCGGACCGTCTTCACCTCGCTGTCCGCCCCCGTGATGACCCGCCTCCGCCAGCCCGAACGCCAGGTCCTCGACACCCTCGTCGACGCCGGCGTGGCCCGCTCCCGCAGCGACGCCCTCAGTTGGTGCGTCAAACTCGTCGCCCAACACAGCGAAACCTGGCTGGCCGACCTCCGCACCGCCATGACAAAGGTAGAAGAAGTCCGCAAAGCCGGCCCCGACACCCAACAGGACTGAAAGGGCCCCGGGGGGACCACCTACATCCCCCCACCGTCGCCACGCCTCCTGGCACTACACCCACCCACTCCCTATGCCCCGCACCACAGGCGACCGCGCCACGCCCGCCCGCACCGCGCGCTCACTCGCGCCCCGCGCGCCTGGCGATCGGTCCGTGGATCTGACTCACGTAGCCGCATCCACTGATTGCCTAGCGGTCCGGTAACAGCCCGTGGATCTCGCCCGCGCCTGACTCGGTCAGGTGAGCGATCGTTCGGAGCGTTTCGAGTGGTGTGAGGTCCGAGTTGTCGATGGTGGCTGACCACGGTGAACGCTTGGCGCGCAGGTGGTGGAGGTCGGTCATCAGGCGGCTCGGTGAGCGATCTGGGTCGGCGGCGGTCCGCCGGAGGACGGCTTGCTCGGAGGGATCCAGGGTGAGGTGGAAGACCCGGCCGAGGCGCAGGAGGTGCGGGATCACCGGATTGAGGTCGAAGGCGTCGTGGATGGCGTTTCCGGCGATCAGCACATTTTCGTAGCCCGCCCCGAAGAACGAATCCGCGAGCTGGACGGACTGGCGGAGCACGAGCGCGGTGCGCGCATCGTCGTACGGGAGGTCCCACAACGGATCGACCATGAAGAACAGCTGGTCGGTATCGATCGCGGCGGTCCGGCCCCAGACAGCAAGCTTTTGATCGTGGCTCAATCGGAGAACGGTTGTCTTGCCGGAGCCGGCCGGACCGCAGAGGAACACGGTTCTAGGCATTCGCGTCGGACCGTCGTGCCAGGACGAGCTCACTCACGCGGTCAGGATAGTTGGTTGCCCGGCTCAATCGACTGCGACAAGGGACGGGCAGCAAACCGGTTGGTTTGCCGCCCGTCGATTCCGAGTGATTACTGACCTTGTGGCCAGTTGCCGTTTTGGCCTGTGCCGTTGGACCAGGTGCCGGCGCTGTGGGCGGCGTGGTGTTGTTCGGGTTGGGTGGGCTGCTGGTAGTTGCCCTGGTAGTTGCCCTGGGTCGGGTAGGCGGCCGTCGTGCCGTCCATGGTGCCGTTGTGGTCGCTGGACTTGACCATCTTGTCCTTGTCGAACAGGTTGGCCAGTGCGCGGCCGGCCATCTCGCGGCCCCCGAGGCCGAAAGCGAGGCCGACGGCGAGTGCAGCGCCCCCGAGGACGATCAGCAGGGTGTTACCGGTCAGCTGGACCGCCACACCGAGCTGGGTCAGCGCGGCGAACGCGGCGTACACGAGAACGGCGTACCGCGCCACCTTGGCCAGCGTCTCGTTGCCGGTGGCACCGCGGATGATCGCCGCCAGGAAGTTCGCGAACAGCGCCGCCAGGCAGACGATCACGATCGCGGCGAAGATCCGCGGGATGTAGCCGAGCATGTCGCTCATGAAGTTCGAGATCTCCGGCACGCCGAGTGCGGAGGCGAACATCGTGAAGCTGATCAGGAACACGAACCAGAACACGACCTTGCCGAGTACCGCCGACGCGGTCAGCCCCGTGCCCGACCGTTGCAGTACCCCGGAGACGCCGGCCCGGTCCATCCAGTGGTCGAAGCCGACCCGGCCGAGCAGCTTGCCGACGAGTTTGCCGAGCACCTTCGCGACGAAGTACCCGATCACCAGGATGACCAGGCCACCGAGCAGGTTCGGGATGAACGACAGCAGTTTGCTGAACGCGTTCTCGAACGGCTGGGTGAAATCGATAGCTAACGCTGACATCGGATAACCTTTCCAGGACTTGGCCCGCATCCGCTGTCGGCGCACGTGACTGCCCCAACCCCGGCACGGGCGGATGCAGTGGTGTCCAGTATCACTCGTACCCCTTGATGCCTGAGGCAAACAACGGCGTACGGCGAGGCGTACAACGAAAAGTGTTTGCGTAAGGCAATCACTCAAGCCGTACTTCGCTCCTTACCCCCGCGAGCTGAACCGCTTCAGGGGTTTGCGATCCTGGGCAGATGAACGATCTCGTCATCCGCCGCGCCACCGCCGCCGACGTCCGCCCGATCGTCGCGATGATCGCCGACGACCAGCTCGGCGCGACCCGTGAGTCCACCGACGACCTGACGCCGTACCTGGCCGCCTTCGAGCAGATCGACGCCGACCCCAACCAGCTGCTGGTGGTTGCCGAACGCAACGACGAGGTGATCGGTACGCTGCAGCTGACGATCATCCCCGGCCTGTCCCGCCGCGGCTCCACCCGCGGCCTGATCGAGGCCGTCCGGGTCGCCGCCCCCGCCCGCGGCTCCGGCCTCGGCACCACCCTGATCCGATGGGCCGTCGAGGAATCCCGCAACCGCGGCTGCACCCTCGTCCAACTCACCTCGGACAAGTCCCGCACCGACGCCCACCGCTTCTACACCAACCTAGGCTTCGAAAACACCCACGAAGGCTTCAAACTCAAACTCCGGTAACGCGTCAGGCGACTCGTTTGGGTGGGGCGGACCAGGTGTTGCAGGATGCGGGGGACTTGGTGGTGAAGGCTGCGTCGGACCAGTAGGTGCTGCTTTTGCTGGAGCCGTGGTCGTGGGGGGCGGACGGGTCGTCCTCGTCGCCGACGTACGCCGCGTCATGGTAGGCCGCGAGACGTGCGCCGTGCAGGTTCAGGGTGTCCTGGTTCGCGCCGAGGAAGGCTGCGGCGAAGCAGGTTGCCTGTAGTTCGAGGCGGCGGGTCTGCTCGAGCTGGGCCGAACCCTTGGTGCGGTCCCAGCGGTCGTCGTAGTACGTCGAGATGCCGACCAACTGCTGCACGTGGTGCCCGAACTCGTGCGCCATCACGAACTGCAGATAGGTCTGCGCCCACACCTTCGGGTAGTCCTCGTCCGCGACGTGATCCTTCCATCCGAGGTAGATGCCGGTGTTCCCGTCGCAGTAGAACGCGTCCGCATCATCCTCGTTGAACGGCCCACACGCGGTCCGGTCACCGTCGTCGACGACATACACCTTCGTCGGCTGGTATACGACGTCCGCCCGCTCCACGACGGGCTTCCAGGCCCGCTGCAGACAGTCCAGCACTGCGTTCGCGTACAGCCGCACGTCCTTCCGCGACACCAACCCACTATCCGGCAACCGACACGAAACCGCCGCCACCCGCCCAGCCGAGTAGACCTTGTTGTGCAGCAGATAGGTCTCCTCCAACGACATGGAAGCAGTCACCTTCGCCGGAGCCGGCGTAGGTGTATGTGTCGGGGTAGGCCGCACCCGAGTCGGCACACTGGTCGGCGTATCGACCGGCGGCGCTACAGCCACCGGTGAACACCCACCAACAACCAGCACCAGCCCAACAACCAGTGCCCCCGCACGCACGCCTCAGGCCACCTTCCCGGCAGGCGCGGTGAACGTGTTGCAGGCCTTGGGATCTGCTGCAGTGAAGGCGTGCGTCGTCCAGTAGGCGTGGTTCTTGCGGGAGCCGTGGTCACGGACCTTGCTGTACTCGTCGCCCACGTGGTTGACGACGTACCGCCAGTCGCTGAGCCGCTCACCGGACAGCCCGAAGAGTCGCCTGTTCGCGCCGAGGAACGCGGCGCCGAGGCAGCTCGCCTGCAACTCCTTGCGTCGCATCACCTCGTACTGCCCGGCCGGAGACTTCCCGCGCATGAGCTCGTCGTACAGCGTCAGGATCCCGACCGAGTACTGCACGTGGTGCCCGTACTCGTGCGCGATCAACTGCTCGAAGTCGACGAGGTTGAACTCCTGGTCCCGCGAGCCGAGGAAGGTGTCGGCGTCGAAGCAGATCTTCCCTGTGAACCCGCCGAAGTAGTAGAACGCGTCCGCATACGCGGGCGGATCCGTGCACTCCGGCGTCGCCTTCGGGTGCCGCGCGCTGTATGCGATCAGTTCGACGTCGGCGAGGACCGCGTCGGACTTCTGCACCAGCGGTGCCCACGCCTTGCTCATGCACGCCACCAGCACCTTGCCGTACGCCAGCAGACCGGTCTTCGTCGTCAGTTCAGGCCGTGGCAACGCACATCGCATCACGGACACCTTGCCGGCCGTGTAGAGCTTGTTGCGTACGACGCCTTCGGTCATGCCGTACGTGATCGGATCCGACGGCGTCGTCACCTTCACCGGCGTCGGGGTCGGTGTCCGGATCGGGGTGGGTGTCGGTGTCGGGGCTGTCGACACAGACGGCGTGCCCACCGCAACCGGCGTCGTAGCGCCGCAAGCCGTCGTAGCCAGCACGACGAGCAACCCCACCGCCCCCCAACGGCGCATCAGCTGACCTTGGCGGCGGGGGCTTTGAAGGTGTTGCAGGAGCTGGGGTTGGCGCTGGTGAAGGCGGGGGCGGACCAGGCCCAGTTGTTCTTGCGGGAGCCGTGGTCGCGGATCTTCTTCGGGTTGTACTCGTCGCCGGTGTGCTGGGCTTCCCACTGCCAGATCTTCAGCTTGTTGCCGGACAGGCCGAGGGACTTCTTGTTGGCACCCAGGAACGCAGCCCCGAAGCAGGTCGCCTGCAGTTCCTTGCGGCGGGTCCAGTCGAGTTCCTCGGCCTTGGTCTTCGCCCAGCCTTCGCGCGACCAGGCAGCCGTGAGCATCTCGGTCATCTCCTGGACGTGGTGGCCGTACTCGTGGGCCATCGTGTCGATCATCCACACCCGCGCCGCGAGCGGATCGCTCTTGTAGTACTTGAGGTCGTTCTTCCAGCTGATGTTGATGCTCTCGTCGACACCGCAGTAGTAGGCGACGTCCTCCTCGCCGGTGCACCCGGTGTTGGCGCCGGGCTGGTTCGTCTGCAGCACCACCTTCGGCGAGCGGAAGGTATAGCCGGCTCGCTTGATCACCGGCGCCCACGCCTTGTCCAGGCAGGGCAGCAGTGCCTTGTAGTACCGCAGGATCGCCGACTGGGAGTTCGGCTTGATAGCCGGCTCCTTGCAGCTGACGGCCACCACCGGGCCGGCTGTGTAGATCTCGTTCTGGCGCAGGCGCTGCACATCCGGGGTCGGGGTAGCCGTCACCGTGACGGTCGGGTCGGGGGGTAGCGGGAGGGGGGCCTCGGACTTCTTGACCGATGGTTGGGAGAGGGGGCGTTGGACGCCGTAGGAGTTGACCAGTTTGAAGCCGCCGATGCCGGCTGCGGTCAGCATGATGACCACCAGAACGGACAGGCCCGCGATGATCGGGCGGGAGAACTGGCGGGGTGGTTTCAGCGGTGGCAGTTCGGAGGTGAACTGGGCGCCGGCCCGGGACGGGTTCGAGTGCCAGCCGGACGGGCGGGGGCCGCCGGGGCGGCGGGTGCCGGTCAGGAGGGTCGGGGGCGGGGCTGTCAGCGGTGCGGCGGGCGGACCGCTGTACTCGCTCTCGGTGCCAGGTTCGGTCGGCAGCGGACGGGCCTTGCGGCGCACGGACGACTCGTCGAACGCGACCGAGCGAGCCTTGCCGAGGCCGGCGGGCTGGGCGGAGCGCAGGGTCAGCGGACGGCTACCTGGCGCCGGCTCGCCGGTGCTGAAATGGCCCGGCTTCGGCACGCCCTCGTCGGAGTCAGGCATCGATCGTTCCCATCTGGCTCAGCTGACCTTCGCGGATGCTGCGACGAAAGTGTTGCAGGCCCCGGGGTTGGTCGTCGCGAAGCCCTGGTTCATCCACAGTGCGACGCTCTTGGCGGAGCCGTGGTCGCGGGTCTTGTCCTTGGAGTTCTCGTCGCCGCTGCGCTTGACCAGGTCGTTCCACTGCGTCAGCAGTTCGCCGCGGAGCGGGAAGCTCGCCTTCGCGGCGCCGAAGAACGCCGCGCCGAAGCAGGACGCCTGCAGCGCGGCCCGGCGGTGCACCTCGAGCTCGGCGGCCTTGTTCGCGGCGGTGTCGGCGAGGTTGTCGGCGGCCTCGGCCATCCCGGTCAGGTTCTGGACATGTACGCCGTACACGAAGCTGAAGGTCTGCGCCATCTCCGCGCGGGTCTCCGCCTTGTGCTTCGGGTAGTTCTCGACGATCTTCTGCCACGGCATCGTGACGCTGCCGCCCTGGTCGTCCTGGCAGTACAGCGCGAGGTCCTGCTGTACGCCGCAGGCGGTCTCCTCGCCGTCGTCGAACACGATCAGCCGCGGCGAGCGGAACGTGAACCCGGCCTTGGTGACGATCGGCTCCCAGGCTTTGTCCATACATGCGGTCAGCGCCTGGTAGTACGAGCGCACGTTTTCCTCGGAGGTCGGGCGGAACGCCGGCTCCTGGCACTTCGCCACCGCCAGCTTGCCGGCGGTGTAGATCGCGTTCTTTCCGACGATGTCGGCGTCCGGCGTGCCCTTCGCGGCCGGATCAGTGGTCGCCGGTCCGTCGCTGGACTTCACCGACGGCGTACCCATCGGGTTCGCGACGTAGTCGTCGAACTTCGGCAGCACCTTGAGCACGAACGTGACCCCGCCACCGACGACGAGCAGGACCGCGACGACGATCAGCGCGACCAGGCCCTTGGAGCGCTTCTTCGGCATGAACGGGATCGGCTCGGGGTGGAACACCTCGCGGTACGCCGCGGCCGCTCGGTCATCCGCGGCCGGCGGGCCGAACCGGGTGCCGGACAGCGTCGTCCGGCGGGAGTCGAGCCGGCTGCCGGAGAGCTGCGGCTGGACCGGCTCCCGGTCGCCGCCGAGCCGTGGCGTGGGTGCCGCCAACGGAGCCACCGGGACGGTTCCGCGGCTTTCCGAATCCGTGGTGCCGGTTTCTGCCGTGCTCTGGTGGCCGTCGCCGCCGGGCAGGAAGTGACCAGGCTTGGGTACCGGCTTGTCCGCCATACTTTTCCGCTTCTCCCCAGTACCGGACGAGTGCCGGTCCCCATCAGAATGGCCGGAACACCCCCAGTGCCGGCCGCCGGCTGATATTACGGCCTGGACCGCCATCCGGAGAACCGGATTGCAGCTTTTGACATCGTTTCGCGACCGCCGTCACGGAACGCGGTCAGCCGGCTACCCGCCCGTGGGCGAGGAAATGTGGGCTGGCGGCGCGGAGGTTCGGGTCGGACTCGACCAGCCGCGCGAACAGCACCGCGGACGGGAGCAGGTCGTCGACCTGCTCCGGAGCGGCGTTCTGAAGGATGTTCGCGGCCGGACCTTCCACCCCGAGTACGTCGACCTCAGCGAGGCCGGCGGCCGCGAGTTCGCCGGCCAGTTCGTCGGCGTGGTGGAAGTACGCGACTGTGAACCCGTACGACCCGTCGATCGCGCCGGACGCGAACGCCTCGGTGAACACGTGGAGATTCTCGTCGGTCAGCGTCCCGTTGCTGCCGGCTTCGAGTAACCCGCCGTACCGGTTGATCGCCGCCGCGACGACCAAGCCACCGGGCCGCGTCACCCGTACGGCCTCCGCCAGCGCCTGCGCGCGGTCCGCGGCGTCCACGAGGTGATACAGCGGACCGAGCAGCAGCGTCACGTCCACACTCGCATCCGCCTGCCGCAGTGCCCGTGCATCACCGACCTCAGCCGCGAAACCCCCGACGGCGGCGGCCGCCGAGACGTGCTCCGGCACCGGATCCACCAACGTCACCTGATGCCCGTCCACCGCCAGCCACCGCGCGTGGACGCCGGTCGCACCACCGACGTCCAGTACGACGGACGCCGGCGGCAACCACCGCCGCAGCAACTCCTGCGTCCGCACGAACTCCAGCCGCCCGTGCCCGCGCACCACCAGCCGCTCGTCCTCGACGTACCGATCCCGATAGAACGACCGGATCACCGGATCAAGTTCAACCATTCCCCCACTCTGCCCCGCCAGAAATCCCAAGCACATCCCGTTTACCCACCGCTACCCTGTGCCGGATGACGGACCTCAGTTCCGGTGGGCGACCACCGAGTTGGTCGATGTCACTGCGGCCCGGCTCCAGGAGAACGGGTGGGCGGACTGGCTGCGGTGGTCACGTGCGGTCGCCGGGTACCGGGACGAGCGGCGGTCCGGATCGATCGGGATGCTCGAAGCCGACAAGGGCCAGTACCTGACGTTTGCGATCCTCGCGGCGCGTAAACGCTGACCGCCTGGCATGCTGGGGGTATGAGCTGGGCTGTGTATGCGATGCGAGGGCCAGGAGGCATTCGACGCCTCGACGACGTGCCGGTCGACTACGAGCCGCCCTCGGTCGGGACCGCGACCGAGGTGGTGGCGGCGGTGCGGGAGGTGGTGCCGGACGTCGACACCAGCAAGCCGTCGTGGTTGGCGCTGCGGAGCGCGGACTTCGACGTCGAGATGACGATCGGCAAGGGTGTCGAGGTCCACGACATCACCTTCTACCTGAACGACGGTCCGCGGTCGATCCCGATCGTGATGGAGATCAGCCGCAAGCTCGGCGTCACGCCGTACGACACCGAGTCCGGCAACTTCCTGACCGAGGAGTCGCGCCCGCCGGTGCCGCCGCCGATGGAGCCGGACGAGATCAAGATGAACAAGCCGAAATGGTGGAAGTTCGGCCGTAAGTAGGTCCGTGAGGTAGTCCCGTCCAGCCCGGGCCTTGTGCCCGGGCTGTTCTCATCGCTACGATCAGGACGATCGTACAGGACGATCGCCCTGGAGGATTTCGAGATGGCGCCGACGGCAAAGCAAGGTCAGGAGGTCCGGCTGCGGCTGCTGGCCGCGGCGGCCGAACTGATCCCCGAACGCGGCTGGTCCGCCGTCAGCACCCGCATCCTCGCCGACCGCGCCGGGGTCACGCCGAGCGTCGTGCACTACCACTTCTCGTCGGTCCAGGACGTACTGACCGCCGCCGCGATCGCCGCCATGCGCCAGGTGCTGGCGGCAACCGACGAGCTGTTCATGGCCGCGACCACGCCGGCCGCCGGGATCGAGGCCATGCTGGCCTCGGTCGAGCAGTACGACGGAACCGACCCGATGTCGCTGCTCTTCACCGAGACGTACCTGGCCGCGACCCGCGACGAACGCCTGCGTACGCAGATCGCCGCGATCCTCACCGACTTCCGGACCCGGGTCGCCGACTGGCTGACGATCCACCAGGTACCGGAGCCGGCCGGAACCGCCGCCGTCCTCGCCGCCGCCATCGACGGCCTGCTCCTCCACCGCACCCTCGGGCCGGAACCCCCGGCGCTAAAGGCTGTTCTGCAAAGGCTGGTGAGTTGAATGCATGCAATCATCTGCGGAGCCGGGATCGCCGGACTGGCGCTGGCAAACCGCCTCTCGACGCTCGGCCAGGACGTCACTGTGCTCGAGCGGAGCCCCGGCCCGCGCCCGCAGGGCTACATGATCGACTTCTTCGGTCCGGGGTACGACGCGATGGCCGCGATGGGCCTGCTGCCCGCGCTGCAGGAGGTCGCGTACCACGTCGACGAGGCGGTCCTCGTCGACGAACGCGGCCGCCGGCAGGCGGGGATCGACATCAAGCAGTTCGCCGAGGGCGACCTGCTCAGCGTGATGCGGCCGGACCTTGAGAAGGTACTGCGCGATCACCTGCCCAGCACAGTGGAGCTGCGGTACGGCGCGACGCTCACCGGCGTCACGTCGCGCGCCGACGGCGTTCGGGTGGAGCTCGCGGACGGGTCGTCGCTGGACGGGGATGCCCTGATAGGTGCCGACGGCATCCATTCCGCCGTACGCCGGGAGGTGTTCGGTTCGTCGTACGTCAGGTTCCTCGGGTTCCACACGGCGGCGTACAGCTTCGACGCGCCGGAGATTCACGACGAGATCGGCGGGCGGTTCTGCCTGACCGACACGCGGGGCAGCCAGTTCGGGTTCTACGCGTTGCGGGACGGGCGGGTGGCGTCGTTCGCGGTGCACCGGACGGCGGATCCCGACGTACCGGCGGACACCCGAGCCGCGATCAGGTCGGCGTACTCGGGGCTGGGGTGGGTGGTGCCGCGGGCGTTGGCGTTGTGTCCGGAGCCGGAGCGGATCTACTACGACCAGGTCGCGCAGGTGGTGATGCCGCGATGGAGTTCGGGACGGGTCGTGCTCGTCGGTGACGCGTGCGGCGCGGTGTCGTTGCTGGCCGGGCAAGGCGCGTCGCTGGGGATTGCCGGTGCCTTCTTGCTGGCGGAGAAGTTGGTTGCGGCGTCGTCGGTCGAGGCCGGCATGGCCGAGTACGAACGCATTTGGCGGCCGGTGGTCGAGGAGAAGCAGAAGGTTGCGCGGTCGACCGCGCGGTGGTTCTTGCCGAGGAGCCGCTGGGAGTTGGTTGCGCGGCGGATGTTGCTGAAAGTACTGCGGATGCCGGGACTGCGTCGTTCGATCGCGGGGAAGCCGACGACGTTGATCCGGGAGCTCGGGTCCGAGGTTCCGGTCAGTCGAGGACGGTGAGGGTCGCTGGGCCGAGGCGGAGGGTGCCTGAGGTGAGCGGGGTGGCGCGGATGCCACCGCGCTTGCGGAGGGCCTTCATGGCGCCGGGCGCGAGGACCTCGTCCATCCAGGCGCACGGGTTGGCGGGGCGGTTGGCCTGGAAGGTGATGCCGTCGAGAGTGAAGCGGCGGCCCGGGTGGCGGGTGCCGTCGGGGGTCCGGCGGGCGGCGAGTTCGTCGATCGGGAAGCCGCGGAGGGTGATGTTGCGACGGGTCAGGTGTGGGTCGAGCGGGCCGGGCAGGCCGAGTACGCGGACCACCTCGTCGAGGGACGCCTCGTCGATGAAGGTGACGGCGGCGTTCTTGTGGATGGTCTGGCCGTAGTACCGGTCGCCGACGATGCCGAGGCCGGCGCGGACCTCGATCTCCGCACGGTCGACCGGCGCCGGGTCCGGGCGCGGACCGTCGCCGGGGCGGCCGTCGAACGCGTGCTCACGGGATACGACGAACGCGACGATGTCGACTTCGGTCATGGTCAGCCCCAGGTCAGTGGGTCGAGAAGGCGGAAGAAGTGTAGGCGGCGCGGGTCCGGATCGGGTACGCCGTATGCCTGGAGGAACGGCGCCGGGTCCGCGGACCACTCGTCGTGCAGCTGGATCGTGGTGAGCGCGAGGTCGGCGTACCGGTCGGCGATCCCGAGCCGCCCGAGGTCGATCAGCCCGGTCACCTCCAGCGTGTCCGGATCGAAGAAGATGTTCGGCAGGCAGGCGTCCCCGTGACAGACGACCGGTTCCAGCACCTTCTCCACGTAGGCGCTCTCAGCAACGACCTCCGCCAGCAACTCCTCCGGCGGAACCCTGCGCCACTCGTCGGTCAGGAACTGCGAATTGACAGCACCCCGCCGTACGACGTCCGCCGCGGTAGCAATCACCTCCGCCAACGGCCGCTCGAACGGACAGCCCTCCAGCGAATGCAGCTCCCGCAACACCCGCCCCAGACTCCACATCGCCCGCTCGTGCGAGCTGCTGGGTAGGAGATCACCACGGACCCCCGGCACCGCAGACGTCAGCAAGCACGCGCCTTCGTCCGACTCCGACCAATCCATGACTGTTGCCCCAGGCACCCCGGTGCCGGACAGCCAGCTGATCCGGTCGCGTTCGGCAGACAGTTCGGCTACGCCGGGCGCGGCGCAACACTTGGCGTAGACGTTTCCTCGGCAGTAGACCGTCGTATCGGACTCGCCGACGTCGACGACGGTCCAGCCTTGACCCGGCGGTACGAGCTTCGGTTCGCTCAAGAAGATTCCCGGACGATCAGTTGCCAGGGGAAGTCGAACACTTCACCAGGCGCACCCTCTCGATCGGTCAAGCGTCCGACGATGATGTTCGCGAGTGCCTCGTTGAAGCCGACCGGGCCGACGGTGGACAGCGACGGGTCCAGCGTCTCGCCCTCGGGCGTGTTGCCGACGCCGACGATGGCCAGGTCCCGCGGTACGTCGATCCGCAGCCGGTGCGCCGCCCGGACCGCGGCGATCGCGGCGAAGTCGGTCGTACAGTAGAGCGCGGTCGGCCGATCCGGCTTGGACAGCAACGCCATCGCGGCCCGGTACGCGCCCTCGGGGTGCTGCTCGAAGACCTCGATCTGGTTGCTGTCGATCGGCTTGCCGGCCGCGCGCAGCGTGTTGACGTACGCGTCGAAGCGCGCGAACCCCGTCGTCCGCGAGGTCAGTGCGCCGACCCGGTCGTGGTGTTCGAGCAGGTGCTCGACCGCGAGGTGACAGCGCGGTTCTGCACCGGAGCGGATCACGTCGAAGCCTTGCGGCTCCAGGGTTTCGCTGAACACGACGATCTGCACACCCTGCGCGGCGAAGGCGGCGAGCTCCTCGGCGTGCGAAGGATCCGGCTTGATGCTGTCGATGAAGATCACGTCCGGCGTCCGGTTCGTCAGTACCGTCCGCCAGTCGCCGTCGGCGACGATCAGCGCGGTCTTGCCGAGCGGGCTCACCGCCGAACTGACGGTGGCCGCGACCGCCTGCGACCACGGGTCCGCGAGCACGCTCAGCGAGAGCAGGACCAAGTCCGACTTGCCGGTCCGGATCGCGCGGGCCGCGTCGTTGCGCCGGTAACCCAGGCGGGACGCGGCCTCGCGGACCCGGTCCGCGGTCGAGTCCTTGATCGTGTGGCTGCGGTGCCGCCCGGACAGCACGTACGACACGGTCGCGACCGAGACACCCGCCTCCTTCGCCACCATCCGCAGCGTCGGCCGCTCCGCCAAAGGTGAGGACATAGAGCGAGCTTATGCCCTAGCCCTTGACTGCGCCGGTGATGACGCCCTTGGTGAAGTGGCGCTGGAGGAACGGGTAGACCATCGCGATCGGTACCAGCGCGACGACCACGACGGCCATCTGCAGGGACTGCGGTTGCGGCGGCGGGTGTACGCCGAGCTGATCCGCGGACAGCGACTTGCCCTGCAGCACGTACGTCCGCAGGATCACCTGCACCGGCCACTTCGACGTGTCGTTCAGGTAGAGCAACGCATTGAAGAACGCGTTCCAGAACCCGACCGCGTAGAACAGCCCGACGACCGCGATCACCGCCTTCGACAGCGGCATGATGATCCGGCGCAGGATCGTGAAGTCGCTGGCGCCGTCGATCCGCGCGCTCTCCAGCAGTTCGCCCGGCACGTTCATGAAAAAGGTGCGCAGGACAACGAAGTTGAACGCACCGAGCGCGCCCGGCAGGATCAGCGACCACAGGCTGTCGAGCAGCCCGAGCTGCTTCACCACCAGGAACATGGGGATGATGCCGGGCGCGAACAGCAACGTGAACAGCACCATCAGCAACACCGGCCGGCCGAACAGCACCGGCCGCGAGGTGGCGTACGCGAGCGCGATCGTCACCGCCAGTGCGATCGCCGTACCGACCACGGTGACGAACACGCTGACCAGGATCGCCCGGCCCATCAGCCCACCGGAGAACAGCGTCTGGTATGCCTTGAACGTCGGATGCGAGGGCCACAGCACGTATCCGCCGGCGTTGATGATGTCCTTGTCGCTGGCCAGCGACGTCGAGATCACGACCAGGATCGGGATCACGATCACCAGCGCGAAGCCGCCGAGGATCACCGCCTTGATCGCCTGGTAGCCAGGAGACGGGCTCTCCTTCCACACCGGCCTCATGAAACGCCTCGTTTCTGGAAGATGCCCGGTTCGCCCAACCGGTGCGCGAGCGAGTTCGCGCCCCACAGCAGCAGGGCTCCGACCACGCCCTTGGCCAACCCGGCCGCGGCGCCGCTGCTCCAGTCACCACCGACCACACCCGCGTAGTACGTGAACGTGTCCAGTACTTCGGCAGCGCCCGGGCCGACCGAGTCGCGTTGCAGGATGAACTGCTCGAACCCGACGCTGAGGATGTCGCCGATCCGCAGGATCAGCAGCAGCACGATGACGGTGCGCAGCGACGGCAGCGTGATGTGCCACATCCGCCGCCAGCGGCCGGCGCCGTCCGCGGCGGCCGCTTCGTAGAGCGACACGTCCACAGTCGTCAGCGCGGCCAGGAAGATGATCATCGCCCAGCCGGCGTCCTTCCAGATCAGCTGCGCGACGACCAGCAGCGGAAACGTGTCCGGATTCGTCATGAACGGGATCGGGTCCAGGCCCGCGTGCCGGAGCAGGTTGTTGACGAAGCCGGCCCCGCCCAGCGACTGCTGGAACAGCGTCACGACCAGCACCCAGGACAGGAAGTGCGGCAGGTAGGCAATCGTCTGGAACCATTTCCGGAAACGGTTGCTGACCAGCGAGTCGACGATCAGCGCCAGCCCGATCGGCACCGGGAAGAACAGCAGCAGCTGGACGCCGGCCAGCAGCAGCGTGTTCCGCAGCGCGTCCCAGAAGTCCGGGTTGTCGTAGAGATTGACGAAGTTCTGCAGGCCGTTCCACTCGCTGTGCATGATCCCGAGGTACGGCTGGAAGTCCTGGAACGCGACCACGTTGCCGATCACCGGCAGGTAGAAGAACACCAGCAGGAACAGCACACCGGGGATCATCAGCAGCACCATCTGCCAGTCCCGGGCCCACTTCGCCTTCAGCGGCAGGCCGTTCCTGGCCTGCCGCTTCGGGGCGCTCGGCTTCAGCATCACGAGCCGGTGACCGGAACGCTCGCCGGCAGTACGGCCGCGAACTCGTCCCGCATCTTGTCACCGCCGCCGGACTTCCAGCGCTTCAGCGCCGCGTCGTACGCGTCCATCTTGTGCCGGCCGGTGACGATGTCGACGATGGTGTCCCGGAACGCCGCGGTCAGCTTCGGGCCGACCTTGCTCGACGTGTCGGAGTACGTGCCGGCGGTCGGGTTCCGCATCGCGTACTTCAGCAGCTTCTGCTCGGTCGCGTAGATCTTCTGGGTGTCGGAAGGGTACGCCGGGTTGAAGATCACGCTCTCCGGCGAGTTCATGATCTGCAGCGCACTGACCAGGCCCGGCGCCTGCTGGTTGCCGGCCTTGGTGAGCACCGGGTTCCCCTGCGCGTCCAGCTGGTACTGCTGGCCCTCGACGCCGAAGTTCTTCACCAGGTACTCCTTGGTGCCGAACGGCGCCGACAGGTAGTCCATCAGCGCGAGCAGCTCGCGGATCCGGCCCTCGCCGGTCTTCTTGAACGGCGTGAACCCGACCGTGCCGTAGCCCATGTCGTAGGTGGGTTTCGCCTTGCCGTCGTGGCCGAACGGGATCATCGTGTCCACGAACAGCGTCGGGTCGAGATTGCGGAAGTCCGCGGTCGCTCGCGGACCGACCACGACCTGCGCGGCGATCTGCCCGTTCACGGTCTTCGGCGTCGCGTCGGCGAGGTTGAGGTCGGGGTAGAAGACCTTCGCGGCCCAGAGCTTGGCGGCGTACTCGACGGCGGCCTTGTAGTTGTCGGTCTCGTACAGGTGCGTCAGCGACCGGTCCTGGTTCACCCGCCAGGAGTTCGGGGCACCGAACCACTCGCCGAACATGTGCAGCATGTTGATGATGGCCGGCTCGAGCGCATAGTTCGTACCGTTGGTCAGCTCCTTGCACTTGGCAAAGAACTCGTCCGCCGTGCTGCACTGCAGACCGCCGACCTTCGCCCAGGTCTTCGGATTGCCCATCATCACCTGGCCGAACGGTGTGGACGGGATCGGCGCACCCCAGATCTTGCCGTTGACAACAGCCGTCCGCCAGGAGGCCGGCTTCAGCGCGGCCAGGTTCGGGTACTCCAGCACGGCGTCGGCGGACAGGTACTTGGTCAGGTCCTGGAACTTCGCCTCGAGCATCGGGCCGATGTTCGGGATGCCCTGGTTCGGCGGCAGCCACATCAGGTCCGGCAGCGAATCGCTGGCCAGCAGCGTGGCGAACTTCTCCGGATAGCCCGGGTCGGTGCCGATGGTGAGCTTGAGCTCGGCGCCGAGCGCCTGGTTGAGTGCCTGCCACATCGGGTTGCTGCCCATCGGCGGCGGCGGGGTCGCGAACGTTTCGGTGAGCGCGGTCACCGCGTTCTTCAGCGGCGGCGCCTTGACGCTCGCCACCGCGTCCGCCGGGAACCTCAGGAAGCCGGGCTCGAGGCCGGACGCGGCCCCGGGCAGGTCCGGGTGCAGCCCTTCGAACGGTTTGTACGTCGGTAGCTTGAGCTCGCTCGACGCCTTCGCACCGCCTCCTGCTGCTCCACCGTCCCCGCAGGCTGCCAGCGTCGAGGCGCCGAGGGCCGCCCCGCTCACCTGCAGAAACCGCCGCCGACTGATCATAGTTGCTCCAAGTTTCGAAGAAGTGCTCACTAACACTCACTTAAACGTTAACCCGGACCGTAAACCTCTGCCACCCCTCGACGCAAGACACACAACAGAAGCCGGCGGCCGCGGGGACTCGAGAACCCGCGGCCGCCGGCCGTCAGCGAAACCTCAGTACGTCAGCAGTGCACGATCAACCCGGTCAGCGCGTTGCAGGTGCGGCTGGCCTTGTCGTTCGCCGCCACCGGATCGTCCGGCGAGCTCGCCGTCCGCTGCGCCGTCGCGGTCAACGATCCGACCGTGAGCAGCGTGGTGTCCGCCGAGAGCGTGCGCGTCGTACTCGCGCCGGCCGCCAGCGAGGCGATGTCGCAGTTGACGGATCTCGTCGTACCCACGCGGGTACAGGTCGAGCCCGCCCAGACCAGGCCGGCCGGATAGGTGCCGACCACCCGGATCCCGGTCGCGTCGCCCGGTCCGTTGTTCTTGACGGTGATCGTGTACGTGATCCGCGTCGTGAGCAGGCTCCGCGCCGACGCGGTCAGCGACACCGCGACATCGGCCGCTCGCGGCGTGATCGTGATCGTCGGCCCGGTGTAGGCATCGAACGAGTAGTTGTCGCCGATGAACTGGTCCACCAGTACGAACGGACCGGCCGCCGGGTCGTCCTTCACGCGGAACGTGAACACCACGGTCCGGCTCTCGCCCGGCGGTACGTCGCCGACGTCACCGCGGAAGTGCTGGCCGTTGAACGGATAGCAGATCGTTGCCCCCGTGCAACTGACCAGGTCGACCCAGTCGGTCAGGTTGGCGCCCTGGGCGTACAGGGCCGCCTTGCCGCCCTCGATCGGGATCGCGATCTTGTTGTACACCGTCTCGGTGACGGTGAAGGTGTCCCCCGGGTTCAATGTCGTCGAACTGACGTCGACGGAGCTGGTCGGCGGCGGGTCCTCGGCCATAGCGGTCGCCGGAACCGCCAGCGACGTACCGAGAATCCCCGTGATCAGCGCAGCACGAAACAACTTCAAGGCATGCACAGCGTGCCCCCCTCGTTTCCCCATGAGTCCCCAGCTGCCCCCACAGCAGCCCGCCGACGGCGGTGGAAGCAGTATGTAGTTCCGTACTCTCGGTGGTCAACCGGCCGGAAACGTCAACCGGTCCAGCAGATCCTCGACCCGCTCCGCCCGCCCCGCCTGGCGATACCCCTCCCAATCGGCGCGGGACAGCGTGTCGCCGACCAGCTCGAGCGCCTCGGCGAGCTCCTCGGCCAGGTACGGATTGGGGATCTGCAGGCGCTCGCCCATTGCCTCCTCCGCACCGAACAAGCGCGCCGCGCCGACCGGATCGCCGCGACGGAGCAACAGATTCATCGCGGTGTTCGAGAACGCCATCGTGAGGCCCGGGCTGCCGAGCGCCAGCACGGTCGGCCGCAGCTCGAGGACCAGGTCAGCGGCTTCGGAGAGCCGCCCGGCGAGGATCAGCAGGTAGGCCAGGTTCTGTCCCTGAGCGGCGATCTCGTGCACGTCCCCGAGTTCCTCGGTTCGGGTGAGTGCCTCGCGCAACAGCTCCTCCGCGGGCCCGAAGTTCCCGAGCTCCTCCTCGATCCCGCCGAGATGGCCGAGCACCCGGGCCAGCCGCCACGGCTCGTCGAGAGCACGCAGCCGGCCCACCGCGTCGGTCAGCGTCGTCCGAGCCGCCTCCAAGTCGCCCTGCGCGCGTTGTACCGAACCGAGAACGGTCAGCCCGAACGCGACGCCGGCCGGATCGCCGAGGTCCCGGGCCAGCTGCAGACTGCGGGTCGTCACCTCGTGCGCGCGCTCGATCTCGCCCTGGACCAGCAGCAGGTTGCTCAGGCCACGTAGACACGCGGCCAGCTCCGGCGAGGCTGTCGTACCGGCGGCAGCCACGACCTCCTCGTGCCGGGCGCGGCTCTCGGCCAGGTAGCCGCCGAGCATCCAGACCCAGCCGAGCGCCGAGCACAGCCGCAGAGCCGTCGGTACGTCGTTCTCGGTCGACCACGCGAGCGCCGCCCGGAAGTTGTCCAGGTCGGCCTCGGCGCGCTCGATCGGGTAGTCGGGCGAGGTCTGCTTCGTGCGTTCGAGCTCCTCAGCCAGGTCGGCGTAATAGACGGCATGGGCGGTTTCGTGCTTGGCGGTGAGTCCCTCGGCGGCGTACTGCCGCACGGTCTCCAGGAGCCGGATGCGCGTGCCGTCCGGTCCCTCGACGAGCGTGATCAGGTTGGCGTCGCACAGCTCGGCGATCGCGTCCAGCGGATCGATGCCGGTGACAACTTTCTGGACAGCGGCCAGCCCGGCGCCGCCGGCGAAGACCGAGAGTTGCCGGAACGTACGCCGGTACTCGGGGGTGAGCAGCGCATCCGACCAGGCGATCGTGGCGCGCAGCGTGCGCTGACGTTCCGGCGTCGCCGAACTCGTCGATGCGATGTCCAGCGCCTGACCGATCCGTGCGGACAGCTCCTTGACGCTCAGCAGGCGTACGCGCGGCGCACACAGCTCGATCGCCAGTGGCAGCCCGTCGAGTCGCCGGCAGAGCTCGACGACATCGGCCGTGTTCTCCGGTGTCAGCGTGAACTCGGGCCGCACCGCTCGAGCACGTTGCACGAAGAGCTGTACGGCGGCCGAGTCAGCATCGCCGGCCTGCAGCGGAACCACCGGATGCCGGTACTCGCCAGGCAGCCCGAGTGCGCGCCGGGACGTGACGAGCAGTTTCACCTGTCCGGCGCCTTCGATGATCTCGGCAACTATCTGGCCGGCGTCCTGGAGTTGTTCGAGGTTGTCGAGGACCAGCAGCAGCGTGCGTTGGGCGAGGTACGCGACCACCCGGCCGCGCTCGCGCGGCGGGATGTCCAGGACCTCGGCGATCGTCGACCACAGCACCTGCCCGGACGTGGCTGCTGCGAGCGGTACGAAGTACACACCGCCGGGGAACCTGGCCGGGAGCTCGGCCGCGGCGCCGATCGCGAGCCGGGTCTTGCCCGCGCCACCCGGTCCGGTCAGCGTGACGAGCCGGACGTCCGGATCCGCGAGCAGCGCCCTGATGCGCTCGACGTCGTGGTCGCGGCCGAGGAGTGGCGTCGCCGGGGCCGGGAGGCTGGTCGCCGTACCGAGCGTCCGCGGTGCCGGGAAGTCGGTCTGCAGGCCGTCGGCAGTGACTTGGTACAGGCGTTCGGGTTCCGGAATGTCCTTCAGATGATGGGTTCCGAGGTCGCGGACCGTGATGCCGTGCGCGAGTTCCCTGGTGACCGCGGAGACCACGATCTGGCCACCGTGCGCGGCCGCCGCGATGCGCGCCGCAAGATGAACGTCCATGCCCCAGTAGTCGCCGTCGTGCACGCCAGGCGTACCGGTGTGGATGCCGATCCGTACCCGCAGCCGCTCCGCGTCCGGCCAGGTGTGCGTCTCGAGCCCGCGTTGCCCGTCGACCGCCGCGCGGACCGCGTCGCCTGCGGTCGGGAACACCACGAAGAAGCTGTCGCCCTCGGTGCCCAGTTCGGTACCGCCGTACGCCGTCCACACTGAGCGCAGGATCCGCCGGTGCGCCTCGAGCGCCTCGAGATACCGGTCGCCCAGCCGGCGCAGCAGCATCGTCGACCCCTCGATGTCCGAGAACAACATCGCCACCATTCCCCCACCCATGCGCCAAGTCTCGAACCCGATCCAGCGCACGTCGAGAACTCGTCGCGAACTGCGTGCGCGACACTGGTACGGGTCGGGCAACGATCGAGGAGGTTCCGCGATGGACAGCAACGCGAAACTGCGCGTGAAGGATGCTCTGCTGGCACACCTCGAGGCGCACCTGCGCGCGACCGGCGCCGCCGTCGACCGGGAGGACTCGGCGGCCCGGCTCGATCAGGACACCGTCTTCGCGCCCGACGAGCGGTCCCAGTCCGACGAGGCCGCCGACCTCGGTAGCCTGTTCGAACATGTCGAGGAGCGGCAACACGGCACCGTCGCCCTGGCCGAGCAGCTCGACTTCGGCCCCACGGACGAGGTCGGACCGGGCGCCATCGTCGTACTCGACGACAACCACTACGTCGTCGGCGTAGCCAGCTCCCCGTTCGAGAGCGACGGCGTGACCTACGAGGGCATGACCACCGACGCGCCCCTCTACAAAGCAATCAAGGGCCTACACCCCGGCGACACCTTCACCTTCAACACCACAGAGCACCACATCACCGCAGTCGACTGACTGTCCCCAACCAAGGTTGGTCAGGACTCGGTCTTGCCGGTCGGGGCGGAGATGACGCGGTTTCGGCCGGTGTCTTTGGCCTGGTACATGGCCAGGTCGGCCGCCATTTGCAGCTCGTCGAGGGTGTTGCCGGAGTCCGGGTACGTCGCGGCGCCGATCGAGCACGTGATGGTGTCGCAGACCACCGGACCGTTGCTCGTGGTGATGGTGATCGCGAGCGCGGCGACGCGGCGCCGGATCCGTTCCGCGGCCAGGGCGGTGTCCTCCGCGGACGTCTGCGGCAGCAGGATCGCGAACTCCTCGCCACCGAGCCGTCCGACCAGGTCGTCGTCGCGCACCTCGTGGCGCAGCTCGTCCGCCACAGCCTTGAGCGCTTCGTCGCCGGCCCGGTGGCCGTAGGTGTCGTTGATCGTCTTGAAGTGGTCGAGATCGAGGTACAGCACACCGAGCGGCGAATGGGTCCGCTCCGCGCCGGCGAACTCGCGCCGGGCGATCTCGTGCCAGAACCGCGCGTTGGCCAGGCCGGTCTTCGGATCCGTCCGGGACTCGGTCTGGAACTGGTCGACGAGCAGCGCCCGGTGCAGGCCGAGAATCGTCAGCAGCAGAACGGCGACCGCCCACGGCTGGCTGAGCAGCAACGCCGCGGTAGCGACACCGAGGCCCAGCGAACCCGCGACGATGAGCTGATCGGACAGCCGGCCGACCGCGTTCCGGCCCGGGGCGTCGGGGTTGGACAGCATGATCGCGCCGACGATCAGCGCGTAGTTCACGAACCAGTACGCCAGCCCGGCCGCGACCACCGCGACGAGCCCGAGCGGACCGGACGGGTAGCCCGGGTACACACCGGGCCGGATCGCGGCGAGGACGACCGCGGCCGCGGCACCGGCCAGTACGAGGGTCGTCGCGGTGAACACGGAGCGGAACGGCGGAACCCGCCGGACCCGAAGCCAGGAGTGCAGGTAGGTGCAGAAGATCAGCGCGACCGCCATCGGCGGCGGCAGCAGCAGGACGCCGGCGAACGTCCACATCCCCTTGAGATTCACGTACGGGATGCCCTCGGCGCCGACCTTGCGCAGCCGCTCGATGTCCCGCGCGGCCTCCAGATGGATCGCCGATCCGACCAGCAGGACGCCGAACCGGATCCAGTCACTCACCGTCACCGAGACCAGACCGAAGGTGGACACCAGCACGATCGCGGTCAGGAACTCGACGGCCAGCACGTAGCCGAGAACGATCCGCGGCTGCTTCCACAGCGCCCAGCGAGTCGGAGCCCAGCCATCATCGGTGCGCCGGCGGAAGCGACGTTGCGCCAGCCGATGCCTGATACTCATGACAAGACCCCCGCCTCACAGTCGGTCCTTGTCACAGAGTAGCTGCCGCATTAACGCAATGTCACGGCGACCCTGTTACTGCCTCAGATTCGCGAGAGGAGGCCGCCCTCCATGCAGAACAACGACTGGTGACGATCACCCGGCGGGCTGCCGCGTCGCGTGCGCATATCCGTACGCCGCTCCCGCCGCAACGAGAACACCGAAGACGCCGGCCGCTGCCACCACGGAGGCCGGCGCCCATCGATCCGCCGCGGCCCCAGCGGCCAGGACACCTATCCCCTGCGACACGATCAGCGCAGTGCGGGCCAGGCCGAACGCCTGCCCGCGCTGTGCGTCGGGGACGTTCAGCACGAACGCCGCGCTCGCGGCCAGCTGGTACGACGCACATAGCCCCGACAACATCCACAACGCCACGGTCACCCACAGCCCGGGCTGCACGATGCAGCCGATCAGCGGGGCACACGACCCGACCGCCAACGGACCCATCAATGTGAGCCGCCGCTGCGGCGCCGCGCGGGTCAGCAACAACATCCCGACCATCTGCCCCGCGGGATTCGCCGCCAGCAGGATCCCGACCGCGGCGGGACCACCACCGACGGAGGCGGCGTACGGCGCTGCGAGTCCCTCGATGCTCACGTAGAACCCTGCCACACAAGCGAGCGCGACCAGGTACCGCAACGTCCGGTCGGTCCAGACGAGCCGCGCACCGGTTGACAACGACGCCCACCAGCCCTTACGTGCCTCGTTCACCGCCGGCAACGGGCGTTCCTGGACGCCGGCCAGGAGAAGCAGCGCGGACAACGCGAAGGTGGCGGCGTCCACGAGCAAGGCGTTACCGGCGCCGAACGCCGCGACCAACGTGCCGCCGGTGACGAACCCGGCGAGCTGCGCCGCTTGCGCGGTGATGTTCGAGACCGAACTCGCCAGGACGAACTTGTCGCCGGTCAGGATCGACGGCAGCAGCGCGGCCCGCGCCGACTGGAACGGAGACGCCAGCAACTGCACCGCGACCAACAGGACGCACAACACCCACAACGGGGCCCCAGGCAACGCCATGGCCGCCACGAGCAACGTCCGTCCGATGTCGCACAGGATCATCAGCCGGCGCCGCGGGTACCGGTCCGCCAGACCGGCCAGCAACGGCCCGCCGACGATGTCGGGCAGGAATGTCAACGCATACGTGACCGCCGACAACCCGGCCGAGCCGGTCCGGTCGAACACCAGTACGGCGAGCGCGACCCGGGCCAACTGATCGCCGGCCACCGACCCCAACTGGGCGAACCAGAGCCACCTGAACTCGGCTACGGCGAAGACTTCTCCGTAGGTCGCGGGCTCCATCGACGATGCATCACCGGGGCGGGTCACCCGCTCACGCTACCGACCGTCCACTCGGCCCGCCCGGTGCAGCGGTGTGCCGTCCGGCTAGGCGCGTTTCACCGAGTCGGCCGCGATCTGCTCGTGGTGGCGGATGACCTCGCTGATGATGAACCCGAGCAACTTCTCCGCGAAGGCCGGATCGAGCTTCGCGTCCTCGGCCAGCCGCCGCAACCGCGCGATCTGGCTGGCCTCCCGCTCGGCGTCGGCCGGCGGCAGGACGTGCTCGGCCTTCAACCGCCCGACCTGCTGGGTGTACTTGAACCGCTCAGCCAGGATGTAGACGATCGCCGCATCGATGTTGTCGATACTCCCGCGAAGCCGCTCGAGCTCGACCCGAACGTCTTCCACACTCGCACTCATGCCCGCCAGCATAGGCGGGCCCGATTCACCCGCGCCGGATGGCTTTCTCCAGTTGGGCTTTGGTCATCTTCGAGCGGCCTTTGATGTCCAGGCGTTTGGCGTCGGCGTACAGCTCGTCCCTGGTCCTGGACGGCGCTCGTTTGTAATTGGGGCCGGTGATGTGGCCGGCCATGCCTTGGGTGCGTGGTTCGGGGTCTTCGGCGGTGAGCTTCTCGGCGGCGTCCTTGAGGCCGTCCTTGAGTTTGCCCACCTGCCGCTCGACCTTGCCGCCCAGAGATTTCTTGGCCATGGCGACTCCTTCAGTTCGTTTCCAGCTTGTCCGGCAGGATGACGTTCATCAGCCAGCTGACGACCGTGATGATCAACGCGCCGACCAGTGCCGTACCGAACCCGTGCACGACGAACGGAACGTTCAGGCCGCCGCTGATCCAGGAGGTGAGCAGCAGCATCAGCGCGTTGATCACGAAGATCAGCAGACCGAGCGTCAGGACAATGAACGGCAGCGACAGGATCGTCGCCAGCGGCTTGATCACGGCGTTGACCAGCCCGAAGATCGTCGCGACCACGACCAACGTGATCACTCGAACGGTCGTCGTCGAACCGTTCACCGCGATACCGCGGAGCAGCCAGGCCGCGACCGCCAGTGCGATGGCGTTCACGATCAGCCTCATCAACAACTTCATGGTCAACCTCCGAACACACCGGCCAAGCGCTTCCGGCCGCGGTGTGCGGTCTTGCCGGCCCGCTTCTTCAACTTGCGTCCCGACTTCTTCCCGCGCTTGCCGGCCCGCTTCACGTCGCCCTGGACGCTTCCGTGCGCACGCAGCCCGAGACGCTTGCGCATCCCGCGTTTCACCTCATGCCCCGACGGCACGAGCAGTTGTACGCCGTACCCGTACAAGCGGAGCCCGAGCGCCATCAGCGGCAGACCGAGCGGTAGCAGCAGGAGCGTGACGCACAGCACCGCCGCCACGATGATCACGACCGTCGCGAGCAGCCAGATGACCGCCGCACCGAGTCCTCGAAGAATCTTCATCATCACCACGTCCAGACCTATTCAGGCAGGAGTGAACCGAGCGGGCCGAGGTCGATGTTGAGATCGGCCGCGCTCAGGCCGAACTGCTCGCGCAGTGCGGTCATGGCCTCCTCGAGGCGCATCAGGCCGAGCCCGAGCTCCTCGACTTGCCCCGTACTCAGGTCGCCTTCGTCCATCCGGCGGATCGCCTGACGTTCCATCACCTGCCGGACCAGTTCGACGATCGTCAGGACGAGCTTGAGCAACTCGCGTTCGACGTTGCCGGCGTTGGCCTCGATCCGGTCGGTCAGCGGTAGCAGCTCAGTCATACATCCCCATCTCCTTGCGCACCGAGCCGATCACGGCCGACAACTGGATCCGGACGAGGTCGACCTCGGCCAGCGAGATCACCACGTCGCCGGTGATCACGACGCCCTTGCCGAGCAGCCGGTCGAGCAGATCGACCAGGCTCGGCTCGGTGGCCGTCGTCGTGTACGTCTCGACGCTCATGACTTGTCCAGTACGGCGAAGGAGTAGGGCGGCCATGGCCCGTTCACGTCGAGGTCGAGCGACGGGTACCGGGTGCGCACCACGTCCACCAGCTCGAGGAATTCCGTACTGCGGTCGTCGTCGACCAGGAACGCCGCGTTGAGCGCCATGGCGTCCCGGCGTCCGCTCAGCCGCTGGTCCTGGGCCGCGAGCCGACGGGTCGCGGCCGCGATCGGTACCAGATCCCAGAACAGCTGGTCGGCCAGCAGTTCCTGTTCGACGGCGTCCTGTTGCCGGCTACGGATCTCGGCCCGGCGGCGTTCCAGATAGGCGACCCCGGAGTTGATCGGCTCCGCCGGTACCGAGCGCGCCGGTTGCGGCCGGCAGAACGCCTTCACGCTCCACTCGGTCCGCCCTTCGACCCGGTCCAGCGCGCCCACCAGATCGTCGTACAACTCCTCGATCCGGTCCCGGGCCGCGTCGTCCGAACGGTAGATCGTGACGAGGCGGAACGGGGCCAGGGCCGTCGTCATCGCCGCCACCCGCCGGACGATCTCGTCGTGCCGGCGGGCCGTCTTCTCCACCCAGCTGAGCACCTCGAGGTTGCGGCGCAGTGCGGCTTCGCCGAACTCGTCCAGGTCGACGGTGCACACGACGGCAGACAGCTCGCGGTGGCCGATCACGCGGACGGGGTTGTCGCCGAACCCCTCCAAACCGGACAGCAGCTCGCCGTCGAGGTTGCGCGCCACGGCGTACACGTAGGTTCCGGTCTCACTCACGTTCGCGCTCCAGCTCCTCGACCCGCTCGCGCAGTTGGCGGTTCTCCTCGGCCAGCCCCTGGGCCTCGGTGGACAGCATCGGATCGTGGCGCCACCAGTCGATGCCCATCTCCATCGCCTTGTCGACCGAGACCACCAGCAGCCGGATCTTGACCGTCAGCAGTTCGATGTCGAGCAGATTCACCCGGATGTCGCCGGCGATGATGATGCCCTTGTCGAGAACCCGCTCGAGGATGTCGGCCAGGCCCTCCGGACGCGGCGCCGGCGACAGGGACCCGTAGCGGTCCAGCTGGCCACGGCGGGCGGAAATCGTCGGTTCGCTCATCGCGTCACTCCTGGATTCGCCCGCGGACATAACGGTCCTTGCGCCAGTACCCGGTCACCGCACCGTCGGCGTCGACCTCCACCTCGTACACCGCGAGGATGTCCGTGGTCGAAGGAATCCGGTGCGATTCGACCACCTCGACCTGGACGAACCAGCTCTCGTCGCGTTTCTCCACGGCCACGATTCCTTCCGGCGGCTGCCCGATCAGCTGCGAGAGTTCCCGGGCGGCGGCGATCGCGATGCTCCGCAACGACTGCTGCGGCTTCGTCCGCCGCGGAGCCTGCGACGATCCGTTGCGGGCGGTCCGGGCGGTCTTCGGCCGGCCGTTGGTGGGTTGTCCCTGGGTTGCCTTGCGCGTGGTTGCCATCGGTTCCTCAGGTCTCCTCGCGGTGCTCGTACAGCCTGCTGACCAGGTCGTCCTCCCAGGCCGCGGCCTGATCCGGGTCGATCTCGCCACGCTCGCGGAGCTCGTCGATCTGTTCGAGCTGCAGCCGGATCCGGGCGGGGTCGTAGTACTCGGCCTCCGCCTGGCGCCGGATCTGCTCGGCCAGCGCGACGGTCGCCCGCAGCGGCGCGAGCGGCAGCGTCAGCAGGTTGGTCATCAGGCCCATGACTCCTCCGCCGACACGAAGTCGTACGCCGCCGTCGGGCCGATCAGCTTCAGCCGGGCCCGGCCGGCGAACGCCGCGGCCAGGTCCTCGACCGCCTGCTCGAACTCGGCGCGATGCTGGTCCTCGACCAGGACCGCGACATCGAGCAGCCGGTCGATCCCGACGCTCTCCCGGATGTTGATCCCGACCACGTGCGGTTCGAGCTCGGCCAGCATCACGTCGCTGTCCGTCGCGATCTTCGCCTCCAGGGCCGCCGCGACCAGCTCGCCCAGCCGGACGCGTTCGCCGTACGACGAGTCGCCCGGCCGGTCGCGGGTGAGCTTGCGGAGCTGGGCGATCGCGGGGTTCTCCGCCACGATCTCGGTCAGGACCTGCTGCTCCTCGTACCTGGCACGGACCGTGAACTGCGCGCGCCCGGCGAGCTCTTGCAGCATGGTCGCGAAGCGTTCCTGCCCCGGCTCGAGCAGCTCGCCGGCCACGGCGTCGTGATCCCGGAGCACCGACCCGAACCGGACCGGGACCACCGGCCCCAGTTCGGCGATCGTGTCCAGGACCCGGCCGTGAGCCAACAGATCGGCGCGGCCCGCGCGCGTCCAGTCGGGGTCCACCGGGCTCACGACCGCGGCCAGTTCCCCGAGCGGGAACAGGTCGACGGCCTGATCGCCGACGCCTCGTAGTTCCGCCGGTACGGCCAGATCCGCGGACGTGATCCCGTACACGTAGCAGCCCAGGCTGACCTCGCCCGGTGCGGTCACGGTCACTCCTCATCCCTCCGGCGCCGGGCGACCGCCTTCTTGGCCGGCCGACGGCGACGCGGACGTTCCTCGTACTGCTCCTCGGGCTCTTCGTCCTGGTCCTGGTTGTCGTTGTTGTCCGAGCCGAACAACGCCTGCTTCGCGCCGGTCAGGATGCCCCGCGACTTGCCTGCCGCACCGCTCTCGGTCATCTCCGAGATCACCTCGGGCAGGTCCTTGCTCTTCTCGTACAGATCCAGCCGGTTCGTCGCTTCGGCGAAGTGCAGGTAGGTGTCGACACTGGCCACGACGATCCGTGCGTCGATGGTCAGCAGCTCGATGCCCACCAGCGAGACCCGGACGTAGGCATCGATCACAAGGCCCTTGTCGAGGATGCTGTCGATGACATCGGCAAGTCCGCTCGGTGCGGGACGGCTCAGGTATCCTCCGCCGGATCGGCGTCCGCCGCCGGTGGCCGCAACGGTCATGGCTCTTCCTTCCAGTCGACGCGATCAGCTCGCGCGGCGGCGAGGCCGCTCCTCGGGTTCTTCCTCGGGTTCTTCCTCGGGTTCTTCCTCGGGTTCTTCCTCGTACTCGTCTTCGTCTTCGTATTCGTCCTCGTCCTCGGGCACGTCCTCTTCGCCCTCGTCGTACTCGTCTTCGTCCTCGTACTCGTCCTCGTCCTCGGGCAGGTCCTCTTCACCCTCGTCCTCGTCCTCGTACTCGTCGTCGTACTCGTCGTCCTCGTCCTCGTCCTCGGGGACGTCATCGTCGGCCTCGTCGTCCTCGTACTCGTCGTCCTCGTCGTACTCGTCGGCCGGCTCTTCCTCGTCCTCTTCTTCGTCCTCGTACTCGTCGACGGGCTCTTCTTCGTCGTCGTCCAAGGGCTCTTCGTCCTCATCGACGGGCTCTTCGGCCTCGTCGGCGGGCTCTTCGTCCTCTTCCGCCTCGTCGGTGGGCTCTTCGTCCTCGTCCTCGGGCAGGTCCTCTTCGCCCTCGTCCTCGTCGTCGTACTCGTCCTCGTCCTCGGGCAGGTCCTCGTCACCCTCGCCCTCGTCCTCGTACTCGTCGTCGCCGTACTCGTCCTCGCCGGAATCCTCGTCGCCGGAGTCCTCGTCGCCGGACTCCTCGTCCTCGTCGTACTCGTCGGACTCGTCGGACTCCTGGCCGTCGGAACTGACCCGGCCCTGATGGATCTCGCCGCGCCAGCCCTCGACGTCGTCGGGGTGCAGGATCACGTCGGTCATCACGTGCCGCTGGAAGTGCTTCAACTCGACCCGCGCCCGCCGGCCCTGCGCGCGCCAGATGTTGCCGACCCGTTCGAACAGACCCTGCGGGTAGTACTCCAGGACGACGATCACCCGGGTGAGGTTGTCGGCGAGCCGGTGGAACGTGACGCTTCCGTCGACGTGTCCCTTCTCGCCCTTCGAGCGCCAGACGATCTTGTCCTCCGGCACCTGCTCGAGGATGGTCGCCTCCCAGCTCCGGTGCGACCAGAGGATCTTCGCCTTGAAATCGAGCTTCTCGTCGGACTTCTGCTCGACCCGCTCGACCTTCTTCATGAATCCGGAGAAGTCCTGGAACTGGGTCCACTGGTTGTACGCGACCTCGATCGGCACACCGACGTCGACCGACTCGATGATCGTCGTCGCCTTGAGCGGATTCTTCTTGCCGCCCCCGCTGCCACCGGATCCGCCGCTGAGCACCTCTGCCGCTTTGTCCTTGGCTCCCATGACTCCGCCCTTCAACGCACCCAGCAACGGCGAACCGCCGGTGACCGCTGCTTTTCCGCCCTCGGCCATGGCTTTGCTCGCGATGCCGCCGCCGGCCGCCCCCTCGACCAGCCGGTCGGTCAGGTCGGAGATCTTGTCGGTGGCCGCTTCAGCGGTCCGCTTCGCCGCGACCGACAGCGCCTCCTGCAGCTCGCTCTTCAACCGGTCGACCGGGAGTTCGTCGAGGATCGACCGCAGGCCGTTCTGTTCCTCGCCGTTCGATCGTTCGGCCATCACCGATCACCCACGCTTCCGCGCCGGCGCGCTCTTCTTCGCGGCGGTCTTCTTCGCCGCCGTCTTCTTCGCGGCGGCCTTCTTGGCCGGTGCGCTGCTCTTCTTCGCCGTGGCCTTCTTCGCGGCAGCCTTCTTGGCCGGCGCGGTGCTCTTCTTCGCGGCGGCGGTCTTCCGCGTACCCGAACCAGAGCTGCTGCTCGACCCTGAACTGCCGCTCGACCCCGAACCGCTGCTCGAACCTGAGCTGCTGCGCCCTGAGCTGCTCGAACCGGATCCGTTCCGCGACGAGCTCGAACCAGAACTGTTACGCCCCGAGCCCGAACCGGAGCTGCTGCGTCCCGAAGATCCGCCGTTGCTGCTCGCCGCCCGCGCCGAGGTCCGCTTGCTCGTACTGCGTGAGCCACCACCGGACGACCCACGGGCACTGCTCACAGACGACCCGCGACCACTGCCGCCGGACGAGCTGCGTTCGCCGTCACCGGACGAGCTGCCGCCGCTGCCGCGAGACGAACTACGACCGGTGTCCCCGGACGAACTACGCCCACCCTCACGAGACGAGCTACGGCCACCCTCACGGGATGAGCTACGGCCACCCTCACGCGACGAGCTGCGGCCACTGTCGCCGGACGAGCTGGTGCTGTCGCCCGATGATTCGGCGTCAGAACTGCTCCGGCGCGGCCGCCGGCTGCCCTCGGGACGACTGCCCTCCGGACGGCTGCCCGGACGCCTGCGCCGCCGCGGACGTTCCTCTTCCGCGCCCTCGCCCTCGTCCGCGCTCCTGTCCGCGCCCTTGTCCTGCCGGCTACCGGTGGAGAGCATCCGGTCGGTGCGATCCCTGATCGAGTCGCTCACCTTGTTCAGCCGGCTACTCGCCGCGGCTACCGCAGCCTCGCGACCGGCGGTGACGAGCTTGCCGCGCACCTGATCGGACAACTTCGACAGCTCGGGGTTCTGCTCGACCACCTCCGCGAGCTGTTGCACGATGGCGCGCGGATCGGTGGCGATCCGCTTTCCGGCCAGCAGCCCGCCGACGGTGATCGCCAGCTTGAGCTTCTTGGTGCGGCCGAGCAGGTAGCCGCTCGCGACCGCGGCCGCTACCTTGGCGGTGTTGTTCATTGGTTCTCCCTACAGTGGGACCGCTCTCGGCGGTTCCTCGAAGTGGCCTTGGGCAACGATCAGCGACGAGCTGGTCACTGCGTGAGCGCGGCGATCCGGCGCAGGATCGGAAGACTCGGGTAGTTCTCCTCACTGATCCGCCGCAACAGCAGCCGCGCGTAGACGTCCACTTCGTCCGGCTCGAGCAGGTCCTCGATCATGTCCAGCATCGAGATCGACGGGAAGCGGTACTTCGCGGTCTTTTCGAACAACATGTCCAGCAGCAGTTCGCGCGCATGGCGGTCGTCTTCAGGCATCCTCACTCCCGGCGTGTCAGAGGTCGTCGCGAATGTCGCGGCGTTCGTGGACGGTGGTGCGTGTCGTTCTGTTCCGCTGGCCTGCCAGCGCGAGGACGACAGCGAGTCCGATGGCGCCGGCGCCCATCAGCACGTATCCGACGACGGTCAGGTCGACACCGCTGATGTGGTCCGACACCCCGAACGCCAGAATTCCGCCCAGCGCCAGCAGGAATACGGACGTCCCGATTCCCATTGGTTTCTCCTAACGGCCTGCCCCGTTCCGAAATTGGATTAGGAATGCGGTACCCACGCCAATCACAGCAAAACCACGCCTACTTTCAGCGGCGGTTCGCACGCATTACGTAGCAGTTCAAATAAACGAATACTTGAAATAACCAATTCAATTTCGACGCCCCGGTATCGGCGGGCACACGCGTGGGTACCGGCGCGGCCATGCGACTTCCGTGGTCCCGGCACGGCGCCTGCGTTCCTGAGGCGGGCGTTTACTGCGTGCATCCGGGTTGTACTCGCGGCGCTCCACATTCACGACCGCTCGGCGTCACCCGCGGCGGCGACCTGATCGAGGAGTTGACCTGCTGCCGGCACGAACACAGCAGCAGACCTGTTAACAGGTGACGCTGTTGCTACGGGGTCGGGGTGCTCGAAGCCGGCGGGGTGCTCGACGGGCTGGGCGAATCCGCAAGCGACGGTGATGTCGAGGTAGCTGACGGGGCGGTCGTCGACGGTGCGGTGGTCGACGGTGCGGCGCTGGTCGACGACGGAGGCGGCGTCGACGGAGTATTCGACAAGGTGGGCCCGGTAGCGGCGGCTGTCGGTGTGCTGGTGGTTGCCGGCGGTGTTTGCGGCGTACTTGCCGAAGGTGTCGCGGCAGGAGTTCCTGGGCTGACGGTGCGGGTCGTCGAGGAGCTGGTTCGGCCTGTCGTCGTTCGCGTGACGTCGCCGGTCTGGTGAGTCGGCGTCGGGCCGACCGTCGCCGCGGTTCTCTGCGGATGGACGTTCGTGCTGGGCCGTGGGCCGACGTCCCCGGTCGTCGGCAGGTCGCCGTCGACGTTGCGCAGTACGACTCCGGCGGCGACAGCGCTGCCGACAGCCAGCAGCGCAAGGACCGCGACCAGCAACGGCGTCCTGGCGGCAGACACTGGCAGCGCGGCAGACACTGGCGGCGCGGCAGGCACTGGCGGCGCGGCAGACACTGGCGGCGCGGCAGGCACTGGCGGCGCGGCAGACACTGGCGGCGCGGCAGGCAGCAGCGGTGCCGGGCGGGGTCTGTCGCGCCATTCGGACAATGCGGTGAGCTCGGCAGCCGTCGGCCGATCCTCCGGGGCCTTTGCCAGCATCTTCAGCAGCACACCCTCGAACGGGCTCGCGAGCTCAGGACGCAGCTTCCCCGGCGGGATCGGCTGTTTGTCGACGTGCTGGTACAGGATCGCGGCCGGATGATCCCCGGTGAACGGGGGATGCCCGGTCACCAGTTCGTACAGCACACATCCCAGCGCGTAGACATCGGCTTCCGGGCCGCCCGGCAGGCCTCGGGCCCGCTCTGGCGACAGGTAGTGCGGGCTGCCCAAGAGCTGGCCGGTCGCGGTGAGTCTGCTCGGCTCGGCACTGAGTAACTGGGCGATCCCGAAGTCTGCGACCTTGATGGTCCCATCCGCGGCGATCAGCAAGTTGCTGGGCTTGATGTCGCGATGAACGACGTCCTGGGCATGCGCGGCGGCGAGCCCGGCCGCGGCCTGTTCGACGATGGCGACCGCACGTTCCCACGACAGTCGGCCGTTCATGGCGAGTTCGGCGGCCACCGAGCGGCCTTGGACCAACTCCATCACCAAGTAGGAGTTGTCCTCGTGCTGGCCGAAGTCGTACACGGCGACGATGTGCGGATCGCTCAGTCGGGCGGCGGCGCAGGCTTCCCGCTGGAACCGCTCGGCCGCAGCAGCGTCGTTCGGCCGCAGCAACATCTTCACCGCCACCGGGCGCCCGAGGACCTCGTCACTGGCCCGGTGCACCTGCCCCATGCCACCACGCCCCAGAGACGCGTCCAACCGGTACCGCTGCGCGATCAGCATCCGCGCCCGGTACCCGCTGTTGGCGGCCACAACCCGATGAAGGGGTGCTTCGAAGACCACCGGATGGGCACCTGGTTGGTACGAGCGAATCGAAGGAGATTCCGATGGATACCGGTAAGAAGATGGAGAACGCCGCCGAAGCCGCCAAGGGCAAGGTCAAGGAAGCGACCGGCGACGCGACGGACAACCGTGACCTGCAGGCCGAAGGGCAGGCCGAGAAGACCAAGGCCGATCTGAAGCAGGCCGGCGAGAAGGTCAAGGACGCCTTCAAGGACTGACCGAACTCGACGTCGACACCGACGGCAGCGACCAGCCGCGCACCACCCTGCGGCTGGTCGCTCGGCCGATAGCCGGCCTAAACCGGAGGACCTGAAGTGACCGGATTACGCAAACTCGTGCAACGCCTCGAGGAGCTGACCCCCATCGATCGGGCCGGTCGGCCGACAGCGGCATTCGTTCGGCGACTAACTGCGTCCGACCCCGTCAAGAACGTGCTGTCCGGCACCTGGCTCGGCCATCAACTGCATCCGGTACTCACCGATCTGCCCATCGGGGCCTGGACGATGGCCACCGCCCTTGACCTGACCGCAGGGCGGCGAGCGGACGACGCGGCCCGCCGGCTGGTGGGTATCGGCGTACTGACCGCTGTGCCTGCCGCGGCCGCGGGAGCCTCCGACTGGTCGGAGACGTACGGCGGTGAACAACGCGTCGGAATCGTGCACGCGCTGGCGAATTCGACCGGAACGGTTCTGCAGGTCGCAGCCTGGTTCGCCCGGCGCGGAGGGCACCGGGCCACGGGTGTCGCGCTCAGCGCGACCGGCCTCGGCATCACCCTCGGTGCCGCCTACCTCGGCGGCTACCTTTCGTTCACGCGCGGTGTCGGCGTCGACCACACCGCCTTCCAGTCAGCGGTGACGGACTGGACCGATGTGGCTGCAGTTTCCGCGATCCAGGACGACAAGCCGCTGCGAGTCACGGCAGGCGACGTACCGGTCATGCTGGTGCGGCACAACGGGGAACTGCATGCCCTGTCCGCGACCTGTACGCATGCGGGCGGTCCACTCGACGAGGGCCAGCTCGTCGACGGCTGCATTCGTTGCCCATGGCACTCAAGTACTTTCCGCCTGGACGACGGGTCCGTCGTCCGCGGCCCCGCCACCGCCGACGAGCCGGCCTGGCAGCTCAAGATCGAAGGCGACCGCGTCCTGGTCCGCCGTTGAGACTTTTCGATTCGGACTCGCTGGTTCAGTAACAGAGAGTTACTTCCGACTGAGCCGGTCTACCGCGCGAGGCGGCTGTGTTCGAGGTCGCCCCAGACCTGGACGATCTTGCCGTCGCTCACGTGGTACATCGCGAGCTCCTGCAGGCTCGCCGCGCGTCCGGCGGTCGTCGTATAGGTGTCGACCAACCGCACGCTGAGCCAGTCGCCGTCGACCAGGAGTTGCTGCAGCTCCCAGTGGAAGTCCGGGTACTCCTGGACGACGTTCTGCACCCCCTCGCAGTAGCTCCGCAGCTCGCACGGCGTCCCGTTCACGTCGACCTTCGCAGCGACGAAGTCACCCAACTCGTCGAACCGGCGCTCGTTACACCGCTGCAGATAGCTCCGGTAGAACCGCTCCAGCTCTTCACGCTCCATGGACGCCCGGTACCCGGGATTGAATCGCCCTCCACCGGGCACCGGCAGAGCAGCCGATGGCCTCGAGTACAGGAAGGCACACGATGAGTAGCGATCCGACGAACAGGTACGCCGGACCGGACGAGCAGGAACCGCAGCAGCAGGAACATCCCGGGCACAGCGACGCGATGACGCCTGAGCCCGACTACGGCGAGAAGACCTACCGTGGCAGCGGAAAACTGACCGGCAAGCGGGCCTTGATCACCGGAGGCGACTCCGGCATCGGCCGTGCCGTCGCGCTCGCGTTCGCCCGTGAAGGCGCCGACGTGATGATCTCGTACCTCGATGCCGAGGAAGACGACGCTCGCGAAACCTGCCGTCTCGTCCGCGAATCCGGGACCACCGCGGCCTCGATGGCCGGCGACATCCAGTCCGAAGAGCACTGCACGCAGCTCGTCGACCAGTGCGTGCAGGAGCTCGGCGGTCTCGACATCCTGGTCAACAACGCGGCGTACCAGATGTCCCGCAAAGGCATCGCGGACATCTCCACCGAGCAGTTCGACCGGGTCCTGAAGACCAACGTGTACGCGATGTTCTGGCTCTGCAAGGCCGCGCTGCCGCACCTGTCCGAGGGCTCCGCGATCATCAACACCACCTCGATCCAGGCGTACGAACCGTCGCCGAACCTCCTCGACTACGCCACCAGCAAGGCCGCCATCCTCAACTTCACCAAAGGCCTCGCCCAGGAACTGGCCCCCAAGGGAATCCGCGTCAACGCGGTGGCCCCCGGCCCGATCTGGACGCCGCTGATCCCAGCCACCATGCCCGCCGAGAAGGTCGGTGAATTCGGCGCCGACACCCCGCTCGGCCGAGCCGGACAACCAGCCGAACTGGCCCCGATCTTCGTCTTCCTGGCCTCGGACGACTCCACTTACATCACCGGCGAACGCATCGGCGCCACCGGCGGCCGCCCCCTCCCCTGACGGGCAGCAGGCCGAGAGGCGACGTACGGCTTGACCTAGACAGCGGTCTAGCTCCTAGGGTCCGGTCCGGTATGCACCACCGACTGGACCAGGAGGCTTCATGCGCTATCGCACGCTGGGTGGGACCGGGATGGAGGTCAGCTCGCACTGCCTCGGGACGATGATGTTCGGCAGTGCGGGCAACCCCGATCACGAGGACAGCATCCGGATCATCCACGCCGCCCTGGACGCCGGGATCAACTTCGTCGACACCGCCGACATGTACTCCGCCGGTGAGTCCGAGGAGATCGTCGGGGCGGCGCTGAAAGGACGGCGCGACGACGTCATCCTCGCGACCAAAGGCCATTTCCCGCTCGACGACGACAACGTGCGGAACCGGCGCGGCAACTCGCGGCGCTGGATCACCCGCGCGGTCGAGGACAGCCTGCGGCGGCTGGACACCGACTGGATCGATCTGTACCAGGTGCACCGGCCGGACCACACCACGGACCTCGAGGAAACGCTGTGGGCGCTGAGCGATCTCGTCTCCGCCGGCAAGATCCGCGCCTTCGGATGCTCGGCCTTCCCGGCCGAGGAACTCGTCGAGGCGTACCACGTGTCGGAGCGCCGCGGCTACGGCCGGTTCCGCACCAACCAGCCGGTGTACTCGATGATCGCCCGCGGGATCGAGCGCACCATCCTGCCGGTCTGCCACCGGCTCGGGATGGGCGTCCTGACGTACAGCCCGCTGGCCTTCGGCTTCCTGTCCGGCAAGATCCGCAAGGACCAGCCGATCGACCTCAGCACCGGCCGGGCCGCCATGTTCCCGGCCCGCTTCGACCCGTCGCTACCCGGCAACGCCGCCAAGTACGACGCGGTCGAGCAGCTGCTCACGGTGGCCGAGGACCTCGGCGTCACGCTGCCCGAACTCGCGCTCGCCTTCGTGACCAGCCACCCCGCCGTCACCTCCGTCATCTCCGGCCCACGCACGATGGACCAGCTGACCGGCCTCCTCAAGGCCGCCGACCTGACCCTCGACGACAAGACCCTCGACCGCATCGACGAGATCGTGCCCCCAGGCACCGACCTCTACCAGGCAGTCTGGGCCGCCGATCCCCCCTCCCTCACCGACATAACCCAACGCCGCCACCCCTCAGACCGCTGACCCCGGCCCGAACGATGGCCGGTGCCGGTTACTGGGCCCACTGGGGGAGTTGGCGGGTGGCGACCAGTTTTCGTGCTACCTCGCCGAGTTTGGTGTTGGTTTGTTGTGAGTAGCGGCGCAGGACCGCGAAGGATTGGTCGGCGTCGAGATCGAAGCGTTCCATCAGGATGCCCTGCGCCTGGCCGATGACCGTGCGGCCGTCGACGGCCTGGTACAGGGTGTCCAGCTGCCGGGCGGAGTCCAGGGCGATCGAGGCGTGCCGGCCGAGGATCTGCCCCACGACGACGTCATCGGGATCGCTGAACCGGTTGGGGGTGTTGGCGTAGAGGTTCAGCGCCCCGACCTTGGATTCGTCGGTGGCCAATCGGATGCTGAGCACGCTGCCGATCCCGAGTTCGCTGACTTCGGCACACCAGCGGGGCCAGCGCGGCTCGGACCGGGTGTCCGGGATCAGGAACGTCGCACCGACCTCGATCGCCGACAGGCACGGTCCCTCACCGAGTTCCAGCTGCAGCTGGTCGGCGCGGTCGGCGATGGGTCCGGTGGTGGCGGCGATCTCCACACGCTGCCGGCCGTACACCAGCATGACCCCGGCGTGGTCGGCGCCGACCATGGCCGGGGCAATGTCAGCGACTGCCTGCACCGTGGCATCGGTGTCCGGCTGCGTGTGCAGCGCCAGCGCGATCTGTGTGATTGCCTCGACGGCAGATCCGTCCATCGGCCCCTCCTCTGTGAAAGCCGGCGGGAGCCGGTGTTGCTCCCATGATGCACCGCGAATCCCCCGATTCAGACTTCCGGCCCCCGAGCACACGCTTGTCGAGCGTTGTGTGTCGGTCCGATCACCAACAGTGCAAGTCAGGCATCGCTCGGTAAGCCGACGGTCGTCACGCGGACGCCCGCGCGCCGGAAGGCTTCGATCTGGTCGGGGTGTGCGCCGCGGTCGGTGACGATGTCGGAGACGCCGGAGAGCAGGCTGATCCGGGCGAAGGTCACCCGGCCGATCTTGGAGCTGTCGGCAATCACCACGCTGCGCGCGGCCCGGCGCAGGAAGGCGAGATCGGTCTGCGCCTCCATCTCGTCGTACGCCGTGCAGCCCTCCTCCGGTGTCAGGCCGTCGACGCCGATGAAGGCGATGTCCAAGTGGTAGTTGGCGAGCATCGCCTCCGCGGCCGGCCCGACCAGCTCGTACGTCGACCGCGCGACACCGCCGACCAGAACGAGGCGGATCCCGGAGTGGCCGACCAGCTCGGAGGCGATGTTGATCGCGTTCGTGACGACTGTGATCCCGCGACGCTGGGCCAGTGCACGGGACAACTCGAGCGCCGTGGTACCGCCGGTCATGCCGACGACCGCACCGTCTTCGACCAGCGCCGCGGCGGCGCGGCCGATGCTGCGTTTCTCCAGATGCCGGATCGCTGCCTTCACCCGGGTCGGCTTCTCGTCACCGGATTCGCTCGACAGGGCACCGCCGTGGGTGCGGACGAGCAACTGGTTGCGGCTCAGCGTCTGGAGATCGCGGCGAATGGTGGCACCCGAGACGCCGAGCTCCACGGCCAGGGCGCGAACGTCCACAGTGCCGTGCCGGCCGACTCGATCGAGGATCTCGCTCCACCGCTCCGCCTTGCGCACAGCTCGCACCCTACAAGCATGGAACAAGGTGCGCATCAAGTGCGCACTCGCTCAAGTTTTTGCGCATGTATACAAAATCCTTGACCGTTAGTTTTCTTTCGAACTACCTTCGCCACACATTCGCGCATGGAGCAATGCGCAGCTGCGCAACCTCGCAACCCCTTGGAGCCACCCATGCTGAGGAGCACCAAACTGCTGGCAGGCATCGCGAGCCTGACCCTCGTCGTCGCCGGCTGCGGCGGTTCGGGAAACAAGCAGAGCAGCGGCGGATCGACGCAGACCAGCGGCGTCACGATCACCGTCGCGCTCGCCTCGGACGCCCCGCCGAAGGCGGCGATGGACGCCTTCACCAAGCAGACCGGGATCACCGTCAACTGGGTGAACCTCGACTGGGACAGCCTGCAGAACAAGATCTCCGCGGCAGCCACCGCGAAGACGTACTTCGCCGACGCCACCAACGTCGACTGGTCCCGGGTCGGGCAGCTGGGCAAGCTCGGCTGGTTCTACCCGGTGGATTCCTACCTCGACACCAAGTCGATGCAGGCCGACGTCCCGCAGCTGGCGTCGTTCACGGTCGACGGGCACGTCGTCGGCCTCCCGTACGACGCGTCCTTCATGGTCACCACGGTGAACACCGAGATGTTCCGCAAGGCCGGTGTGAACCCGGCGCCGAAGACCATCGACGAGTACACCGCCGCGCTGAGAACGATCAAGGCCAAGGGCATCGCCCAGTACCCGCTGAACATCCCGTTCGCCGCGGCGGAAGGGCTCTCGACGTACTGGTACGAGACCACCGGCGCCTTCGGCGGGACCGTGCTCGACAAGTCCGGCAAGCCGCAGTTCACCAGTCCGGACTCGGCCGGTTACAAGGCCGCCGACTGGATGATCAAGGCGCTGAAGACCGGCCTGGTGCCGCCGGGCAACATCAATGTCACCGACTCGCAGGGCATGCAGAACCTGATGGCGCGCGGCCAGGTCGCGAGCACGTTCTCCGACTACTCCGGCAACGTCGGCACGCTGTACAACATCAAGAAGTCGTCCTCGGTGGTCGGCCAGGTGAAGTACATCCCCACCCCGGGCGCCGCGGGTCCGGCCGCGAACCTCAGCAACCCCGACGGGATCGGCATCCCGAAGCAGGCCAAGTACCCGAACGCCGCCGCGAAGTTCATCGAGTGGTTCACCGCGACCCAGCAGCAGGCCGACTTCGCCGGCGTGAACGGCCCGGAGAAGACGTTCGCGACGTACCCGATCCCGTCCCACCTGTCAGCGGTCAAGCAGATGACCGCCAAGGGCAACCTGATCGGCGGCGCCGAGCTGGTGCCGATGCTGCAGGGTTCCAAGCCGGTCTTCGACGGCGGTGCCCCGTCCTGGTACCCGAAGTTCTCGAACGCGGTCTACACCAACCTGCACGCCGCGGCCACCGGCTCGATGTCGGTCGAGCAGGCGATCAAGACGATCGGTGACACCGCCGACCAGCTGGCGTCCGGGTCGTGACGGTGACCACCACGGCCGAGGTCAGCACCACGGGACCGGCCCGAGGCCTCAAGCCGGTACGCCGGTCCCGCGTCGATCTCCTGCCTTACCTGCTGGTCGCGCCGGTGATGATCTTCATCGCCTGCCTGGCCCTGGTCCCGGCGGTCTTCACGATCGTGCAGTCGTTCTACAAGGTCGACCCGCTGGACCCACCCACCCGGTTCGACGGGCTGGGCAACTTCGTCCGGCTCGCCAGGGACCATGCCGTCGTCGGTAGTCTCGGGAACACCGCGCTGTACGTCGTGATCGGCGTGACACTGTCCACGCTGATCGGGATCGGGGCCGCAGTCGTCCTGCAGCGGCCGTTCCGCGGCCGCAGCCTGGTGATCGCGATCCTGATCCTGCCGTGGGCGATGCCCGGCGTGGTCGAGGGCATCCTGTGGAGCGGGATCTTCGACCCGAACGCGGGCCTGATCAACAGCGTGCTGTCGTCGCTGCACCTCGGCGAGGGCAACGCCGTACTGCTCGGCCAGAACCGGTTCCTCACCATCGCGCTGATCGAGCTCGTCCAGGTCTGGCAGATCGCGCCGCTGTCGGTGCTGCTGATCCTGGCGGTCCTGCAGCTGATCCCGAGCGACCTCTACGAGGCCGCCCAGATCGACGGCTGTACGTCGTGGGGCGCGTTCCGGCGGATCACGCTGCCGCTGGCCCGGCCGGGGATCGCGGTCACCATGGTGCAGGCGGTGATCGCGACCCTGAACGTCTTCGACCAGCCCTACGTACTGAACGGGGCCGCGAGCACCGGATCGTCGGTCACCATGCAGACGTACTTCATCAGCTTCCAGGATCTCGACTTCGGCAAGGGTTATGCCCTGTCGCTGCTGATCACCATCGTCACGCTGCTCGTCTCGCTGGTGGTCGTCCGCCTCGTCTACCGGAGGGTCGAACTGTGACCAAGCGGCGCAACGGCGTCCGCGGCATCGGGATCGCACTGCTGCTGATCTGGTCCCTCGGGCCGGTCTACTGGGCGCTCAAGACCAGCCTGCAGACCGAAACCGACGCCCGCGCGCGGCCCGCGCACTACCTGCCGACCAACGCCACCTTGCAGAACTACGGCACGCTGCTGTCCGGCGACAGCGACATCCCGAGCCAGATCCGGCGGTCGGCGGTCAACATCGTCGTCGAGTGCGGCGCGGCGACGATCGTGACGGTGGTGCTGGCGACACTCGCGGCGTACGCCTTCGCCCGGATGCGGTTCCGTGGGCGGAACGTGCTGTTCTACGCGGTACTGGCCACGATGGCGTTCCCGGCGTACACGACGCTGATCCCGCTGTACCGGATCATGAGCGACTTCAGCCTGGTGAACACCTACACCGGCATCGTGCTGGTCTACGTCTCCGGATTCTTGCCATTGGCAACGTGGATCCTGCACAACTACTTCGCCAGTCTGCCGGACGGGATCGAGGAGGCCGGACTGGTCGACGGCGCCCGCCGGCTCCAGGTGTTGTGGCACCTGCTGCTGCCGTTGGCCAGGCCGGGCATCATCTCGACCGCGCTGATCACGTTCCTGTTCGCCTGGGGCCAGTTCCTGTTCCCGCTGGTGCTGTCCAGCGACCTGTCCACCCAGCCGCTGACCGTCGTGATCGCCGCGCTGCAAGGCCGGCACGTGGTCCCGTCCACGCTGCTGAATGCCGCGGGGATTCTCGCGATCATCGTCCCGGCCGCGCTGGCGCTGGCCTTCAACCGCTACATCGTCAACGGCCTGCTGGCCGGAAGTACCAAGTGAAGGGGAGCTTCGTGAGCGACAACTCCATCGTCCTGATCGGCGCCGGCAGCACGGTCTTCACTCCGGGCCTGATGACCGACCTCGCGGCCTCGCGGACGTTCGACGGCTGGACGGTCCACCTGGTCGACCTCAACGGTGAGGCCGCCGAGACCATGGCCAAGGTCGGACGCCGGATCGCGGCCGAGCGCGGCGCCGACCTCGAGTTCGTCCCGCACGTCGACCGTCGTGAGGCGCTGCCGCACGCGCGGTTCGTGACGACCACGATCGCGGTCGGCGCCGCGGCCGGCTGGCGCGCCGACGTCGAGGTGCCGGCGAAGTACGGCATCGCTCAGACCGTCGGCGACAGCGTCGGACCAGGCGGCGTACTGCGCGCACTGCGGCACGTGCCCGAGCTCGTGGCGATCGCCGATGACGTGGCCGACCTCGCGCCGCAGGCCCAGCTGATCAACTACTCCAACCCGCTCACCGCCAACGTCCGCGCGATCACGGCCGAAACCGGCCTCGACGCGGTCGGCCTGTGCCACGGCACCATGCACACCCTGTCCAAGCTGACCGCCGACCTGGGCTACAACCACGGCGACCTCAGCGCGATCTTCGCCGGTCTGAACCATCTCTGCTGGTTGCTCGACCTCCGCCACGGCGCCGAGGACGTGTACCCGGCCCTGCGCAAGCTCGTCGAGGAGCGGGCCGGTGGCGTCGACGCTCCGTCGACCGGTGAGGAAGGCGTCCACCTTGCGGTTTCGGCAGATCTGATGCGTACCTTCGGCCGCTATCCCGCACCGGGCGACCGGCACGTCGCCGAGTTCTTCGCGGGGTATCTGCGGGCCGCCGACGGCAGCCCGGCCGACGAGACCGACCTGCCCTGGGGCCTGCAGGGTGGCCGCGACGCCACCATGCGGTACATCGGTCAGAAGGACGCCCTCTGGGAGCAACTGCACGCCCAGGCCGACGGCAAGGCGCCACTCCCCCGGACCGACAACCAGGAAGCCGAGCGGCTGGTCGGGATCGCCGAAGCGATCGTCACCGGCAAGGACCACGTCGAGCTCGCGGTCAACCTGCCGAACGAGGGCAAGATCCCGAACCTCCCGCCCACGGCCGTGGTCGAGGTACCCGCCGTCGTCGGTGCCGCAGGCATCATCGGCCTCGGCGTCGGACCGCTGCCCGACGGCATCGCCGCGGTCCTGTCCGCGCGCGCTCAGCAGCAGGAGATCACCGTCCGGGCGGCGCTGACCGGCGATCGCTCGCTCGCCCTGCAGGCACTGGTTCTCGACCCGCTCGTCAACGGCCTGACTGTTGCCACCAGCATCCTCGACGACGCGATCGAGGCGCACGGCCCACTGCTCGACCGGTTCGCGGCGGCGGAGGTACCGGCATGACCGACACCTGTCAGGAAGTTCGCCAGCAGCCTGCTGTCTGGCGCGAAACGGCCGCGATGCTGGCGTCCAGATCGACGTCGATCAAGGAGTTCCTCGAGCCGATCCTGGCCGCGCCGGACCTGCGGATCGTGCTGACCGGCGCAGGTACGTCGGCGTTCGCCGGCCAGATCCTTGCACCGGCGCTGTCGAGAAGCCTGCGCCGCCGGGTCGAGGCGATCGCCACCACCGACATCGTGTCGAACCCGCAGGAGATCTTCGCCGAAGACGTACCGACGCTGCTGGTCTCGTTCGCCCGGTCCGGCGACAGCCCGGAGAGCGTCGCCGCCACCGAGCTCGCGGCAAGCTGCCTGCGGTCGGTACACCAACTCGTCATCACCTGCAATGCGGACGGCCACCTGGCGCGGACCCATTCCGGCGACCCGTCCGCGCTCGTACTGTTGATGCCTCCGGCAACCAATGACCGCGGGTTCGCGATGACGTCCAGCTTCACCTCGATGCTGCTGACCGCCTGGTTGGTGCTGGCCCCCGATCAGGACCTGCAGCTGGCCGACCAGCTCGCCGACGCGGCCGAACGTGTCCTCGCCCGGGCGGATGAGCTGACGCCGTACGCCGAGCGCGGATACGAGCGGATCGTCTACCTCGGCAGCGGTCCGTTGGGCGGTCTCGCCCGGGAGTCGGCGCTGAAACTCCTCGAGCTGACCGCCGGGGAGATCGTCAGCTACTACGACACTCCGCTCGGCTTCCGGCACGGCCCGAAGGCGGTGCTCGAGGAGCGCACGCTCGCCGTCGTCTACCTGTCCAACGATCCCTACACCCGGCAGTACGACCAGGACATCGCGACCGAGCTGGATGCCGCGATCGGCGCGGACAACGTCCTGGTCGTCGACGCCCAACCGAGCGACCGGGACAGCATCCTGCAGGTCGAGGGCGTGGCCGACGTGAACGACGCGCCGCTCGCCCTGCCGTACGTCGTGATCGCCCAACTGCTCGCGCTGCGCTTCTCGGTGGCGCTCGGCCGGACGCCCGACAATCCCTTCCCCGACGGCGAGGTGAACCGCGTCGTCCAGGGCGTGACCATCCACCCGCTGCAGCCGTGAGCATCTACCTGGGAGTCGACGGCGGCGGCTCGGGTACGGCGTTGTGCCTGGTCGGCAGTTCTGGTGAGGTGCTGGCCGAGACGAAGGCTCCGAGCTGCTACTACCTCGATGCCGCCTCCGACGAAGGCGTCACGCTGGTCGAACGCGCGTTGACAGCGGCGATCAACGAGATCACGGCGCTGGCAGGAATCCGGCCTGCCGACATCACCTTCGCCTTCCTCGGACTTCCGGCGTACGGCGAGGTCGCCGCCGACGTACCGGTGCTGGACGCCATCCCGCGCGCCGTGCTGGGACACGATCGGTACCGCTGTGACAACGACATGGTCTGCGGTTGGGCGGGCTCGCTCGGCCTTGCCGACGGTATCAACGTGATCAGCGGGACCGGGTCGATGACGTACGGCCGGCTGGGCGACCTCGGCGTTCGCGTCGGTGGGTGGGGTGAGCTGTTCGGTGACGAAGGTTCGGGCTACTGGATCGGGGTGCGTGGACTGCAGGCGTTCGCGCAGATGAGCGACGGACGGCTGCCGCCCGGCCCGTTGCTCGACGTACTGCGAGCGCACCTCGGACTCGCGTCGGATCTCGACCTGATCGACGTCGTACTGAACCGGTGGCGCCAGAGCCGGCGCGAGGTGGCCGCGCTGTCGCGGGTCGTCGTACAGGCGGCCCAACTCGGCGACACCGCGGCGTTGCAGATCGTCGACGATGCGGCCTCGGAGCTCGTCCGGTTGGTGGAGACGACGTGCAAGCGTCTCGGTTTCGCGGGCCTGGTGCCGGTGTCGTACTCGGGCGGCGTGCTGACGGCACCCGAGGTCCTGAAGGCGTTCACCGCGCGGCTCCCGACCGCCTACGAGCTCCGCGAACCGCAGTACACCCCGGTGATCGGAGCAGCCCTCTATGCCGCAGCCCTGGTCGGTGAACCACTGAGCCAAGACGCCAGGAGACGACTCCAGTGAGGTGATCACCATGAGTTCGCCAGCTCCGCCGGCGGTGCACTCCTGGCACCCGTCGCCCCGCCGCTCGCAGCGGCTGGTGGAGATCCTCGACCTGTTGAGTGAACGCGGTCTGATGTCGGTCGAGTGTCTGTGCCGCGAGCTTCGCGTGTCGCCGGCGACACTGCGCCGCGACATGATCCACCTCGAGGAGCAGGGCCTGATCTGCCGGACCCACGGTGGCGCCCGGCCCGCGACCGGCCCTGAACTTCCGGTCCGGCTCCGCGACACCAAGCAGCCGCACATCAAGCACGCCATCGGTGTCGCGGCCGCTGCGCTGCTGCCGTCCAACCGGCCGCTGGCGGTGGCGATCGGCGGCGGCTCGACCGCCGCCGAGGTGGCCCGCGAGCTCGGCGGGCGCCGGCGGCTGACGATCGTGACGAACGCGCTGACGACCGCGGCCGCGGTGGCCGCGCGGCCGAACCTGCAGGTGATCATGACCGGCGGTGTGATCCGGGCGACTCGTTCGAGCTCGTCGGCAGCCTGGCCGAGAGCGCGTTCAACGGGATCAGCGTCCACCTGGCGATCCTGGGCGCGGACGGGGTGAGCGTCGGGTACGGCGTGACGACTCACGACCCGACCGAGGCGCGGACCAACCACGCGATGGTCTCGCACGCGCACCGGCTGATGGTGGTCGCCGACGGCTCGAAGATCGGCCGGGCGACCGTCGCGAAGGTCGCCGACGCATCGGCCATCGACGTACTGGTGACCGATGCGTCGGCGGACGCCGCCGAGCTGGCCGGGCTGAAGGCGCTCGGGGTGACCGTGCACCTGGCCCGGATCAGCCCTTGACGCCGGAGAACGCGATCCCGCTCATCAACTGCCGCTGGAAGACGACGAACACCACGATCACCGGCAGGCTCGCGACCAGCGAGCCGGCCATCAGCACCGGGAAGTTCGTCGTGTACTGACCCTGCAGGCTGGCCAGGCCGGCCGATACCGGCATTTGCCGCGGTTCCGAGTTCACCACCAGCGGCCAGAGCAGGTCGTTCCAGGACCAGATCACGACGAGCACGCCGAGCGCGATCATGCCGGGCGCCGCCATCGGCAGCATGATCCGCCAGAAGATCTGCCCGATGTTCGCCCCGTCGATCCGCGCCGCCTCCTCGATCTCCAGCGGCAGTTGGCGGAAGAACTGCCGCAGCAGAAAGGTGCCGAAGGCACTGAACATGCCGGGCAGGAACAACGCCACCAGCGTGTTCAGCAGCCCGAGCCGCTGCATGATCTGGTACTGCGGCAGCAGGAACACCTGGTACGGAACCATCGTCACCGACAGGAAGACCGCGAACAGCACGCCCTGGCCGCGGAACCGCATCCGCGCGAACGCGAAACCGGCCAGCGCGCTGAACAACACCTGCCCGACGGTCCGCGCGATCGTCATCGCGGTGGTATTCAGCAGCTCTCGGCCGAACGGCAGGGCACCGAAGACGGTCGACAGGTTCGACCACTGCAGCGAGTGCGGGACGAACGTCGGCGGCACGCTGACCGACTCACCGAAGGTCTGCAACGAGGTCGAGAGCTGCCACAGGAACGGTCCGACCATGAAGATCGCGCCGACGCACAGCACCAGGTGTGCGATCGGGTGCCTGACGCGCCGTTTGGACGACTCAGCCATAGTGCACCCACCTCCGCTGCAGCCGGAACTGTGCCGCGGTCAGGATCAGCGTTGCGAGCAGCAGCAGGACGCCGACGGCGGCCGCGTAACCGCCGTCGTGCTCGGCGAACCCACGTTGGTAGAAGAGGTAGACCAGCGTCTCGGTCCTGGTGATCGCCGGACTCGTCTGGCCCACCATCAGGTACACCAGATCGAAGGCCTGCAGCGAGTTGATCACCGTGATCACCGTGACGAAGAAGATCGACGGCGTCAGCAGCGGGACCGTGATGTGGAAGAACTGCGACACCCGGCCTGCGCCGTCCAGCTCCGCCGCCTCGTAATAGTCGAGCGGGATGCCGTGGATGCCCGACAGGAAGATCACCATGTTGTAGCCGATCGAGCCCCAGACGCCGACGATGCTGATCGCGAAGATCGCCGTCGCCGGGTCCGACAGCCAGTGCGGCCCGTCGACGCCGACCTTCGAGAGCAGCCAGTTGATCAGCCCGTAGTCGCCGTTGAACAAGTACTTCCAGGTCAGCGCGACGGCCGCCGGCAAGGTGACCACGGGCAGGAAGTACAGCGTCCGGTAGATCGTGACGCCGCGCATCCCGGGCAGACTCATCAACGCCGCGACGACGATCGACAGCGGTACGGCGAGCATGGAGATCGCGCTGATGATCGCCGTGTTGACGATCGCGTGGAAGACGTCGGAGTCGGCGATCAGGGTCCGGTAGTTCTCCAGCCCGGACCAGACGTGTCCGCCGAAGGCGCCCCAACTCGTGAACGAGTAGTAGATCGTCTGGAACGTCGGCCAGATCTCGAAGATCGCCAGCCCGGCCGCGGCCGGGAGCAGCAGAAGCGCTGCCCACCAGCCGCTGTCCTGCGTCGGCGGCCGCGGTCGCCGGCGACGGACCATCTCCTCGGCGACCGGCTCGGCCGGAGCAGTCGCCGTACCTGAACTGGTCACTTCTTTTCCTTCGCGAGCGCCTGGTTCATCGTTTCGGCGACGCGCTTGGACACCTCGGCAACTGGAGCCTTGCCGGTCCACGCGTCAGCGAACTGCTTCGTCGCGGCATCGCGCCAGGCGGCGGTGTCGGTGGACGCCGGGAACGGTTGCGCGTACTTCAGTTGGTCCACGAAGACCTGCAGGTGGAACTCCGAAATCGCCTTGGCGTACGCGTCCGCGTGGCCCTGGTACGCGGGGATGACTGTGCCTGTCTTCGCCTGGATCTCGGCGGCGCGGTCCGACCCGAGGAACTGCAGGAACTCCCATGCCTGGTCAGGGTGCTTCGTCTTTGCGGACATGCTGTTCGCGAGGCCGTTGCTGTAGTAGTTCCGGTTCCCGTCCGGACCGGCCGGCAGCGGCGCGACGTCGATGTTCGCCTTGCCGTACGGTACGGCGGCGATCTCCTCGGGCTCCCACGAACCGCAGTACCGCATCGCGACCTTGCCGGACGTCAGCATCGCCAGCGGGTCGGTGTCGGTGGTCTGCTGCAGCGACGGCGAGACGTGGTACTTCGTGATCATGTCGGTCCAGAACTGGATGCCCTTGATCGTTGCCTCCTGGTCGTACCCAGAGGTCGTGCCGTCGGGCGAGATCACCTGTCCGCCGGCCTGGGGCACGGTCAGGTACCAGCTCAGCTCGTCCGCCTCGGGCGCGACGAAACCGTAGACGCCCTTCTGCTTGTTGGTCAGCTTCTGGGCGGCGGAGACGACATCGTTCCAGGTCCAGGAGTCGTCCGGTCGCTTCACCTTCGCCGCGTCGAAGAGCGACTTGTTGTAGCAGAGGCCGAAGCCGTTGACATCCTTCGGAATGCCGTACACCTTGCCATTGATCGTGTACGCCTTGGTGACCGCCGGGACGTAGGCGCTCATGTCCAGCTTGGACTTCTTGATTTGGTCGTCGAGCGCGGCGGTCCCGCCGCCGGTGGCGTAGTACTTCGCGTACACCATCGTCATCCAGAACAGGTCCGGCCCGGTGCCCGAGGTGATACTGGTCTGCAGCTTCGTCCAGTAGCTCTCCCAGGGCGTCACCTGAACCTGTACGTCGATCTTCGGGTGCTGGGCGTGGAACTCCTTGATGATCTGCTTCATCGCGGCGGCCTGGGCCTGGTCCCAGATCGCGTAGGTGAGGGTGACCGGCTGGTCATCGCCTGCCTTCGAGTTCGAGGAGCAGGCCGCGACCGCAAGCAAAGGTGCCATGAGCAACAAACTGGTCCAGCGTCGTACGGATTTCATCAGGACTCCTTCGGGAGGGGACGACCTGGGTTGAGGAAGTCGAGGCGCTCGGGCAGCGGGTCGCCGAGCGCGTGCTGAGCCGCGAGCTCACCGAGCAGCGGGCCGAGGGTCAGACCCCAGGCACCGAGGCCGGTCGCGACGTGGACCCCGGGAGCCACCGCGCCGACCAGCGGCAGACCGTCGCCGCTCGCGGGTCTGAGGCCGACACGGGTCTCGAGCACCGTCGCCGCGGACAGGCCCGGAGCCATCTCGAGCGCCGTCTTCAGTACGGCGTGCTGACCGCCGGCGGTGACCCGCGCGTCGAATCCGACGTCCTCGTGCGTCGCCCCCGCGACGATGCGGTCGTCGAACCCGAGCAGGTAGCCGCCGCCCGGGCTGTTCACCACCGGGCGCATCCCGGTCTGCTGACCGTCGAGCCGCAGGTGCACGAGCTGGCCGCGGATCGGTCGTACCGCGACCTGGACGCCGTACGGTGCGAGATCGGCCGCAGTCCAAGCCCCGGTGGCGAAGAGAACTGCGTCAGCTGTCAGGACGCGATGACCGACCCGGACCTCGTGAGTTGCCCCGAGGGTTCCGGCGCCTGGGATCAGTTCGAGCGCTGCCGACTTGTCGGCCGCTGCTCGCCGCCGGGCGGCGGTCAGCAGGCGGTCGTGCAGCTTGGATCCGACCACCCGTCCGACCTCGGTGATGAAGATTCCGTGCAGCTCCGGGTTCAGTTCGGGCCAGTAGCCGCGAACGTCGTCGACGACCTCGACCGGCTTGGTGACACCGTGGGCTCGCCGGCCTTCCGCGGTCGACAACCGGTCGACGACCGGTTGGAGAGCTGCCGGATCGTCAGCGACCACCAGCTCGCCGACCTGCTCGTACGTCGCTGAGCCGGCTCCGGCGGGGTCTACGGCGTCGAGCTCGGCAAGCAGGCTTTCGTAGTACCCGACGCACTCGGTGATGAGCGCGGTCCACGCCGGCCGTTGTTCGCCGCGGTCGAGCGCGACCGGCGACACGATGCCGGCGCCCGCGTCGGTCGCCCGGCCGGCGAGTCCGGCGTCGACGAGCGCGACCCGGCCGCCTTTGCGGACGCCGGCCAGTGCGGCGCTCGCGCCGACGATGCCGCCGCCGATGACGATCAGGTCGAAGTCAGCCATCGCTCGTCCCCGCCGCGAGGGCCGGAATGAACGCGCGGGCGTTGTCTCCCTCGACCCGAGCGGCGAGTTCGTCCGGCAGGCCGAGCCCGGAGATCGTCCAGCGGCCGGTCGGTGGCGGCTCTTCGGACGAGTACGGGAATGCCTCGTCGGAGCTCTGCAGGAAACGCAGGTAGAGCTCGTAGTCGGCGGTCTCGGGCGGAGCACAGTCCGTGCCGAGCAGGACCCGGTCGGGGTGGTGCTCGATCAACGCCCGGGTACGTCGTGGTTGCCGGCCGAGCTCCGCGATCCGCGCGGCGAGGTCGACGCGATAGTTCGGGTAGCGGTCGAGCATCTGCTCCACCCAGTCGAGATTCTCGGCGAGGCAGCCGACATGCGCGCCGATGAACCGCACCTGCGGGTGGTTGGCGACGACCGCCTCCAGCGCGTCCATCAGACGTTGCAGCGGCGGGAACTCCGGACCGTAGAAGTGCCAGTCGGGATGCCGGAGGAGCTCCTCCACTCGTTCGTTGCGGTTGTCCAGCGGCTGGAAGAACGCGACCGGGTCGGCGGTGTGGATCAACGCCGGCACGCCCGTCTCGGCGAGCGCGTCCCACAACGGCTCCAGCCGCTCGTCGTCCAGGAAGATCAGCTGATCCCGCTCGTCCCGGATCCGCAGCCCGATGTCCTTCCAGAGCTTGAGGCCGGCAGCGCCCCGCCGTACCGAATCGGTCAGCGAAGCACCCATCCGGTCCCCCCAGCCAGGGGTCTTGGTGTCGCTCCAGTCCAGCCGGGCGAACGTGACGAACCGTCCGGGGAAGGCGCGGTCGTAGCGATCGAGGTTGGCCTCGAGTTCGCCGGTCCATTCGCCATCGAGATTGACAATCGCCGCCACCTTGGCGGCATCCATCAGGGCGACCAGCGCCTCCACGTCAGGCGCCCGCCAGACACCGGTCAGCCGGCGCCCGAGATGGTTGTGCACATCGACGACCGGCGCGGCCGGCTCGGTCACCCGCGTGGTCCGTGCCGTCATCATCGACACCGGCCTGAAGTCACGCAGCCGGAGATCAGCAAGCGTCATACGTCCCTCGATTCACAGCTCGACGAGCATTCGAGGAGACGCTAGGCCCGGCCGTCCACCACCCAACAGAAAACGCTCACTTCAACTGAGCGAACACAACCGAACACAACCAGCGGCGTGTGAACCCACGGGTCGCGAGACACCTGGAGAACGCCCCGGAACATCATCACGGGGCATCTCCCCAGGCCAGAGAGCCGGTGAGGGGACTTGAACCCCTAACCCCCGCTTTACAAGAGCGGTGCGCTGCCAATTGCGCCACACCGGCGGGTGTGCGGGTACATAGTAGTGGATTGTGTGGGGACTGTTGCGGGGGTCTGCCTCGTTTCGGGGGCTTTGGGGGGCTCGGGGGGTCTCGGTTCTCGGGGACTCGGTGGGGTTGGTGGCTCTGCTGCTGTATGTGCAGGGGGCGACCGGCGCGGCGCTGGCGGTCGGGATGTTGTTGTTGGCGGGGGACTTCGTGCCGGGGGTGTTCGGTGCGTTCGCGGGCGTGGTCGGGGATCGGTTCGATCTTCGGCGGGTGATGGTGGTTTGTGAGCTTGTGCAGGGTGTGTTGACGGTCGGGATGGCGGTGGTGTTGCCGCCGCTCGGCGTCTTGTTGGTGATGGTGGCGGTTCGGGGTGTCGCGGCGGAGGTGTTTCAGGCGGCTTCGCGGAGTGCGATGCCGGCCCTGGTGCGCGACGATCAGCTCGAGACGGCGAACTCCGCGCTCGGGGTGGGTACCAACGGGCTGGAGGCTATCGGCCCGATCGTCGCGGCGGGGTTGTTCCTGGTGAGCGACGTACGCGGGATCCTGCTGATCGATGCGGTCACGTTCTTCGTGTCCGCGGTGTTGCTCGGGCGGTTGCCGAACATTCCGCCGTCCGAGCGCTCGAGCCACAGTGTGGTGAAGGACGCGCGGGAGGGGCTCGGATACATCCTTCGGACGCCGGCGATCCGCGTGATCGGGGTCGGTTTCTTCGCGGTGGTTGCGTTCAACGGGGTGGACGACGTCGCGATGGTGTTCCTCGCGAAGGACGAGCTGCACGGGACCGATTCCGCGTCAGCGACGTTGTACGCCGGTGTCGGCATCGGGCTGATCGCCGGGTTCGCGATCCTGGCGCGGTACGCGAGCCGGCTGCGGATGCCGGTACTGATGCTCCTCGGGTTCGCCGTCAGCAGCCTCGGGAACCTGGTCACCGGGCTGGCGTGGGCGATCTGGGCCGCGCTCGCACTGCAGGTGATCCGCGGGCTCGGGATCGCGGGGATCGACGTCGGCGTCAACACGCACCTGCAGCGCGTCGTACCGGCGCACCTTCGCAGTCGCGTGTTCGGGAACCTGTACGGCGCTGTCGGTGTCGCCGCGGGGCTTTCGTACGTGCTGGGCGGGGTGCTGCTGCAGCACACCGACGCGCGGACGACGTTCGTGACCGCCGGCGCGGGCGGGCTGGTTGCTACGGCTGTGACTGCGCTCGGAGTTCGGCGATCGGGCGGCGAAGGGCGCGGGCTCCGGGTACGGCGATGAGCGCGATCGCGGCCATCACCAGGAAGGCCGCGTACGGGTGGTCGACGAGCAGGCCTACGACGACGGCTACCAGCAGGCCGCCGAGGTTGCCGGACATCCAGATCAGACCGGCGGCGGTGCCTTCGGCTTCTCCGGTACGGCGCTCTACCAGTTCCAGGACGATCGGGAGGGCTGGGAGGAGGAGCAGGCCGATCACCGTGATCGAGAGGAAGCCTGTGAAGGTGCCGGGGGCAACGGCCAGCAGGGCGCAGGCTGCGGCGGTGATCATCAGGCTGACCACCAGGAGAAGGGACTCGGCGCGGCGTCGTACGACGAGGATCGGGATCGTCGCGCTGCCGATGACGCCGGCGACCACCTGGAGGAGAAGGATCGTGCTGGCGGTGCCACCGGAGACGCCTGCTGGTTCGAGCAGGGCCTGCGCGAAGGTGCTCATGGCAACGAAGACGCCGAACGGGAAGATCGCGAGCACGCACAGGCGCCGGATCAGCGGGTCACCCCAGGCGGCCGCCAAGGCCCCGCGGTCCGGGCGGCCCGGTTGTGCGGCAGCTGATGCGCTGCCGGGCGGGTGGTGCGGCTCCGGGCCGCCCGCGGCCGCGTCGGGCGGGACGGCGGAGGCAGGGGCGGCGGAGGCAAGGGTGGAGGTGGCGGAGGCGGGCGCGGCGGAGGCGGAGGTGGCGGAGGTGGGGGCGAAGGATGGGTGCAGGGTGTAGAGGGCGGTCGTCAGCACCGCGGCTGCCGCTACACAGAAGACCGCGGTGATGATGAGCATCGTCGGGAGGGACGCCGACGTGGTGAAGATTGCCGAGAGCAAGAAGGCGATCACCATCCCCGCGAAAATGCTGGCGGTGCCGATTGCGATTCCGGTCGGCCGGTCCTTCTCCTGGAGGTAGCGGCCGGTGATGCCGGTGACCGCGTTCAGGACGAGCGGTTGGGCGATCGACGCCAGGATCTGTCCGGCGAGCAGCCAGCCGAAGTCGTTGCCGATCAGCCGGACCGCGGCGCCGAGGGCGGTCAGTACGGCGCCCGCTACCAGCGCGGGGCGGAACCAACGGTCCAGCGCGAGGCCGCACGGGATCGCGAGTACGACGTACAGCAATGGGAAGACCTGCGCCAGCCAACCGACTGCGCTCTCGGAAACGCCGTACCGCGTTGCGGTGACGGTGGTGACGCCGGCGAAGTTCAGCCAGACGAGCTGGGTGGCCGCGCCGACGAGGGAGTAGCCGACGATCGCCGACCACCGACTCCGGATCTGCATGCGCGCACTGTACGCGCCCCGGCGGCGGAAGAGGAGGCGTACAAAAGAAGCATGGTGGATTGGGAGGGGCCGCTCACCGAGGCGTACGAGCGGGCGACAACGTACCTGGCAGGGCTTCCGGAACGGCGTGTCGGTCCGCGTGCCGACGCCGCTGAACTGCGGGCGTCGCTTGGCGGGGCACTACCGGACGGGCCGACCGAGCCGCGGGAGGTGGTTGCACGGCTGGCGGCGGGGGTCGAGGACGGCCTGTTGCCCAGTGGGAGTGGGCGGTTCTTCGGGTTCGTGTTCGGTGGTGCCACTCCGGCGTCGCTCGCGGCTGATTGGTTGACGACTGCCTGGGATCAGAACGCGGGGTTGTACGCCGCGTCGCCGGCGGCCGCGGTCGTCGAGGAGATCACGGCGAGGTGGTTGAACGAGCTGTTCGGGTTGCCGTTGGGTACGTCGGTGGGGTTTGTGACCGGGGCGCAGATGGCGAACTTCACCGGGTTGGCGGCGGCGCGGCACGAGGTACTGCGGCGCGCCGGGTGGGATGTAGAGCGGCAAGGGCTGATCGGTGCGCCACGGGTCCGGGTGCTGGCCGGCGCCGAGCGGCACGACACGGTCGACCGGGCGCTCAGGTTCCTGGGCTTCGGGACCGATTGCATCGAGCCGATCGCGGTCGACGGGCAGGGGCGGATGCGGCCCGACGCGCTCGCAGCCGTGCTGCGCGACGACAACGCCATGCTTCCGACGATCGTTTGCGCGCAGGTAGGGAACGTGAACACGGGCGCGTTCGATTCGGTTCGCGAGGTGTGTGGGCCGGCTCATGAGCGCGGGGCTTGGGTGCATGTGGACGGGACCTTCGGGTTGTGGGCGGCGGTGAGTGAGCGACTCGAGGGCTTGGTGGACGGGATCGAGTTGGCGGACTCTTGGGCGACTGATGCGCACAAGTGGCTGAATGTGCCGTACGACTCCGGGCTGGTGTTCTGCGCTCACCCAGAGGCCCACCGGGCGGCGATGTCGGTGCGGGCGGCGTACCTGATCCAGGACGAGGACGGTGAACGCGATCCACTCGACTACAACCCCGAGTTCTCGCGCCGCGCGCGTGGTATCCCCGTGTACGCCGCCATCCGCGCACTCGGCCGCAGTGGGATCGCGGAGATCGTCGACCGGTGTCACGCGATGGCGATCCGGTTCGCCGCCGCGCTGCGCGACGGTGGCGCCGACGTGCTGAACGACGTCGTACTCAACCAGGTCCTCGTCCGGTTCGGAGACGACGACGCGATCACCCGGCAGGTGGTCAAGGACGTGCAGGACGAAGGGACCTGCTGGATGTCCGGTACGACGTGGCAGGGCCGCGCCGCGATGCGGATCTCGGTGACGAACTGGACCACCGGCCCCGACGACATCGACCGCTCCGCCGCGACAGTGCTGAAAATTCGTGACCAACTAATCCGTGACTAGGTGCGTCTCTTGATGCGGCGGGCTCACAAGGAGCCGCCGTACGGGAGGGGAAACACCAACATGCACAAGTCTTTCGGTCGCCGGATTGTTGCCGTAGGCGCCGGTCTCGGCCTCGCCGCGGGTGCGTACATCGGCATCGGCGCGCTGCAGGCGGACGCCGCCACCCAGCACACCAGCACCGCCGCGGCGGCCGTCGTGGTGAAGAAGTCGGTCACGGTGGACGCCAGCGACTGGATCGTCCCGCGGTGGTCGAAGGTCCGGTACTTCGGCAAGACCACCGGGATCGCCAAGGGCACCAAGGTCCAGGTGCAGCGCCTCGAGGGCAAGAAGTGGGTCACCTTCCCGGCGAGCACCACGGTGACCTCCAAGGGCACGTACTCGGTGTACGTCTCCAGCGGGAGGGTCGGAAAGTTCCAGTTCCGGGTCGTCGTCGCGGGCGTCGCGAGCAAGCCCAGCTACCTGACGATCACCAAGTAAGCCCGTCCGGCCCCGGAATCAAACGCCCGTTTGATTCCGGGGCCGTGTCGATTTCCCGGGGTCTCGGTCGACGCAGGGGTACGACGACCACCCAGGAGGAAACGATGTCGTTCCAGGCGTACTTGGACAAGATCGAGGAAAAGACCGGCAAGACCCCGCGCACGCTCGTCGACGAGGCGCACCAGCGCGGGTACGGCGCTGCCGAGGTGAAGGCCGGCACCATCCTCGAGTGGCTCAAGACCGACTACGAACTCGGCCGCGGCCACGGGATGGCCCTGGTGCACGTGATCAAGAACGGCCCAGGCATCAGCGACAAGCACGTCGGTACGCAGGGCACGCACTCCGACCCGGGCAACATGCTGTGGCTGGATGGGAAGGCGACGAACCCGGCGCTACGGTAGGCGGGTGGGAGACAGGACATCGCCGCGCGACAAGTGGATCACCGTTTACGGCCGCAAGCCGGTGCTGGAGGCGTTGCACGACCCGAAACTGTCGGTCGCGAAGGTGGTGCTCGCGGACAACGCGACCGGCCACTCGATGCAGGAGATCCTCCGGGCCGCGGAGAAGTTCGGTACGCCGGTGGAGCGGGCGACGGCCAGCCGGGTGAAGTGGCTGGCCGGAAACGGCAAGCACGACCAGGGCGTGGTCGCGGACGTGAACGCGCCGCGGATGACGCCGCTGGAGGAGTTCGTCCGGAACCGCGGGAAACGGCCGACCAACGTCTTCTTGCTCGACGGGGTGACGAACCCGGGCAACGTCGGGATGATCCTGCGGACCGCGACCGGCGCCGGCTTCGACGGCGTGATCCTGCCCCGGGCCGGTACGCCGCACGTCGGCCCGCTGGTGATCAAGGCGTCGGCCGGGGTCGCATTCCAGGCTCCGATCGTCAACACGTCGACCGCGAAGGCAGCGGTCGACCTGCTACGGACCGCCGGGTACCACGTGTACGGTCTCTCCGCCCGTTCCCAGGACTCGCTGTTCAAGACCGAGCTGGCTCCGCGCGCGGTCTACGTCCTCGGCGGGGAAACGAACGGGATCACGGTTCCCACCGATTCCGACCTGCAGATTCCGCTGCACGCCGGTGTCGAGTCGCTGAACGTCGCGGTCGCGGCCGCGATCGTCGCGTTCGAGGTCACTAACCGGTGATCTGCTTGGCGAGCGCCTCGACGGCGGCTTGGTCGAAGTTGCCGGTGATCTGAACCTGACCGCCGGTGATCTCGGACTGCACGGACGGTGCCGAGACGACGCGACCGTGGACGACGATCGCGAGCAGGTTCGCGGGCGGCACCTGTTTCGCGAGCGCACCGGTGAGGTGCGCGAACAGTTGCTCGCCTTCGGGGTCGAGGGTGATGTTCACGTACCAGTAGTTGTTCGTGGAGTCGTGTCCCGACTTCACCTCGGTCACGTGGCTGCCGTCGAGCTCGACCTTGCCGAGGGTGTAGAGCATGCCCTTGTCGTCGCACGCCGTACCGTCCGGAGCCGGGGTCGCGCAGGTGCCGGGCTTGGACGTGAGGACGCGACGGAACTCGACCGCCTTCGGCTCGGACGGCTTGGCACGGACGGCCGGGGTGCCGGTGGCGGACGGCTTGTCGTCGGTGCGGAGGACGACCACGGTGACGGCAGTGCCGATCACGAGGGCGAGCAGCAGGACGAGACCCCCGATGACGAGCAGCGGCGCCAGTACGGAACGCTTCGGCGACGGCTGGTACGGGGGCTGCGACATGCCGACCATCCTAAGTAATCAGGAAGTCACCAACCGCGCTGCAAGCTCCGCATTGCGCCGTGCGAACTCCCGCCACAACTCCGGCGTCGCCTCCACCCGCGCCCGCGCCGCATTCTCACTCACCGCCCGCTGCGTCCACCGGCACATCCGTCCGCCCCGCAGCTCGAACCGAACCAGCACCCCGTCCGCCCACCCGTGAACATCAGCGTCCTGAGGCTCGAGCCACGCGACCTTCTGCTCCGCAACGATCCAGTCGAGCGCCTCGATCTCGCCTTGCACCTTCGCCGCGAACTCGTACCGCAGTTCCCCCGCCGCCCGATCCCGCCGCCGTTCCAACTCTGCACGCAACGCACCGACAGCCGCCGGATCCCTTTCCAGTACGGCGATCGCGGTCCGCGCCAGCGCTTCCCGATCCCCCGGCCCGATCCCGAACAGCCGGCCGAACTCCTCGGCCGACGCGTCGCCCTCGACGGTGTACTGCAACGGCAGTACGCGATGCAGTCCGGAGATCGCCTGCCGGATCCGGACCCCACCGAGGTACGGCCCGAAGTGTCGCGCCGTACCGCTGACCGTGTGCTCGAAGCGCAGGCCGGGCCGCGCACCGGAGCCGAGCCGGATGTAGCCGACCACTTCGGCGCCACCCTCGCTCCGGTTCCACCGCGGCTTCGAGTGCTCCAGCAGATTCCGTTCGAGCCAGGCCGCCTCGTGCTCCGAGTCGCACCACACGCCTTCCACCCGGGCGATCCGCCGTACCATCCGCGCGAGGTGCGGGCGGTCGCCGAGGTTCACCCAGTACGAGCGCACGCGGCGGCGCAGGTTCCGGGCCCGGCCGATGTACAGCACCTTGCCGGCGTCGTCGCGAAAGCGGTAGACGCCGGGGCCGTCCGGGAGCTCGCGAACGCTGCGGATCATCAGCCCAGTGTGCCCGGTCCGATCGTTCGGGTGACCGACCGGCGGCAGGTTTGAAACGAATGCCAGGCAGGCCTTGCGCGACGCCGTGACGTGCCGTCATTCTGACGGGCGATCCGAGTGCTCGCAGGGGGTTGTGAGGCCGAGTACCGGGGTTGGCCTGGGGGGCTTTGTGAGGAAATCTGCCCAGTGGCTGCGCCGTGCGCTGCCCGCTTTGTGCGTCGTACTGCTGCTGCCGCTCGCCGTGATCGCACCGGCACGCGCCGCGGTCACGCCGTCCGGTTTCAGTGAGCAGGTCGTGTTCAGCGGACTGAACAGTCCGACGAACGTCGCCTTCTCGCCGGACGGTCGCGTGTTCGTGGCCGAGAAGAGCGGACTGATCAAGGTCTTCGACTCGCTCGACGACCCGACGCCGAGTGTGTACGCCGACCTGCGCACCGAGGTTTACAACTACTGGGATCGCGGGCTGCTCGGGATCGCGCTGCACCCCAACTTCCCGGCCGATCCGCGCATCTACGTGCTGTACACGCACGACGGGCTGATCGGCGGGACGACGCCGAAGTGGGGTACGCCGGACACCGACGCGGACCCGTGCCCGTCGCCGCCCGGCCCGACCGCCGATGGCTGTCAGGCGAGCGCGCGGCTCTCGGTACTGAACGCGAACGGCGCCGAGCAGGTGCTCGTCGAGGACTGGTGCCAGGTGTTCCCGAGCCACTCGATCGGCTCGATCGAGTTCGGCCCGGACGGGATGCTGTACGCCGGTGGCGGTGACGGCGGGAGCTTCAACTACGTGGACTACGGGCAAGACGGCTACCCCGCGTCCGACGCGACGCCCGACAACCCTTGTGGGGACGGTCCCGCACCGGTCGGCGCGACGCTGACGCCGCCGACGGCCGAGGGGGGTGCGCTGCGCGCTCAGGACCTGCGGACGCCGAACGACCCGACGACGCTCGACGGCTCGATCATCCGCATCGATCCCGACACCGGACAGGCCGCGCCGGGCAACCCGCTGACCAGCAGCGCGGACCTGAACGCGCGCCGGATCGTGGCGGAAGGCCTGCGGAACCCGATGCGCTTCACCTTCCGGCCCGGCACGAACGAGCTGTGGATCGGCGACGTCGGGTACTCGACCTGGGAGGAGATCGACCGCATCCCCGACCCGAAGGCCGCGGTCACCAACTTCGGCTGGCCGTGCTACGAGGGACCGGCCCAGCAACCCGGCTACGCGTCGGCGAAGCTGAACATCTGCCAGAACCTGTACGCCGCCGGATCGTCCGCGGTCGCGACCCCGTACTACGCGTACAAGCACACCGACCAGGTCGGCGGAACGTGCTCGACCGGGAGTTCGTCGATCTCCGGAATGTCCTTCTACAAAGGCGGGAACTACCCGGCGCAGTACGACGGCGCGCTGTTCTTCACCGACTACAGCCGCAAGTGCACGTGGGCGATGATGCCGGGCAGCAACGGGCTACCCGATCCGTCGGACATCCAGCTGTTCGCGTCCGGGTACGGCGCGACGCGGCTGCAGACGGGTCCGGGCGGCGACCTGTTCGCGGTGGACTACGACAACGGCCGGATCCTGCGGTACGTGTACAACGGGACGAACAACCCGCCGACCGCGATCATCCACGCCGATCCGGCGAGCGGTCCGACACCGTTGACCGTGACCTTCGACGGGACCGCGTCGAACGACGCCGACGGCGATCCGATCACGTACTCGTGGGATCTGAACGGCGACGGCGTGTACGGCGACTCGACGGCCGCGACCGTGCAGCACACGTACACGACCTCCGGTAGCGTCACCGTGCGATTGCGGGTGTCCGACGGGAAGACGTCGACCACGACCTCGACCCAGATCAACGTGGCGAACACGGCGCCGACGGCAACGATCACGTCACCCGGTCCGGCGACGACCTGGAAGGTTGGCGACACCATCAACTTCTCCGGGACCGCGACGGATCCCGAGCAGGGTACGTTGCCCGCGTCGGCGCTGACCTGGACGTTGATCATGCACCACTGCCCGAGCGACTGCCATACGCACACGATCACCTCGATGACCGGCGCGAGCGGTTCGTTCGTGGCACCTGATCACGAGTATCCGTCGTACCTCGAGCTGAAGCTGACGGCGACCGACTCCGGCGGGCTGACCGACAGCAAGAGCGTGCTGCTGAACCCGCAGACGGTCAAGCTGACTGCCGGCTCCTGGCCGGCCGGGATGCCGGTGGCGCTCGGGAACACGAGCGGGAAGAGTCCGTTGACCGGGACAACGATCGTCGGATCGAGCGTGTCCGTGGCGGCCGATCCACTGGAGCCGGTGGCGAACCAGGTCTACCGGTTCGGGGCCTGGACGGACGGCGGGGCGCGTGACCACAACCTGGTGGCTCCCACCCAGCCGGCGTCGTACACGGCGATGTACGCCGCCAAGCGGAACCTGGCGCGCGGGCGAACCGCTCTTGCCTCGAGCACCTATGTCGCGGGACGCGAGGCCGCGAAGGCGGTCGACGGCTCGATGAGTACGGCGTGGTCGAGCGCGCGGACCGATTCGCAGTGGTACCAGGTGGATCTCGGTTCGGTGCAGCTGGTCAACCGGGTGCTGATGAACTGGCTGTCGACGGCGTACGCGAAGTCGTACCAGCTGCAGGTGTCCGGCAGCGGGCGGACGTGGAAGACGGTCGCGTCCACGGTCAGCGGGGACGGCGGGACGGACGACGTGACGTTCTCGCCGATCTACGCACGGTACGTCCGGATGGTCGCGACGAAGCGGGCCGTTGCCGGGAGCTACTACTCGTTCTGGGAGTTCGGGGTGTTCGGGGACACCGGGTCGAGTGTGGGCATCGGCGGCAAGTGCATCGACGTCTACCAGGCGCTGAGCACGGACGGTACGCCGACGACGCTCTACACGTGTAAGGGCTCCGAGAACCAGCAGTGGACGCCGTCGACCGACGACGGGACCGTGCGGTCGATGGGCAAGTGCCTGTCGGCGCGCGATACGGCACTCAAGACGCCCGCGGTGCTGTGGACCTGTGACGGGTCGCCCGGGCAACGCTGGATCCCGCAGACCAGCGGCGCGCTGGCGAACGCCGCTTCCGGGCTGTGCCTGGATGCGGCCGGGGCCTCGTCCGCGAACGGCACGAAGCTGATCATCTACACGTGTAACGGCGGCCTGAACCAGCGGTGGGCGCTGCCGTAATTCGATCGTCCTGGACGGCGCCACACACCTATCGTGTGGCGCATGAGTCAGGGATGGGTGGAGAACGGGTTTGGTGCGGTGGCGGACACGTTCCGGGAGAACTTCTCGTTGTTCCCGGAGCTCGGGGCCGCCGTGACCGTGTACTCGGGTGGCCGCAAGGTCGTGGAGCTCTGGGACGGCGAGGCGGCGCCGGGGCGGGCGTGGTCCGCGGAAACCTTGGTGCCGGTGTTCTCGTGCGCGAAGGGTCTTGTCAGCGTCGTCGTCCATTTGCTGGCTCAGCAAGGACGCCTCGACCTGGACACGCCGATCGGTGACTACTGGCCGGAGTTCGTTGCTGAGGGCAAAGAAGCGATCACCTCGCGGCTGGTTCTCGGGCATCGGGCCGGTATCCCGGTGCTGGACCGGTCGCCGACGTTCGAGGAGATCGCGGTCTGGGATCCGGTGATCGCCGCGATCGAGGCGCAGAAGCCGTTGTGGGAGCCCGGGACGACGTACGAGTACCACGGGCACGTGTTCGGGTTCGTGCTCGGTGAGGTGGTCCGCCGGCTCACCGGACAGTTGCCGGGGGCATACTTCCGGACCGTGATCGGTGACCCGCTCGGGTTGCGCGCGTGGATCGGGATGCCCGCGTCGGAGCTGCCGACGCTGGCGCGGCTCGCCGAGGCGGAGGGCCGGCCCGCGATGGACCCGGAACACCTGCTGATGCGGATCGTCACCATGAACGGGGCACTGGAGTTCCCCGGTCTCGACGTACCACACGGCTGGAACGATCCGGCGCTGCTGCAGATGGAACTGCCCGGAGCGGGCGCCGTCGCTTCGGCGACCGGTCTCGCCGGGGTGTACGCGGCCGCGATCACTGGTCTCGACGGCCGGCCCGCGTTGCTTTCTCACGAGACTGTTGACGATGCGGCGCGCGAGCTGTCCTCCGGCGCAGGCTTCCTGGGCTTCGACGCGGGCGCGCGTTGGGGTTCCGGTTTCCTGCTCGACTCACCGTTCCGCCCGACGCTCGGCCCCCGCAGCCTCGCCAACGACGGCGCCGGCGGCCAGTTCGCCTTCGCCGACGCCGACCACGGCATCGCCTTCGCCTACACAACCAACAAGATGATCGGCCACGGCGACCCCCGCGCCACCCGCCTGGTCGACGCGGTCAGGTCAGTGGCTTCCAGCTGAACCCGTTGCCCGCACGCTGAACATGCCCCAGACCGGGAAACGGCAAGTGGTAAGCGTGCACGAGGAGACGCTCATCGGCGGCGCGTTCCAGGAGGACGCGCCGCGAGGCGATAGAGGCGGGAACGTCCAGGTCCCACGGCGTCGCCAAGGTCGGATCGGTGAGCTGGAGCGGGTCGTAGAACGTGTCTCCCACGCACAGCAGCCGTTCACCCTGCGACTGCAGCAGAATCGCGGAGTGACCGGGCGTGTGACCGGCCGCGGCCACTGCGCGGACACCGGGCAGGATCTCGGCGTCGTACTCGAACGGCCGCAGCTTCGCGCCGTACAGGCGGATGGTCTCCCGCGCCGCCTCCAGGTGCGGCTGCGCTGACGGCAGGTCGACGGACCCCGACCAGAACGCGACCTCCGATGCGTGCGCGTATGCCGTCGCCGCCGGAAACGTGACCTGGCCCGACCAGATCGCCCCGCGCGAGTGATCTTGGTGCAGGTGCGTGAACACGACGGCGGCCAACTCGCTGCGGGACAGGCCCGAAGCCTTCATCCCGTCACCCAGTCGACCGACCAGCGGTTCGATGTACTCGCCGTACCCGAGGAAACTCGCGCCGAGCCCGGTGTCGACCACGGCCATTCCGTCCGGCGTACTCACGAACAGGCAGTTGTACCCGCACGTCAGCGTCGAGCGCTCCGCGTCCGGCGGTGCGTCAGGGAAGAAGTCGGAAAGCGCCGGCTCCCACGGCGGCCCGGGCTGACCGTCGCTGACCACCACACACTCGAGCACCCCCACCGCGAACCGGAAGAACATCGATTCAGTATCCACGCTCTCCCGCGCTTCACAGGAGGGTTCACCTGGATCGCCCACAAGTGCGACGCTCGGCCGTCGGGCGACCAGACGGAATAGCGGGTTGGTTTGTGATGTGGGGTTGTTCACGTCACATCGGGTGGGCGGGGGACGTCAGGTGTTTGTTCGATGAGGGCAAACGCGAAGGAACGTCATGAGCGCAGTGGTCGAAGGATTTGCAGGGGAGATCGTCGAGCCCCAGGACACAGGGTACGAGGCGGCGAGCCGGACCGTGCTGGTGCAGGGCAGTCCGGCACACGTGTTCCGGCCGGCGAACGTCAGCGACGTACAGAAGGCTGTCCGGTACGCCGTGGACAACCGGCTGGCGCTGGCCGTTCGTGGCGGCGGGCACTCGTTCCCGGGGTTCGGGACGAACGACGGCGGCGTGGTGATCGACCTGTCCGGACTGGCCGCGATGGACATCGTCGACAAGGACAAGCACATCGTGCGGATCGGCGGCGGCGCCACCTGGGGGCAGGTCGCGGCCGCATTGGCGCCGCACAACCTGGCGATCTCGTCGGGTGACACGAAGAGCGTCGGCGTCGGCGGCCTGACGCTCAGCGGTGGGCTCGGGTGGAAGGTCCGCAAGTACGGGCTCGCGCTCGACAGCCTGGTCGCGGTGGACCTCGTGACTGCGGCCGGTGACCTTGTCCGCGCATCGGCGGAGGAGAACCCGGACCTGTTCTGGGCGGTCCGCGGTGGCGGCGGGAACTTCGGCGTCGTGACCGGGTTCGAGTTCGCGGCGCACCCGACCACCGATATCCACTTCGGCAAGGTCGTGTTCCCGGCGAGCGAGATCGCGGACGTGCTGCCGCGCTGGGCGGAGTACCTGCGGACCGCGCCGGTCGAGCTGACCTCGATCGCCTCGTTCGCGAATCCGTTCCTCGGCGGGCCGGAGGCGCCGCTGGAGATCCAGGTCGCGTACGACGGTGACGACCCGGAACTGGCCGCGCAGGCGATCGACCCGATCCGCGCGCTCGGTACCGTGCTCGCCGACGACGTCACGCTGACGCCGTACGCCGAGGTGCTCGTCGACGGCGCCGTACCACCGCCGGGGATCCGGCTGGTGACGCGAAGTGCCTTTGTCGACAAGGATTCCGTGCCGGACGTACTGCGGATCCTCGCCGCGGCCGGCACCTCGCAGGGCGCGCCGATCATCGCGATCCGCAGCGTCGGCGGAGCGGTTTCGGAGATTCCCGAAGACGCGACCGCGTATGCGTACCGGCAGGCCGAGCTGATGTTCATCACCACCACGGTCGGACCGCCGCCGGTGATCGAGGCGACCCGGCCGGCGCGCGAGCAGCTGTGGGAAGCGCTGGCTCCGCACGTCAACGGCGCCTACGCGAACTTCCTGTCCGACGACGACGTCACGGGAATCTACCCGGCCGCGACGTACGAGCGGCTCGCGGAGATCAAGCGTGAGTACGATCCGGAAAACGTGTTCGCGGCCAACCACAACGTGCGGCCGGCATGAGCTCGGGCAAGGTCTGGTTCGTCACCGGATCGTCCCGCGGCCTCGGCCGCGCCTTCGTCGAGGCTGCCCTGTCCCGTGGGGACAGGGTGGCCGCGACGACCCGCAAGAGTCTGACGGAGCTCTCCGAGAAGTACGGCGACGCGGTCCTCCCGCTGGTTCTCGATGTGACCGACAGGAAGGCGGTCTTCGACGCCGTCGAGCAGGCGCAGGCGTACTTCGGCCGGCTCGACGTGATCGTGAACAACGCCGGGTACGGCCTGTCCGGCGCCGTCGAGGAACTCGGCGAGCACCAACTTCGCAACCAGCTCGACACGAACCTGTTCGGACCGGTCTGGGTCGTCCAGGCCGCCCTGCCGTTCCTTCGGGAGCAGGGCAGCGGTCACATCATGCAGGTCTCCTCGGTGGCCGGCCTGGTCGGACTCGGGCTCGGCGGCGCGTACTGCGCCTCCAAGTGGGCGCTCGAGGGTCTGAGTGAGGTGCTGGCGCAGGAGGTCGCGGGCTTCGGCGTGCAGGTCACGATCATCGAGCCCGGTGGGTATGCGACGGACGGATTCAACGGCGGCGATTCCGCCGTTCCGAAACCGCAGTACGACGAGCAGCGCGCGGCTCTGCTGTCGTACGTAGCGTCGGTCGAGCTTGACGATCCCGCCGCGGCCGGGCAGGCCATCCTGGAGCTCGCCGACTCCCCCAATCCACCACTCCGCGTCTTCTTCGGCCAAGGCCGCGAACTCGTCGAGCAGGTGTACGCCGACCGCCTGAAGACGTGGTCCGACTGGCAGGACCTGTCGGCGAAGGCTAGGTAGCTTCGCGCTGTAACCCGACCGCGACGACGATGATCGCGATCGCCGCGAGTTCGACAGCCCGCGGGATCTGCCGCAGTACGACGGCACCGATCACCGTCGCCGTGGCGGGCAGCAAAGCCAGCATCACCGCGAACGTCGACCGCTTCAGGCGCGCCATCGCCAACTGATCCGCGACGTACGGAATCACCGACGAACACACCCCGACAGCCACCGCCGCGCCGAGCAGCCGGGCATCTGTGAACGCCGGGACCGCCGCGCCCAGGCCCACAGGCAGCGCGAGCACCGTGGCTGTCCCCATCGCCAACGCCAGACCGTCGATCCGGCGGAGTCCTGCGGCCCGCGACACCCGATGGCCGAGGACGACGTACGCCGCGAACAGGATCGCGTTGAGTGCGGTGAACACCAACCCGACCCAGTCGTGCGACAGGCGGATGTCGGTCAGCAGATAGACGCCGATCACGGCGAGGACGACGGCGAGCAGGTTGCGCACGCTGCGTACGGCGAGCGCCGCCAGCACGATCACCGGAGCGAACTCGGCCGCCGCGACGGTGCCGAGCGGAACCCGGTCGATCGCCAGGTAGAAGCAGCAGTTCATCACCGCGAGCACCGCACCCCACCTGACCACCAGCCACCGCGTCCTCGCGTCCAGGATCTGCCACGCCCGCCACGGGCGCCGCCAGACCGCGAAGATCAGACCTGCCGCGGCGATCCGCAACCACGCCACACCGAGCGGTTCGATGCGCGTGAACAGCAGCACCGCGAGCGCCGGCCCCAGGTAGTGGAACACCGCGCTGACGACGAAGTACGTCTGCGGCGGAACGGTCCTTCGCACCCAACCTACGCTAAGGAACCGACTGCGGCGCGACCATGCCGTTCCGGAAAGCTTCGAGCGCTTTCGCTTCCCGTTCGGGAAATCTCAGTGGACATGGACCTCTCCTCTCGCGGGTTTGAACGACGGTACGACGAGGAGTGCGAGCACGGCGGCCACCGCACCCGTGACGGCGGCGAAGGTGAAGCCGCGGGTGAAACCGGTTGTCACGGTCCCGGCCAGGCTGGCCGCCGCGACACTCGACACCACCGCGACCCCGAGGGATGCACCGAACTCGTGGAACGTGCTGAGGATCCCGGACGCCAACCCCGCCTCGCGGTGGTTGATCTGCGCGAACGTCGTGGTCGACGACGCCACGAACGCCGCACCGAGCCCGATCGTGCCGACAGTCATCCCGGTCACGACTACCGCAGCGCCCTCCCACACCGCGGGAGCGGCGACCCCGACCGCAGTGATCACGAACCCGGCGATCGCCACCGGCCGCGCACCGATCCTGCCGACCAAGCTCCCGGCCAGGTGCGCGCCGACGATCGCGGCAACCGCCACCGGCAGGAACAGCAGCCCGGTCCGCAAAGCGCCGTACTGCTTGAAATGCTGCAGGTAGAACGATCCGAGGAAGAACATCGAGATCATCAGCGCGGTCGCGACCAGCAGCATGAAGGTGCCTGCGGCAACGGGTCGGCGGGTGAGGATCCGCAGGTTCATCAGCGGCGACCGTACGGCGCTCTGCACCCAAGCGAACACGCCGTACAGCACGAGCGCACCGGCAAGCGTGCCGAGGGTCACGGCGGACAGCCAGCCGCGGTCGCCGGCGTTGATCAGCGCGTAGATCGCCGTACCGGTGCCGGCGGTGACGAGCAGCGCGCCCGGTACGTCGAGGCGGCCCTGCTGGTCGGCCGGTCGATCCGCGGGGAGCATCCGGAGCAGGAGTACGAACACGACCAGCCCGATCGGCAGGTTGATGTAGAACACCCACTGCCACCCGGGTCCCGCGGTGAGCAGGCCGCCGAGCAGTACGCCGATCGCCGACCCGCCGCCGCCCATCGCGGACCAGATGCCGAGCGCCTTGTTCCGCTCCTCGCCCTCGAACGTCTTCGTCACAACGGAAAGCGCCGCCGGCGACAGCATCGCGGCGCCGATACCTTGTGCGACCCGGCCGGCCAGCAGTACTTCGGGACCGTTCGCGAGACCGGTGACCAGCGAGGCCAGTGTGAAGACGCCGAGGCCGGTGAGGACGACGCGTCGCGAACCGAACAGGTCGGCCGCGCGACCGCCGAGCAGCATCAGTCCCCCGAACATCAGCGTGTACGCGCTGACTACCCAGGTCAGGGTCTCGCGCCGCAGCCCGAGGTCGGTCTCGATGTTCGGCAGCGCGATCGCCACCACGGTGACGTCGAGGATCAGCATGAACTGCGCGACCGCGAGCAGCCCCAGCAGCCACCACCGCCGGGGATCCGGTTGATTCATCGGCTCGTCCTTAAGTTGAACAGGTGTGTACGGGTTGTTTCGTCAGGCTAACTCGTACACTGGTGTTCGACAAGAGGAATTCGTACAGCCGTGTTCGAGATCCTCCGGGCGATCAGAGAGGCGCAGGATGGCAACGACGACGAGGCGCGCCGACGCGCAGCGCAACATCGCCGCGATCCTGACCGCGGCGGCCGAGTGCCTGAGCCGGAACCCGGCCGCGAGTACGTCGGAGATCGCGAAGGCGGCCGGGGTCGGGCGGGTCACGCTGTACGGGCACTTCCCGTCCCGCGCGGAACTCGTCGACGCGGTGTTCGTGCAGGCGATCGCGACCGGCGAGGAGACCCTCGGTCAGGTCGATCTGACCGGCGAACCGCGCGCGGCGCTGGCCAGGTTGATCGAGTCGAGCTGGCAACTGGTGGATCAGTTCCGGTCGCTGTTGATCGCGGCCGAGGAGGCGCTGCCGCCCGGGCGGGTGCGCGAACTGCACGCCGACCCGATGGCGCGGGTGGAGCGGCTGCTCGAACGCGGGCGCTCCGAAGGGGCGTTCCGGACCGACCTGCCGACGTCGTGGCTGGTCAGCATCATGCACAACGTGATGCACGGCGCCGCGAGCGACATCCTCGCCGGACGCATCAGCTCCGCCGACGCAGCGCCGTACATCACCGCGACCCTGCTGGCGGCGTACACACCGCCAGGGGAAAGGGTCCCGGACTGACTACTCCAGCCAGATGGTTTCGAACGTCGGGTTCGCGTGGATGTGGACGGCCTCGTAGCCGCCCGGCCCGGTCCGGAACTTGTGCGGGGTGTCGGCCGGTACCACCAGGATCTGACCCGCCGTACCGACGATCTCCTCGCCGTCCACGGTGAACGTCGCCGAACCCCGCCGGATGATGAACGTCTCGGCGTACGGATGCTTGTGCAACCGCGGGCCGGCGCCCTCCTGCGTGGTCGACTCCAGAATCAGCGAGACGCCCGCACCACCAGGCAGCTCGGTGTAGTTCTCGGTCCACTCCTCGCCGTCGTTCCGGCCGTCGGCCCGGTTGATCACCGCGGCCCCCGACTTCGCAATCTCCGTCATGCCACCCTCCTCGCTCGACCCCGCCCACGGTAACCGCGCACCCGGTCCTTTCCCACCGGTTTCACGGCGGTGCAGGTTAGTCTCAGCCGCATGCCGCTGTACTCGTTCGAAGGTAAGCGCCCGACCGTCCACCCCGACGCGTGGATCGCCCCGACCGCGACACTGGTCGGGGACGTGGTCGTCGAGGCGGGGGCGTCGATCTGGTACGGCGCTGTGATCCGCGCCGATCTGGGCACGATCACGATCCGCGCGGGCGCGAACATCCAGGACAACACCGTCATCCACGTCGGCCACAACGGTTGCGAAATCGGCCCGAACGCGACGGTCGGCCACCAATGCCTGATCCACGACTGCACGATAGGCGAACAAGCCCTGGTCGGAAACGGCGCGATCGTGCTGGACGGTGCGGTCGTCGGCACCCGCTCGCTGGTCGCAGCCGGCTCGACCGTCACACCGGGCGCGGTGATCCCACCGGAGTCGGTCGCCATGGGCAGCCCTGCCAAGAAGATCGTCCCGCTCGAAGGCACCGCGAAGCTCTTCGTGGACCACAACGCCGCCGTCTACCACGCCCTCGCCGAACGCCACGCGGCCACGGTCGAACTCGTCGACGGGGACGCTGGCTGACGCCACGTGCGTGCCGCATCGCTCTGCGGTGCTGCCCGGCATGATGCTCCCGGTCAGGGACTGACCGGATCGGCCAGACGACTGACCCGGCCTGCCCGGCAGCGCGGCAGCGCCGCCTTTCCGGCGTTCAATTCCAGCGTGCCGCAATCCGCGGCTGAGGTGGGGACCGCTGGAAAGGATCGGGAATGACCGAGTTTGTGACCCTCGAGCACGGACAGCTCGCCTGTGACGTGGCCGGTGACGGTCCGCTGGTGGTGCTGTCACACGGCATGGGGACATGGCGCCAGGAGTTCCGGCACCTGGTCGGTCCGCTGGTCGCGGCCGGGTACCGGGTGGCGAACGTCGACATGCGCGGCCACGGCGAATCCAGCATCGGCTGGCCGTCGGTGACCGGCAAGGCTGCCATCAGCCGCACCGATGTGGCGCGCGACCTGCTCGAGGTCATCCGTCATTTCGGCGGACCGGCCGTGATCGTCGGGCATTCGCTGTCCGGCGGTTCGGCGACCATCGCGGCCGCCGAAGCCCCGGAGCTGGTGTCGGCGATCGTGGAGATCGACCCGTTCACGCTGACCCAGAGCCTCGACTTCGGTGCACTGCTGTCGATCTCCCGGTACCGCCGCGGGCTGCTGCAGCTGATTGGTACGCAACTGCTGAAATCGCCCCGGCTGTGGTTCCGCTACCTGAACGGCGTCGCGTACCCGACCCGGCCCGCGGACCACGACAGCTATCTCGCCGAATTGCGCGACCTGCTGCGACAGCCCGGACGGTGGGCCGAGTTCATGAAGACCGGCAAGACGACCCCCGCCGACGCGCAGGCCCGGACGGCTGAGGTCCGCTGTCCGGCGCTGGTGATCATGGGCTCGGAAGACCCGGACTTCGCCCATCCCGACGAAGAAGGACGCCGGATCGTGGCCGCGCTGCCGCCCGGGCTCGGCCGGCTCGCCATGGTGGCCAAGGGCGGCCACTATCCGCATGCCCAGTTGCCGGCCGAGGTCGCCGCGCTCGTCGTACCGTTCCTCGATGCCCACAGCGCGAAGGAAGCGACCGGAAATTGACCGTGCCGATGGACGGCATCGACTGCGATGATGGCGAGGTGTCGGCGCCTCGCACCATCGTCTTCGTCGTCTTCCAAGGCATGCGGATCTCCGAACTGGCCGGTCCGCTCGATGTGTTCGGGCTGCTGAACGACCTCGCCTCGCGGCCGGCCCAGCAACTGCCCGAGGAGCTCCGATGGGACGCTCCCGCGGCGGAGGGTGACCCGGACACACCGCCGTACCGCTTGCTGATCGCCTCGCCTCGGGGCTGTCCGATCACGGTCGACGGTGGCCTGACGCTGGCGGTCGGCCATTCGCTGCAGGACATTGCCGCGGGCGACGACTTCGACACCATGGTCGTCGTCGGTGGCGATGTCTTCGGTCCTGGCGCCGCCGACGTCGTACCGGAGTTGCCGGCGCTGGCCCGCAAGGCGCGCCGGGTGACGTCGGTCTGCGCCGGCGCGCTGCTGCTGGCGTCGGCCGGGCTGTTGGACGGCTACCGGGCGACCACCCACTGGGCCTCCACCGGCATCCTCGCCGAGCGCTTTCCGTGCGTCACGGTCGAGCCGGACCGGATCTACGTCCGCGATCGCAACCGCTGGACGTCGGCCGGGATGTCGGCCGGCGTCGATCTGGCGCTGGCGCTGGTCGAGGACGATCACGGCCGCGAAGTGACGGCGATGATCGCGCGGGCGTACGTGGTCTTCAGCCGGCGGCCCGGCGGCCAGGCGCAGTTCAGTGCCCAACTGCGCGCCCGAACGGCCAAGACGCCCACCATCCGCGACGTTCAGCAGTGGCTGCCCGACCATCTCGGCGAGGACCTCGCGGTCGCCACGCTCGCGCGCCGTACCGCGATGAGCGAACGCGCTTTCGCGCGCGCCTTCCGCGCCGAGACCGGCGTCACGCCGGCCGCGTTCATCGAGGATCTCCGCGTCGAGGCGGCGCGCCGGCTACTGGAATCCACCCAGCTCACCGTCGGAGCAATCGCCCGCCAGATCGGCTACCGCCACGGCGAAACCCTGCACCGCGTCTTCGCCCGCCGCCTGGGCACCACCCCAGAACGCTACCGCCAACACTTCACAATCCTCGACACCGGCTGAACCCCACCGGCCCCCTGTAACCAGCCCCGCCTGCGGAGCAGGCGGGGGTTTCTACGGTCGCCAGGTGTAGCGGCGTTCGGGGCGGCCGGTGGTGCCGTAGCGGAGGGTTACTTCGGCTTGGCCTTGGGTGGTGAGGAATTCGAGGTAGCGGCGGGCGCTCACCCGGGAGATGCCCACGAGTTCTGCGCATTCGGCGGCCGACAGGTTGTCGGGAGTGTTGCGCAGGGCCGTGGTGACCAGGTCGGTGGTCTCTTGCGACAGGCCTTTCGGCAAGCGGTTGACTGCGGGGCGAGCGGGCGCGAGGACGCGGTCGACGTCGGCCTGGCTGGTGACCTGGTCGGGGACGCTGGCTCGGCGGCGGGCGTACTCCTGCAGCCGCACCCGCAGATCCTCGAAACCAAACGGTTTCAGCAGATAGTTCACGACACCCTGCCGCACCGCACCCCGCACGGCATCCGCCTCCCGAGCGGCCGTGATGACGAGGATGTCGACCGATGGTCGTACGGCGCGCAGCCGGGCGATCAGGTCCAACCCGAAGACGTCCGGCAGATAGAGGTCGAGCAGCACGAGATCAGGTCCCAGCGACTCCAGAGCGGCGACGGCCTGGTCGCCGGAGTTCGCCGTACCGACGACCTCGAAGCCATCCACGCGGTCGACGAAACCGCGGTGGATGCGCGCCACCATGAAGTCGTCGTCGACGACCAGGACCTTGATCATCGGGCTCCTTCCGGTGTGCGTTGGGTGGACATCCGGGCGATGAACGCGGCGCCGCCTTCGTCCAGGTTCGTCACGGCGACCTCACCGCCGCGGCGGCGGCAGATCATCCGGGTCATCGCGAGCCCGATCCCGCGCTCGCCCTCAGCCGCCGCCTTGGTAGTGAACCCGTGCGCGAACACCTCCTGCGCCAACTCCGGCGCCACGCCTGGTCCGGAGTCCCGAACCACGATCTCCACCGACGCCGCGTCCTGCCTGAGTTCGACCTCGACCCAGGCGGGCGACAGCGGCGTACCGGACTGCGCGGCGGCGTCGACCGCGTTGTCGACCAGGTTGCCGAGTACGGTCGCGATGTCCGCGGACAGCGACGGGTCGAGCCGGAGCAGGGTGGTCCGCTCGGACACCCGGAGCTCGACGCGGCGTTCGGCAGCGAGCGAGGACTTCGCCATCAGCAGGGCGGCGACCGTGGTGTCGTGGACCCGCCGGGTCACGGTCAGGTCGAGCGATTCACGATAGCGGTTCAGCGCGCCGACGTACGTGACCACCTCGTCGTACTCCCCGATCTGGATCAGCCCGGAAATCGTGTGCAGCTGGTTCGCGAACTCGTGCGTCTGCGCCCGCAGCAGCTCCGCCGACGACCGGAACGACCCAAGCTCCCGCTCCAGCTGCGCCAGCTCCGTCCGATCCCGCAGCGTGGTCACCGATCCGAGCGACCGCCCGTCCTTCAGCACGCTCATCCGGTTCATTACCAGTACCCGGCCCCGGCGTACGACGACCGCGTCGCGGGCCTCGTCGTCGCCGGACAGCACCTCGCGCAGCCGGCCCTCGATCCCGAGCTCGTTCAGGGATTTCCCGACCGCGTCTTCCGGGAGATCGAGCAGCCGCCGGCCGACGTCGTTCACCAGCGTCACCCGCGAATGGGGGTCGAGGGCAACGACTCCTTCGGCCAGCCCGTACAGCATGGCCTCGCGATGTTCGGCCAGGCCGGCGATCTCGCGCGGTTCGAGCCCGAGCGTCTGCCGTTTGATCCGGCGGGCGAGCAGCCAGGAACCCAGCAGTCCCAGTACGCAGGCGATGCCGAGATAGATCGCCAGGTACGACGAGGCGCCGCGGAGCCGCTGCAGTACGGACGGCGAATGCTCGCCCACCATCACGGTCCCGATCTGATCGCCGAGCGTTTCCTGCTGGTCGCTCAGCACCGGGACCTGCGCGACCAGCTCGCCATTCAGCTGGCCGGACCATCCGCGACGCTTGTCACCGGACGGATCACCGTAGGTGAGATCGGTGCCGATCAGTGTCGGGTTCGTTGCCGCGACCACCTTTCCGCCGGAGTCCGCGACGGTGATCGAGCTGACGCCGGACTGCGCGAGGCTCGTCTGCAGCGTCGGCGCCAGGGTTTCCTCCGGCGCCGGGTTCCGGAGGTTGAAGCGCAATGCAGGGCTCGACGACAGCTGCTCGGCCAGCAGCGTCACGCGCCGGCCCTCGACCCGGTTGAACGTGGCGGCCGATTGGGCGAGCGAGACCGCGGCGACGGCGACCAGTACGACGATCACGATCGCCAACTGCAGCACCAACATCTGGCCGGCCAACGTCGGCCGGGTCCGCAGTCGTACGCTCATGATCACCTCCTCGCCCTTTCCGCATCGCATGATCACCTCCTCGGGCGGCCGAGTGCCACACTTCAGCCAGGTTCCGCCCGTGACCACAATGAACTCAACCACCGCTGCGGCCACAACGCAGACGTGAAGCTAACCGGAGGTCCACGATCGTCGCCACCTGAACCCTCCTGAAAGGACTCCGCCAAATGAGGTCCAGGCGATTGCTCACAGTGACGACGGCCCTGGTTGCCGTGCTCGGCTTCACCGCCTGTGGTGCGACGGCGAACAAGTCGGACAGCGCGACACAGGACAGCGGGAAGCCGGCCACCGGGCTGCGGCTGATGGTGCCGAACACGGCCGGCGGCGGGTACGACACCACCGCGCGGACCGCAGCCAAGGCTATGGAGGACGCGAAGATCGCGACCGGCGTCCAGGTGTTCAACCTGCCGGGCGCCGGCGGGACGGTCGGCCTGCAGCGGATCGTGAACGAGAAGGGCAACGGCAAGCTCGCGATGCAGATGGGCCTCGGCGTCGTCGGCGCGACGTACACGTCGAAGTCCAAGGCCACGCTCACCCAGACCACCCCGATCGCGAAGATGATCGAGGAGGCCGGCGCGATCGTGGTGCCGAAGAACTCGCCGTACCGGACGATCCAGGACCTGGTCACCGCCTGGAAGGCGAACCCGAAGGGCCTCGCGGTCGGCGGCGGCTCGTCGCCGGGCGGCCCGGACCACCTGCTGCCGATGCAGCTCGCGCAGGCGGTCGGCATCAACCCGAAGGACGTCAACTTCGTCTCCTACGACGGCGGCGGCGAACTGCTGCCCGCGCTGCTCGGCAGCAAGATCGCGTTCGGCACGAGTGGATTCGGGGAGTTCCTCGACCAGGTCGAGAGCGGCCAGGTCCGGGTCCTCGCGGTGAGCAGCGAGCAGCCGATCGAGGCGCTCAAGGACGTACCGACGCTGAAGGGCTCGGGGATCGACCTGGTGTTCACGAACTGGCGCGGGATCGTCGCGCCGCCCGGGATCAGCGACGCGGACAAGAAGGTCTGGATCGACGCGCTCACCAAGATGCACGACTCGGCCGAGTGGAAGGCCGAGCTGCAGAAGCACGGCTGGACCGACGCATTCGTCACCGGTGACGAGTTCGGCAAGTTCCTGACCGACCAGGACAAGGCCGTCGCGGACATCCTGACGAAGCTCGGATTGGCGGCATGACCGCCGCCGCTACCACGCGGCGGGACACGGCGCAGTACGGAGTGTGCGGGTTCCTGGCGGTGGTCGGCGTCCTGGTGATCGTCGACGCCGCCCGGCTCCAGCACATTGCCACCAGCAACGATCCGATCGGCCCGAAGCCGGTCCCGATCGTGCTCGGCGTACTGCTGCTCGTGGTCGCCGCGCTGTACGCCGTGGACGTCGCGCGCGGCGGCACCGGTGAGGCCGAGGAGGGTGAGGACGTCGACGTGACGTCCAAGGTCGACTGGCGCACCGTCCTGCTGCTGATCGCCGCGTTCGTGGTCAATCTGGTGACGATCGAGCCGCTCGGCTGGGTGATCAGCGGGACGTTGCTGTTCTGGGGTTCGGCGTTCGCGCTCGGCAGCCGGCACCACGTCCGCAACCTGGTGATCGCGGTCGCGCTGTCGCTGATCACGTTCTACGGGTTCGCGATCGGGCTCGGGGTCGGCCTGCCGGCCGGCGTACTGCAAGGGATTCTCTGATGGACAACCTGATGAACCTGCTGAACGGGTTCGGCGACGTCCTCGCCCCGGTGAACCTGCTGCTCGCGCTGCTCGGCGTCACGGTCGGTACGGCGGTCGGCGTCCTGCCCGGGATCGGTCCGGCGATGACGGTCGCGCTGCTGCTGCCGATCACGTACGGGCTGGAACCGGTGCAGGCGTTCATCATGTTCGCCGGTATCTTCTACGGCGGCATGTACGGCGGCTCGACGACATCGATCCTGCTGAACACACCCGGCGAGTCGTCATCGGTGGTGACGGCGATCGAGGGCAACAAGATGGCCCGAGCCGGACGTGCCGCGCAAGCGCTGGCGACGGCCGCGATCGGGTCGTTCGTCGCGGGCACGATCGGGACGTTGCTGCTGGTCCTGGTCGCGCCGCAGGTGGTGAAGTTCGCGATCAGCCTGGGCGCGCCGGACTACCTGGCGATCATGCTGCTCGCGTTCGCCGGTGCCACGTCGGTGCTCGGCTCGTCACGGATCCGCGGGTTCGCGGCGCTGCTGCTCGGGCTGGTGATCGGGCTGGTCGGGATCGACAAGGTGACCGGCCAGCAACGGCTCACACTCGGCATCCCACAGCTTGCCGACGGCATCGATGTCGTAGTGGTTGCCGTCGGCATCTTCGCGGTCGGCGAGGCGCTCTGGGTGGCGGCGCATCTGCGAAGGAATCCGGGCACGGTGATCCCGGTCGGGCGTCCGTGGATGGGCAAGTCGGACTGGCGGCGGTCGTGGAAACCCTGGCTGCGCGGTACGGCCTTCGGTTTCCCGATCGGTGCGCTACCGGCCGGTGGCGCCGAGATCCCGACGTTCCTGTCGTACGCGACCGAGAAGAAGCTGTCCAAGCACCCGGAGGAGTTCGGGCACGGCGCGATCGAGGGCGTGGCCGGACCGGAGGCGGCGAACAACGCGTCGGCGGCCGGGACGCTGGTACCGATGCTGGCGTTGGGCCTGCCCACGAATGCGACGGCGGCGGTGATGCTCGCGGCGTTCACGTCGTACGGCATCCAGCCCGGGCCGCTGCTGTTCCAGCGCGAGCCGAAGCTGGTGTGGGCGCTGATCGCGAGCCTGTTCATCGGCAACCTCTTCCTGCTGCTGCTCAACCTGCCGCTGGCGCCGGCCTGGGCGAAGCTCCTGCAGATCCCGCGCCCGTACCTGTACGCCGGCATCATCTTCTTCGCCTCGATGGGTGCGTACGCCGTGAACGCGCAGCCGCTCGACCTGTTGCTGCTCCTGCTGCTCGGGCTGCTCGGCTTCGGGATGCGCCGGTTCGGTTTGCCGGTGCTGCCGCTGATCATCGGCGTGATCCTCGGCCCGATCGCCGAACGCCAGGCGCGGATGTCCCTGCAGTTGTCGAACGGCGACGTTTCCGGGCTGGTCGGCGGGCCGGTCGCGTACGTGATCTACGGGGTGATCCTGTTGATGATCGCCTGGCCGCTGCTGGCGAAACTCCGGCGGAGAATTATGACGAAAGATGTCATAGTTTCGGGCTGACAGTAGGTGCATGAACGAGATGCACAGGGCTTGGTTGGGTGTGGTCTCCGCCGACCACACCCAACGAGCCGTCCAGGGCGGTTTCATCCAACTCAACCACGGCAAGCGCTACGGCGTCGCCCGCCTACACCGCGGCGACGGCTTCGCCATCTACTCCCCGACCGAGCACTACCTCGAGAAACGCCCGCTCCGCGCCTTCACGGCACTCGGCGTAGTCGCCGACGACGCCCCCTACCAAGCCGAACCCATGTCAATGGGCCCCCGCGGCACCATCCAACCCTGGCGCCGCCGAATCGACTTCCTCCCGGCGCACCGCGTCCCGCTGACCGAAGTCGCCCTCAACCTCACCAAATCCCCCAACTGGGGCTACCAACTCCGCCGCGGGTTGGTCCCGTTGGAGCCTGAAGACTTCGAGTCTCTCCAGGCGCTCATGACCTAATCGGTCAGCCGATGGAGGTCACGCGCGAAGGCAGAGAGCTCGTCGGGTGAGACGACGATCGAGGTCTCGACCTTCCACAAGCGCCGGCGCATGCCGCCGTTCTGCAGTTTGATCCAGACGATCAGATGGTCCGGGCCGAGGGCGGGTCGGGGCCCGCGGTAGATCTCGAGTTGGAGCGCGCTGCTCTTTCCCCAGGTCGCCGAGGAGTTCTCCCACTGGGGCCAGTTGGTCACGACCTGGTCGAAGAACAGCGCAAGTCCGGAGTAGTCGGACCAGAGGTCGAGTCGCGCGGATGCGGTCAATTCCCGCATCCGGACCTCGGCATTCAGGTAGCGGCGCTTCTCCCTCGGGACCTGCTCCGGGGCTTTGTCCGACGGCCATCGGACAGCGGTGAGGCGGAGGTATTCCTCGGATTTTCCGATCGTGACGAACTGCATGATCCCAGTGTTGCGCGATAAGTTCGGATTATGGCTGCCGTGGGTGACGAGGTCTCGACGGAGGTGGCGCGGCGGCTTGCGCTGGTGGCGCAGGGGTTTGGGGAGGGGCGTGGGCGGCGGGGGGATGTGCGGGCGGTGCGTCGGGCGGTTGGGTGGGCCGGGGTTTTGCAGTTGGACTCGGTCAATGTGTTGTGTCGGTCGCATTATCTGCCGGTGTATTCGCGGGTGGGGAGCTATTCGCGGGCGCGGCTCGACGAGTTGAGTTGGGGCGCGGGGCGCGAGTTGTTCGAGTACTTCTGGGGGCACAAGGCCGCGTTGATTCCGCTCGAGAACTACCCGTTGATGCGCTGGCGGATGCGGGCCGCCGAGCGGCAGGTGTGGGGCGAGGAACTCAGCCCGGACGTGACTGCGCCGTGGTCGGTGGTGGCTGGGATGCGGCGGCTGACGGCGGAGCGGCCCGGGTACGTCGAGCAGGTGCTGCGAGTCGTCACCGAGCGAGGACCCTTGACCGCGGGCGAGGCGAGTCCGGACGGGGTACGGCGGCAGCGCAGCGACCCGGACCCGGATCCGACCACCGGCGCGATGTGGAACTGGCAGGACGCGAAGATCGCGATCGAGTACCTGTTCTGCGCGGGACTGGTGACTATCGCGGGACGCCGGCACTTCGAGCGGGTCTACGACCTGACCGAGCGGGTGCTGCCGGCCGACGTACTCGCCGTACCCGAGCCGCCCGCCGACGAGGCACGACGCGAGCTCGTCCGCATCGCGGCCCGCGGCCTGGGCGTCGCGACCCTGAAAGAGCTGTGCGGCGGCAGCGGCCAGGCGCACTTTTCGTTGCCCGCAGCAACCGGTCGTGAAGTGATCCGCGAACTGGTCGAGTCCGGCGAACTGATCCCGGTCCGCGTCGAGGGCGTGAAGCAACAGTCGTACCGGTGGCACGAAGCGCAGGACCGCCCGGTCGGGGCGCAGGCGTTGCTCTCCCCCTTCGACCCGCTGATCTGGAACCGCGACCGCACCCACCGCCTGTTCGACTTCTTCTACCGGATCAGCATCTACACGCCCGCACCGCAACGCATCCACGGGTACTACGTACTCCCGTTCCTGCTCGGCGACCGCCTCGTGGCCCGCGTCGACCTGAAGTCCGACCGCCAGAACTCAACGTTGGTCGTCCCAACCCTGACCCCCGAACCCGACTCCCCCGACTTCATCGAACCCTTGGCGGCCGAGCTCCGCGACATGGCGCGCTGGCTGGACCTGGACCACATCCAGGTGACCGCGACCTCGAAAGCCGGCAAGGCGCTCAAGCGACAGAGCGGACTCGGGTGACCAGTACGCCGGCCAGCAGTGTGACGACTGCCGCCAGCAGGTAGAGGACCGGGTAGCCACCGAGGTGTTTGACGATCGGGGCGGCGATGACCGGGGCCAGTACCTGCGGGAGGGAGTTCGCGATGTTGATGACGCCGAGGTCTTTGGCGCGGTCGCGGGCGTTCGGGAGTACTTCGGTGAGCAGGGCGAAGTCCACCGACAAGTAGACGCCGAAGCCGGCGCCGAGGACGATCGCGCCGGTGATCGCGCCGGGCCAGGTCGGCCAGAATGCGAGGATCACGCCCGCTGCCGCCATCACCCAGCCCGACGCGGTGACGAACACCTTGCGGCGAGCGGCGCGGTCCGACCAGCGGCCGAAGCTGATCGCGGTGGTCAGCACGCAGACGCTGTAGATCGCGGTCAGGATCAGGACGCCGGTGTCGGGGTCGGCGACTCCCACCTTGTCCTGCAGGTAGTAGAAGAGGTACAGCGTGCCGAGGGCGTTGCCGACGTTGAAGAGGAAGCGGGTCAGCCAGGCCCAGCCGAAGTCGGGGTAGCGGCGCGGGCTGATCCAGAAGCTCGTCAGGAAGTCTCGCAGGACGAACGCGGGCCGTTCGAGCAGCGGTTGGTCGTGGCTGCGCAGGAGGTACGGGACGACGGAGAGCAGGAGGAACGCGGCGCAGGCGAGGTATCCGAGGGTATAGCTGTTGAAGGCGGCCGCGAGCGCCGTACCGACGAGGGCGCCGAGGACCTGGGAGATGGCTACCCAACCGCCGACGACCCCGCGTTGCGCGACGGGTACGCGGTCCGGGATCACCGCGGTCGCCGCCGCCAGCAGCGCGTTGCCGAACAGTTGCATCAGGCACCAGCCGATCAGCATCAACGCGATCACGCGTGCGCCCGACAGGATCCCTAAACCGATGGCACCACCAACAGCACCCGCGACCACCCACGGCACCCGCCGCCCGAACCGCGAGCCGGTCCGATCGGAGATCGCCCCGAACGCCGGATTCGCGACCACCGACACCGCCGCCCCGACCCCGGTCACCAACCCGAAGACGAACTCCTTGTTGCCCGGAGCAACTGCCTCCGACTGCTTGGCCAACAAGACCTGGATCGGTCCCAGCCACGCAGCGAACACACCGACGTTGGCCAGCACGACGGCCGCCGTCCAGCGACCCCGCACCCGCACCGTCGGTTCGGCCAACGCCGACGGGACGACCCCCGGCTCCGGAATCATCTGCGGTTCTGAGCTATCAGTGCCTGGAGCCAGTAGTACGACTCCTTCGGCGTGCGTTCGAGTGTTTCGAAATCGACGTGGACGAGACCGAAGCGCTGCGAATACCCCGCCGCCCACTCGAAGTTGTCCAGCAACGACCACTGGAAGTACCCGCGGACATCGATACCGTCGTCAATGGCGGATTTCAGCGATCGCAGGTAGGAAGACAGATAGTCGATCCGCCGCTGGTCGGACACCCCGTCGTTGATCGCGCAGCCGTTCTCCGTGATGTAGATCGGCGGCAGCTTCTCGCCGTACCGGTCCCGGAAGATCCGCAACGTCTCGCCGAACGCGTCCGGCACGATCGGCCACCCGAAGTCGGTCGTCGGGTACCCGGGCAGCGTCCGCGGCTCGAACGGCAGTCCCGGCGGCAGCTGCACGCCGTCAGTTGCCGCAGTGTCGCCGGCCCCGGTCGCGACGCCGACGGAGACCGGCGCGTAGTGGTTGATGCCGAAGAAGTCGAGCGGCGTCGAGATGATCGCCAGATCGTCCGCGACCGGCCCCGGCATCCCGTCACCGATCCCGGACGGATACTCGCCCAGGATGATCGGATCGGCGAACATCCAGTTGATCAGGTTGTCGTACAGACTCGCCGCTTCCACGTCTTCAGGACTCTCACTGGCCGGCCACGTCGGTGCATGGTTCGAGGCGATCCCGATCTCCAAGGCACCGGCCGCCCGCAACGCCTGCACCGCGCGCCCGTGCGCGAGCAGCTGGTGATGTGCGACCGGCAGCGCGTCGAACAGCAGCTGCTTGCCGGGGGCGTGCGCGCCGAGCGAATACCCCATCAGCGTCAGCACCATCGGCTCGTTGATCGTGATCCAGAGCGGTACCCGGTCGCCGAAACGCGCGCCCAGGAGCGCGGCGTACTCGGCGAACCGTTCGGTGATGTCGCGGTTCAGCCAGCCGCCGGCGTCCTCGAGCGGTTGCGGGGTGTCCCAGTGGTACAGCGTCGGCGCCGGCTGGATCCCGGCGCCGAGCAGCGTGTCGATCAGCCGGTCGTAGAAGTCCAGCCCGGCCGCGTTCCCGGGTCCGCTCCCGGACGGCTGGATCCGCGGCCACGCGAACGAGAACCGGTACGTGTCCACGCCCAGTTCCCGCATCAGCGCGACGTCCTCGGCGTACCGGTGGTAGTGGTCGCATGCGATCGCGCCACTGTCGCCGTTCAGGATCTTGCCGGGCTCGGCGCAGAACGTGTCCCAGGTGGAGGTGCCGCGGCCGTCCTCGGCCACGGCGCCCTCGATCTGGTACGCCGACGTCGAGACACCCCAGCGGAATCCGGGCGGAAACCTCAGGTCAGCTGTCATTCGCATCATCCTCATCGGGCTTGGTGTCCTGGACCCGCGGCGGCTCGGCCTTCCGCACGATGACCGCCGTACCGTAGGCCGCCACCTCGCTCATCGTCTGCGCGATCTCGTTGCAGTCGAACCGCATCGCGAGGATCGCGTTCGCCCCCATCTGCTGCGCCATCTGGCACATCCGCATCACCGCGACGTGCCGCGACTCAGCCAGCATCTGCGTGTACTCCGGTACTTCGCCACCGCCGAGCGACCGGAAGCTCGCGGTGAAGTTCGACCCGAAGTCCCGGGTCCGCACGGTCAGCCCGAACACCTCGCCGAACACGGTTTCCGCGGTGTACCCGGGCAGGTCGTTCATCGTCGAGACCAGGACCGGGTACGGCGAACCCTGCGGCGCGACATGCGGCACGTTGGACGGAGCCTGCTGGTACCCGCCCTGGTAGCCAGGCGGCGGCCCCGGCTGGTATCCCGGTGGCGGACCTTGGTACCCGGGAGGCGGGCCTGGCTGGTAGCCCGGCTGCTGCGGCGGATACGGCGGGTTCGGAGGATAGTTCTGTGTCATGCGCTCATCCTGACAGGCCGCGGGGCATCACCATCTGAACACCTGGAGCTCATACAGCGAATAGCCGTACGACGTCGCCCGCTGAGTCCCGGTGACACGGACGTAGCGAGCCGGTACGGCGGCGAACCGGACAACGCCCTCCCCGCCGTTCCCGGCCGTCGTGGCGTACACCTGCTGCCAGGTCGACCCGTCCCGCGACACCTCGATCTTGTACCCCTTCGCGTACGCCGCCTCCCACTGCAACACCACCCGGCCGACGGTCTGCTCGTTGCCGAGGTCAACCTTCAGCCACTGCGGATCCGACCAGTCGCTGGCCCACCGGGTGTCCAGCTTGCCGTCGACGGCCTGGACCGGCGGGGAGTTGTACCAGCCCTTCTCGTAGCTGCTCGCCGTCGCCGTCTTCCCGGCCGCCAGGTTGCTGATGTCGTCGCCACGCCGCGCCGGGAACTCGACCACCTGCTGGTACGTCGGCCGGTTCACCCAGGCGATCCGGTCCTGGGTGATGCCGCCCATCGGGCTGTGCGCGATCTGGTCGGCGCAGAACTGGTCTCCGGCGGCGCAGTCCGCGGTCGCCGGGTACGTCGTACTTGCCGGCACCTTCGTTGCCGCCGACAAGGTGTCTGTCAGCACCGCTCTACACCCCGCCAAGGTGCCGCCGCCGCAGAACGTGACCGGTTGCGACGCCTTCACGGGATCACCCAGCACCTTCCGCAGGTCTCGCTGGACGAAGCCCCACCAGCCACTCTGGAAGGACGAGCCCTGGGCGCTCGGGCGCTCGTCGATCTTCAAGTTGGCGGTCAGTGCGCTGTAAAGGTCTGGTCCGAGGTCCTTGAACTCAGCCGGGATGAGGAGCGGCCACCAGGCATCCAGGATGCGGATGGCGTCCGCGCTGTCGTAGGTGCGCGACGACGCGTTGGGGGTCTTGCGGTGGGCGCCGGATTGTTGCCAGGTGGTCAGTTTGTTGACCGCGTCCGCGACGGCCGGGTCCGCGATCGGCGCCGACTTCAGGACGCGCAGCAGGTACGGGAGCACCTGGTCGCCGCGGAGGTCGACGGTGGCCGCGTCCTCCATCGCCTCGACCAGCTTGCCCCGGGTGAACTTCTGGCCGCTGTTGATGACCGCCTTGATCCGGTCGTCGAGCGGCTGGCTGCGGTAGACCGCGTTGTACCCCCACTGCCCGTCGGACGCCGAGTACCCAGGTGCCTGCTTGTTGTTCCAGCTGGTCAGGTAGTCCTGGTTGACGACCTGCGGGTGCTGGGCCGCCGGGGTGTAGGTCGCGCGGTTGGTGTCCGGGTTCCAGCCCTTCCACTCGTACGAGCTCCAGGTCGGCAGGTTCGGGTCGGCGCCGTCCGCGCGGACCGGGTTGTCACCGGAGTTGAAGTACGCGATCGAGTTCTTGTCGGTGTAGAACCAGTTGAACGTGTACCCGATGTTCGCCGCGGCCCGTTGGAAATCGGCGGCCGAGTGGATCCGGTCCGGGTCGTTGAACTGCATGAACCCGAGCGCCGAACCGGCCTCGTTCCCGTACGTCGACCGGTTCTTCGTGAACAGCACAGGTTTTCCGCCGACCGTCCCGCGATGCGTGACGATGCCGTACTTGGTGCGCAAGGCAACCAACGTGTACGAGCCGGCCGGCTCCGACGAGCCGAGGCTGGAATACCAGGCATTGTGCCGCTCGAGCCGCTCGATCGGTACACACTGGCCGCGGAAGACGTAGTACTGCGAGGACTTGGTCGGCGTTCCGCCACCGGGCTCGCACAGCGGTACGGCGAACGTGTCGGTGATGTCCTGCCCGGCCGACGTCGCGCTCCACGAATAGTCCGGGCCGCGGCCGATCAGCGTGTAGAAGTTCAGGCCCGCGAAGGCGATACCCCGCGAACTGACGCCGGGACCTTGCAGCTCCTGGCGCATCAGCAGCTGCGGAGCGAAGTACCCGGTCTGCGGGCCGTAGACGGCGATCGGGTTTCCGGACTGCGTGTACGCGCCGGAAACCAGGAGCGCGTTCGACATCGCCTTCTTCCCGAATCCGTCCGGGAAGAGACCCTTGTCGAAGATGCCCTTGAGTGCTTGCGAACCGGTCGGCGCGGGCTTCGCGGCGGCCGTCGCGTTCGCGGTCTGGTCGATCACCTCGGGCTCCGGGGTGACCGAGCCGCGGTCCGGCATCGCGCGACCGGCCGGGTTCGGGCCGGTGGTCCCGTACGGGAAGGTCGTGCCGTTGTGCACCGTCGTACTGGCCTCGGGGTCGTTCTGCGAGCGGAACGACTCCCACACCTTGGTGCCCTCGGCCGCGCCGTACTTCGCCTGCGCCTCGAGCAACGCCAGCGCCGAGTTGACCTCGGAACCGCCGCCGGTACCGAAGATGCCCGCGACCACGGCCGCGGTGGCGACCACGTCGGTCACCTTCCAGTGCGGCGTCGGCCACTGCAAACCGAGTGCGACGTACTCTCCCGGGTACGCGATGCCGACCGTGTCGATGTAGTGGTTGACGCCGTCGACCCAGGCCTGGATGTCCTGCTGCATCTTCACGCCGTCGGCGCCGTACAACTCGTCGGCGTCGTCGAACTGCCGCTGCAGGTCCGCTTCGGTGTACGGCGCGGTGCGCCAGAACTCCTGCTCGAACTCGCGGTTCGCCGCGGCACCGCCCGCGAACGGGGTCAGCTGACCGCGCCCGAGGTGACGGAACACGTCCATCACGAACAGCCGGTCCTGAGCACCGGCGTACCCGGCACCGAACATCGTGCCGAGCCGCGTGGTGCCGAAGATGTGCGGGATACCGCGCGACTTGTCGCGGACGATCGTGACGTCGCTGCGCGGCTGGACCGTGCTTGCCACGTCGTCCGGCTTCACCCCGAACGAGGAGTCGTCGAAGTACGGCGCGAGGCCGTCGTCGGTGATGCCCTGCGAGTTCCAGACCAGGTCCTGGTACGGCTTCAGGCTGTCGCTGAAATGCGCCGGCCGGACGCCCAACGCCTTGAAAGCAAGGAGATCCGTGAAGGTGGCGTTGCCGTTCTGGCCCGGCGGGAGGATGTCGCGACATTGCCCTAGGCAATAGTCATCGGGGGTCGCACCAACGGCTTGTGGAGCTGCCTGGGTCGGTGCGGGCAGGGCCGCGAGCACGGCCGTGACGGCGACCGCGGCGAGCGCGGTCCGAAGGCGGGTTCGAAGTGCGGGGCGGAGCACGGTTCCCTCCTCAGGTCGGTAAAAGTGAGGATGACTCACCAGTAGCTTCGGGTCAAGAACTCGTACGGACAGACTCTCGCCAATTGCGGTCCGTGACCACTACGCTCAGCTACACCATGAGCATCCACGATCGTTATCGATTGAGTGTGGTGATCAACGCCAAGGGGACTTACACGCCACTGGGGGTGTCGCGGAGTTCCGACGGAGTGGCGCAGGCCGTCGCACAGGCGCTGCCTGAGTTCTTCGTGATGGACGAGCTGGGCGATCGGGCCAGCGAAGCGATCGCGCAGGTCACCGGCGCGCAGGCGGGTGCCGTCGTGCACTGCACCGCGGCCGGGGTGACGCTCGCGGTCGCGGCCACGATGACGGGTGGCGATCCACGCCGTACCTCGGCGTTGCCGGACGCAACCGACATGCACAACCGCGTCGTACTGCCGGCCTGCCACGTGGTCGACTACGGGCACTCGAACCTGCAGGGCATCCGGCTCGCCGGTGCGCAGGTGGACCTGGCCGGCGACGAGGACGGCTGCACGATCGCCGACCTGGAGGCCGAGCTCGACGGGCCGGACGTGGCGTGCCTGATGCTGGTGTCGTCGCGGCTCACCCGCGGCGAGCCGATCGACCTGGCGGCGGCGATCAAGGCCGCGCACCGCCGCGGCGTACCGGCGATCGTCGACGGGGCGGCGCAGTTCCCGCGGATCGCGGACCTGCTCGCGACCGGCGCGGATCTGGTGCTGGTCAGCGGACAGAAGTACCTCGGTTCACCGACCGCCGGACTGGCCGCCGGGACGTGGTCGCTGGTCCAGGCGCTGAGAGCGCAGGAGAACGGCATCGGCCGGGTGATGAAGCCGACGAAGGAGGCGATCGTCGGCGTCCTCGCGGCGCTCGAGGAGTGGCAGGCGTTCGACCGGGTGAAGTGGCAGGCGGACGAGCACGCGAAGGTGGACGCGTTCGTGGCCGCGGTGTCCCGGATGCCGGGCGTCTCCGTCGAGGCGGTACCGGATCCGACCGGCCTGCAGGTGTCGCGGGTCCTGCTCAAGGTCGACGACGCCAAGCGTGTCGCCACCGAGCTCGAAGCCGGTACGCCGCCGATCTACGTGATGACGGACCGGATGTCCGAGGGCGAGCTGATGCTCGAGCTGATCCCTCTGGACGCCGACGAGATCGCCACCGTCCTGGCCCGGCTCTGGGCGGTGCTGGACGGCTGACGGGTTGTGCCACCGATGGCGCCTTGTAGCAGGCCACCGGTGACACAACCCGTCATCGACCTCAGTGCTGGTAGGACTTTCCGTCGGTACGACGGGGGCCGCCGCCGTTGCGGCGCGGACCGCTGCCGCCGCGGCTGTCGCGGCCCGGACGGCTGCCGCCGAACCGCTTGCCGCCGCCGCCCTTGCCGAAGCGCTGCGGCTTCGGCGCCGGCAGCTTCACCGGGAACCCGGACGGCCTGCTGCCGCCGGTCAACTCGGTGACCAGCTCGTCGCCCGGACGGGCCCGAACCGGCTCGGCCTTGACACCGGCGGACTCGGCCATCCGCATCATCCCGCGCCGCTGGTGCGGCAGCACGAGCGTGACGACGGCACCCTTGCCACCGGCGCGCGCCGTCCGGCCCGCGCGGTGCAGGTAGTCCTTGTGCTCGGCCGGCGGGTCAGCCTGAACCACCAGGCCGACGTCGTCGACGTGGATACCGCGGGCCGCGACATCCGTTGCCACGAGCACCGGAACCGAGCCGTCCTTGAACTGGTCCAGCGTCCGGTTCCGCATCCCCTGCGTGAGCCCGCCGTGCAGCGCCGCGGCCATCACGCCACGGTCGCGCAGCTGCGTCGCGATCCGGTCGGCGCCCAGCTTGGTACGGACGAACACGATGGTCCGGCCGTCCCGGCTGGCCAGCTCCGCGGTCAGCGACTGCTTGTGCGCCGGCTCGATCACCAGCAGGTGGTGCTCCATCGTGCTGACCGTCGCCTGGCCGGACTCGGTCGAGTGCTGCACCGGGTCCTTCAGGTAGGTCTTCACGATCTTGTCGACGTCGTTGTCCAGCGTCGCGGAGAACAGCAGCCGCTGACCCTCGGCCGGCGTCATGTCGAGCAGCGTGGTGACGGCCGGCATGAACCCCATGTCGCACATGTGGTCGGCCTCGTCCAGGACGGCGACCTCGACCGCACCCAGGTCGGCGGCGCCCTGCTCGCACAGGTCGATCAGCCGGCCGGGGGTGGCGATCAGCAGGTCGACGCCACGACGCAGCGCCTCGATCTGCTTCGGGTACGGCAGGCCGCCGGCGATCAACTTCAGCGACACGTTCATCACGTGCGCCAGCGGCTCGAGCGCGTCGTGCACCTGCATCGCGAGCTCACGCGTCGGCACCAGGATCATGCCGCGTGGCCGGCGCGACTCGGTGTGCCCGCCGGACAGCCGCATCAGCGTCGGCAGGCCGAAGCCGAGCGTCTTGCCGGAGCCGGTCTGGCCACGGCCGAGCACGTCCTTGCCGGCCAGCGCGTCCGGGATGGTCGCGGCCTGGATCGGAAACGGCGCGGTGATGCCGTCCCGGGCCAGTCGCTGGACCAGCCGCGGGGCGAGCCCGAGCGCGGCGAACTGGTTGTCTTCGGCAACAGTACCGAGATCCAGCACCGGCTCCGCGGAGCGGATCGGCTCCCCGCGCCGGGCGTCCTGCGACGGACGCCGGGCGAACGGCTTGTCGTCCCGGCGGTACGCCGAACGATCGTCCCGCTCGAACCGCGGCCGATCGGTCCGGTCGCCCTGCGGCCGGTCGTCACGCCGGTAGGAACCCCGGTCGTCGCGGTTGAACTGCGGCCGGTCGTCCCGGTTGTACTGGGGCCGTTCGTCGCGGTTGTACGACGAACGGTTGTCGCGGTTGTACTGCGGGCGGTCGTCCCGGTTGTACTGCGGGCGGTCGTCACGGTTGTACCGCGGGCGGTTGTCCTGGCCGCGGTCGTCACGGCGGAACGACGGCTTCTCACCACGGTTGGCGGACGAACGATCGTCCCGGTTGAACCGCGGCCGCTCGTCCCGGTTGTACGACGAACGCTCGTCGCGGTTGTATTGCGGACGGTCGTCGCGGTTGTACTGCGGGCGGTCGTCGCGGCGCTGGCCACGGTCGGCGCGCGGCTGCTCGGAGCGGTAGCCCCTCACGGGGCGGTTGTCGTTGCGGGGTGCGTCGTACGTCTGCTCCGCGGCCATCCGCTCGCCGTACGACTGGTTCTGGTGCTTCTTGTGCCGGGGCTTCTTGTCCCGCCCGTCGGCGGAATCGGCGTCGAACTGGTGGTGCTGGGTCACGCAAACTCTCTCTCGTATTCACGGACGAGGGGCGCCGGATCGCAGCCGCAAGGAAGCCCCGGTCACGAAACATGACCGGACAGCAACGTGCAAGCAGGAGACGGGCATCGACCTGCGGGTGCTATCGCGTTGCACCCATGTCGCCGGAGTCTTCAGCGGGATGCTGAAACCGACGGGTCGGAGCGCCTGGAAATCTCTGGTGACGCGACGTCGCGCACCGACACCAGAAAAGTATAACCGATCGTGACGGCCACTCCGACCACGCCGACTCGACCAGACCACTCCCGCGACTGGTGCACTTCCACACACTTCAAGCAAGGTTGAGTTTTTGGATTGCCGTCCTAGGGTGGCGGTATGTCGGACGAGAACGTCCCGAGCAAGGAGCACTGGCTCTCGATCGGGGAGATCGCGCAGCGGTCCGGGGTGGCCGCGTCGGCGTTGCGGTTCTACGAGGACCAGGGCCTGATCACGTCCCGCCGTACCGCCGGGAACCAGCGGCAGTACCAGCGCAGCACGTTGCGCCGGATCGCGTTCGTGCAGGCGGCCCAGCGGGTCGGGCTCGCACTGGCCGAGATCAAGCAGGCCCTCGACTCGCTCCCCGAGGACCGGACACCGACCCGCGCGGACTGGAGCAAGCTGTCGAAGTCGTGGCGGAGCCGTCTCGACGAGCGGATCTCCGAGCTCGAGCGCCTCCGCGACGACCTCGACTCCTGTATCGGGTGCGGCTGCCTGAGCCTGCAGCGCTGCAACCTCTACAACAAGGACGACCGGCTCTCGACCCGCGGCCCCGGCGCTCGCCTCCTCAACGTCGGCATCCCCGGCGAGGCCTGAACCGCCCATAACTGTCGTGCTATGTCTGCCATAGAACGGTGGGCGTGAAGCGCGGGTTATCCCCAGGGTTTCGCGGGAAGCGGTGCGCAACGGGCCGAGTCTTGGCAGCATCCGGTGGTAGCGATCGGTAATCCGCCCGTCGCTGTCCGCCACCGATTCGGAGTGAGGCCCTCCATGTCGCATCGCCGTTTCCTCGCCAGTCTCGCGGGGCTCGCCGCCGCCGCACTGGCCGTACCCGCGTTCGCAGCGTCCCCCTCGACTGCAACGCCGGCCGCCAACGTGTCCAGCGTCTCGACCGCCGCCAGCCGTGCGGCGTACGTCGGTTCACCGCAGGACGAAGCCGCCACCAAGGCGTTCTACGACGCCGTGATGAAATCCGCCCGCGCCAAGATGGCCAAGCAGTCCGCGAAAGGCCAGAAGGTCACCGCCGTGACCGTGACGTACGCCGTCGACGCGCCGACGTTCGCGTCCCAGATCTCCTCGAGTACGCAGATCTGGAACTCGTCGGTGAGCAACGTGAAGCTCGTCGAGGGCAGCAACTACGACTTCTACTACACCGAGGGCAACGACTCCCGCGGCTCGTACGCGTCGACCGACGGCCACGGCAGCGGGTACGTCTTCATCGACTACACGCAGGCCCAGCAGTACAACAAGACCCGGATCGTCGCCCACGAGACAGGCCACGTCCTGGGCCTCCCCGACCACTACTCCGGCCCCTGCTCCGAACTCATGTCCGGCGGCGGCCCCGGCCCCTCCTGCACCAACGCCTACCCCAACTCCACCGAACGCTCCAGAGTCAACTCCCTCTGGTCCAACGGCTTCACGACCACCCCGTTCCACATCGCCAAGTAGCCCCACAACCTCCGGCCCGAAGCTGTCTCGCAGGGGACAGCCCGGGCCGGAGCTGTCTTCTAGCGGGTCGGGCCGGTGGATGATCGGACTACTAGTTCGGGGCGGAAGAGGAATTCGGTGTGGGGGGTGGTGTGGCCGCGGACCTCCTCCAGTAGGGACTGGACTGCGGCGAGGCCCATCGCCTGGACCGGTTGGCGGATGGTGGTCATGGGTGGGTCGGTGAACTCCATCATCGGGGCGTCGTCGTAGCCGACCACCGAGATGTCGCCCGGCACAGTCAGGCCGCGCTGGCGGGCGGCTCGGATCACGCCCAGCGCCATCATGTCGGAGCCGCACACAACGGCGGTGACGCCGGCGTCGAGGAGTTGGCGGCCGGCTGCTTCGCCGCCCTCCACGCCGAACATGCTCAGCGCGACCATCGGGTCCAGGTCCTGGTCGGACAGGCCGAGCTGCGCCTTCATCGAGGTCCGATACCCGGCCAGCTTGCGCTGGACCACGATGAAACGTTCCGGTCCGGACGCGAACCCGATCCGGCGGTGGCCGAGCGCAACCAGGTGCGACACCGCGAGTTCCATCGCCGCGTACTCGTCCGACGACACGAACGGCGCCTCGACCGACGGCAGCCAGCCGTTCACGAAGACGACCGGGAGATGCCGTTCGACCAGCGCCTGGTACCGCTCGTGGTCCGCGCCGGTGTCGGCGTGCAGACCGGAGACGAAGATGATTCCGGAGACGCCGCGCTCGAGCAGCATCTCGACGTACTCCTCCTCGGTCGCGCCCGACGGCGTCTGGGTGCACAGCACCGGCGTGTACCCGCGCTGCGACAGCGCCGACTCGATCACCTGCGCGAACGCCGGGAAGATCGGGTTCATCAACTCCGGCATCACCAGCCCGATCAGCCCGGCGGACCGCCGCCGCAACCGGGCCGGCCGTTCGAACCCGAGTACGTCGAGAGCGGTCAGCACGGACTGTTTCGTGTCCTCGGCGACCCCCGGCTTCCCGTTCAGCACCCGCGAGACCGTCGCCTCACTGACCCCCGCCTTGGCGGCGATGTCCGCCAGCCGTGCCCGTCCACCCACACCACTGCTCACGTCCGGCACTGTACCCAGACCTCTGCTGCCTTTTCAGCAAGATCCTGCAAGAACTTGCAGGGGACGCTCTGAGTGCACGCAGATGTCCACAACGTGAACAGAATGGACACGTCACACGCCACAAACCTTGTCAGGACGAGTCGCGCCGGGCGAGGATAGGCGGACTCCCCCGCCCGGGGGAACCTTTACTCGGATCGTCCGGCACGTTCCTGCCGGTGAAGGGAACTATCGTCATGGCTACTGTGTCATTCAAGTCGGCAACCCGGATCTACCCAGGTGGCGACACCCCCGCCGTCGACAAGCTCAACCTCGAGATCGAGGACGGCGAGTTCATGGTCCTCGTCGGCCCGTCAGGTTGTGGTAAGTCGACCTCGCTGCGGATGCTCGCCGGCCTCGAAGAGGTCAACGAGGGTTCGATCTACATCGGCGACCGCGACGTCACGCACCGTCCGCCGAAGGAGCGGGACATCGCAATGGTGTTCCAGAACTACGCGCTCTACCCGCACATGTCGGTCGCGGACAACATGGGCTTCGCGCTGAAGATGCAGGGTGTCTCCAAAGAGGACCGGGCCAAGCGTGTCGGCGAGGCCGCCAAGCTGCTCGGCCTGGAGGAGTACCTCGACCGCAAGCCGAAGGCGCTGTCCGGTGGTCAGCGTCAGCGCGTCGCGATGGGCCGCGCGATCGTCCGTAACCCGCAGGTCTTCCTGATGGACGAGCCGCTGTCGAACCTCGACGCCAAGCTGCGGGTGCAGACCCGTACGCAGATCGCCGAGCTGCAGCAGCGTCTCGGTGTCACGACCGTGTACGTCACGCACGACCAGGTCGAGGCCATGACGATGGGTGACCGGGTCGCGGTCCTCAAGGACGGTCTGCTCCAGCAGGTCGACACCCCGCTGAACCTGTACGACAACCCGAAGAACAAGTTCGTCGCGGGCTTCATCGGTTCGCCGGCGATGAACCTGATCACCGCCAACATCGCCGAGGGTGGCGCCCAGGTCGGTGACTACACGATCCCGATCGCCCGCGACGTACTGGCCAAGGCCGGTAGCGACAAGACCCTGACCGTCGGTGTTCGCCCGGAGGCCTTCAAGGTCGCCGACGAGGGCCTGCCGGTGAAGGTCGCCGTGGTCGAGGAGCTCGGCGCGGACGCGTACCTGTACGGCACCTCGGAGCACGACGGCGAGACGCAGCAGATCGTTGCTCGCATCGACGCCCGGATGCCGGTCGAGAAGGGCTCCACGGTCCGCCTCGCGGCGGTGCCGGAGAAGCTGCACCTGTTCTCGACCTCCACCGAGGAGCGGCTCACCGCCTGATCCTCGCCAGCAGTACCTCCTACCGGCCTCGGGTGGCTCGTCCATCCGGGGCCGGTGGCCTTTGCAGCCTGTCGGCGGGATCCATGTTGGACTGTTTGAGCAGGTAGTGCGGGCGCTGCTTGGTCTCGTAGTAGATCCGGCCGATGTACTCGCCGATCAGGCCGAGCATCACCATCTGCAGGCCGCCGAGCCCGGTGATCGCGGCGATGAGCGTGACGTACCCCGGCATGTCCACGCCGTGCACGATCGCGGCCACCAGTACCCAGACGGCGTACCCGGCGGCGACCGCGGTGAGCAGCAGACCGACGTAGATCGCGGCCCGCAGCGGCTTGTTGTTGAACGACAGCAGCCCGTCCAGCCCGTACTCGAGCAGCCGCCGGAACGTCCACCGGCTCTTCCGGTCCGCCGGCGCCTTGACGTTGTCGTACTCGAACAGGATCGACTCGAACCCGATCCAGGCGAACAGGCCCTTCGAGAACCGGTTGTACTCGTTCAGCTCGAGCAGGCCGTCGACCGCGCGCCGGGACAGCAACCGGAAGTCACCGACGCCGTCCATCAACTCGACGTCGGCCCACTTGTTGATCAGCCAGTAGTACGCCCGCGAGAACAGCGTCCGGGTGGCCGGGTCACCGGTGCGGTTGCGGCGGGCAATCACCTGGTCGAAGCCGCGCTCGTACTCCTCGAGCATCCGGCCGATCAGCTCCGGCGGGTGCTGCAGGTCGGCGTCCATGATCACCACGGCGTCGCCGGTCGCGTACCGCAGGCCGGCGAGCATCGCGGCCTCCTTGCCGAAGTTCCGGCTGAACGAGAGGTATCTCACCGACTCGTCGGTAGCTGCCAACCCGACGAGCGCGTCGAGCGTCCCATCAGAACTACCGTCGTCGACGTAGACGACCTCGTACGAACGGCCGGTCCCGGCCAGCTCCCGGCTCAGTGCCTGATGGAACCGGGAGATCACCTCGACCTCGTTGTAACACGGCACCACCAGACTCAACCGCATCGTCGTCCCCATCCGCCCCGTCCGTCGATCATGATGCGATTCTTGTCCAGACCAGAACTAACCGCTAGCTTTGGCGGCCGAACGATCGGAACGAAGGGGCGGCCAATGGTTTCCGAGGACGCTGTCGAAGGACAGAGCGGGCGGGGGCGATCAGCCCTCCTGCCCGCCGGCGTCGCCGCTGTGGTGGTGGCGGCGGTGTTCGTCGCCTCCGGAATCATCCGCGGTACCTATCCCTTCGGTTCGCTGTCCCGCAGTACCAACGATCTTGGCACGCAGTACATCCCCTTCTTCGCCCACCTCTGGGACGTCCTGCACGGCCAGGGCCAGGGCGACCTGCTGTTCAACTGGCAGAGCGCCTTCGGCGTCGGCTTCCTCGCCGACTACGGCGTCGACCTCGGTAGCCCACTGTCCCTGCTGGTCGGCCTGTTCCCGCGGGACAAGGTCGACCTCGCCGTCTTCGTCATCACCACTCTCAAGCTGAGCCTCGCCGCGGCCGCGATGGCCGCCGCACTACTCAAGATGCGTCCCGGCCCCCGCTGGGTTGCGGCGATCCTCGGTGTTTCGTACGGCGTCTGCGGCTGGGCGCTCGACGACGGATCCTACGTGCCGATGTGGCTGGACGGCCTGATCGCCCTGCCGATGTTCTTCCTGGTCGCGGAGTGGTCACTGCGCCGGACGAACCGGCTGCTGAGCGTGCTGATGGTCGCCGTCTTCTGGCTGTCCAACTTCTACACCGCCTACATGGCAACGTTCGCGGGGGGGATCTACCTACTCGCCCGGGTGCTGAGCAGCGACCTGAGCTGGTCGTGGCGGCTCCGGTCGCTCGTCCGGCACGGGGTCTCGTTCGCGCTCGGCATGGCCTTGGTGGCGCCCATCCTGCTACCGATCATCCTGGCGAACCGCGCCGCAACGCCGTCCCCGTCCGGGATCTTCCACCCGTCGGCGATCGACCTGTTCCTGTCCCGGCTGCTGCCGATCACCGAGGGCGTCGGCAAGACCGCGAGCCTGTACGTCGGCACGATCGCGCTGCTGCTCGCGCTGACGATGCCGTTCAACAAGTACGTCCCATGGCGCCCGAAGGTGATCTGGGTGATCACGATCGTCGGCGTCGCACTGTCGTTCCGGTGGGCGCCGACGCAGGAGTTCTGGCACGCGTTCGACACGCCGAACGGCAGCCAGTACCGCGAGGCGTTCGTGCTCTGCGGCCTGCTCGTCGCGGTCGCGTGGGTCTCGGTCGCGCACAAGCTGCCCGGTCCAATCGCGCTGCTCGGCGGCGGCGCACTGCTCGCGCTGATCGCCGTACTGTCCGACGGCAGCCCGTTGCTGAAGGAGCACTGGAAGCCGGTGCTGACCGCTTCCGGAGCGGCGACTTTGGTTGCGTTCGGCATCATTTGGCTGCTGCGGCGCAAGCCCGGTCCGCGGCGGCTGCCGGTGGCGGCGGCGTTCGCCGTACTGCTCGCGGTGGTCGCACTCGAGACCACTTGGACCGCGGTCGTCACCGACGAGTACCGCAGCAAGGTGCTCAGTACGTCGGCGGATCCGTGGAACGCGGCGCGGACGAAGCAGTCCGACGCGGTTCGGCAGGCGGAGGACTGGCCGAAGTACCGGACCGATCCAGGCACGTCGGTGACGCCGAACGACCCGATGCTCCTCGGCGGTCAGGGCGCGGGCTTGTACAGCAGTCTGCTGCCGCACTCGGTGAACCAGATGATGACCACGCTCGGCTTCGGCTGGTCCGGGTACGGGCGCGCCTCGCGGACGCTCGACAACCCGGTCACCGACGCGATCTTCTCGATCGGCGCCCGGATGGAACTGGTCGGCAACGGCATCCCGCAGATCTCACATGCCACCGTCCCACCGCTCGTCACGGTCCGCCGGCGGCTTGACCCGGCGGTCTTGGCGAGCACGAACACACCGAACCCGTACGCCGCGCAGGAGCGGCTGCTCGGCTCGACCGTGTACCAGGTCCCGCCGTACAAGGGCACGCGGTTGGCGACCGGTGACGTGAAGCTGGTCGCAAGGTGCGCGCCGACGAGCATGGCGTACCTGTACATGCCCCGCGTCGGCGGCCGCGCCCGACTGACCGGCGGCGACTGGCACGAACTCAGCTCGACCCGTCGGCCCGGCATCAACACCAGCAGCGCGATGGTCGAACTCGGCACCGTACCGAGCACCGGGGTGGTACAGATCGAGGTCAACTTCGGCGAGGACCCCCAGGGCATCCCGGCCCACAACGCGATCGGCTGCCTGAGCCCCGTGGCTCTGGAGAAGGCTGTGACTGGCCTAATCGCGACCGGCGCGACCGACGTGAAGGTCGGCGGCCACTCGATCCACGCCACGTTGCCCGCGGACAGCAAGGGCTGGGCGATCGTCGCCGTCCCGAAGATCGACGGCTGGACCTGCAAAGCCGGCGGCAAATCCCAGGTCCCCAGCGACTTCGGCGGCCTGATGGCCGTCCCTCTCACCGGCACCACAAACCACGTCGACTGCACCTTCATCCCCCCAGGCCTCCGCCGAGGCCTAGCAATCGCCGCCGCAGCCGCGGTGCTCACACTAGGAATCGCTACTGTCGGCGCCGTACGCCGCCGCCGCCAGTAGCCCCCCGCGTGCTACGCAGCCGCTAACCTCGTCGCTCCGCTCCTCACCGCGCCTGCTCCACACGCCCCACCCACCCTCCGGCTTGCGCCGGCATTACTGTTTCCGGCTGGCGCCGGGGGTGTTTCCGGCTGGCGCCGGGTGTTGTCGGCTGGCGCCGACGAGTTGCGAGCTGCCGCTCGCGAGCGACTGCTTGGCGGACGCACTACGCGGTGCCGGGTGTGGTGGGTGGCGCGGGCTGGTTGGAGGGGCTGCGCGAGTGGTGGATGTGGTGAGTGGTGGATGTGGTGAGCCCGCGCGTGCTCCGCAAGCGCTAACTTCGTCGCTGCGCTCCTCACCGCGCCTGCTCCACACGCCCCACCCACCCTCCGGCTTAGCGCCGGCATTACTGTTTCCGGCTGCCGCCGGGTTCTTCCGGCTGCCGCCGTGGTGTTCCGGCTGCCGCCGTGGTGTTCCGGCTGGCGCCGGGTGTTGTCGGCTGGCGCCGACGAGTTGCGAGCTGGCGCTCGCGAGTGACTGCTTGGCGGACGCACTAGGCAATACCGGGTGTGGTGGGTGGCGCGGGCTGGTTGGAGGGGCTGCGCGAGTGGTGGATGTGGTGAGTGGTGGACGTGATCGGCCTCCTTCCGTGCTCAGCTCGTGAAGAACGGCCAGGGTTCTTTGTCCACAGGTAGGCGGCGTGAGCTTGCGGGTCGTCCGTCACTCTGAGGTAAAGTGGTGACACCAAGACCGGTTCCGCCTACTTCGGTAGGTCCAGGGCCGGTCCTCATTTTTATCTGCGCATACGGGCGGTGTAGTTGCACGGGGCAGTCAAGGAGTACCGCTCGTACGAACAGCAAGCAGACTTGCTTGCAGGGCGGGGAATGTACGTCGGGGACCGCGGTCAGGCGATGGCCGTCCTGCGCCGCGTCAACTACTACCGCTTGAGCGGCTACTGGTATCCATTTCGCAAGCTGACCGCCGACGGTCGCCAGGACGACTTCTATCCCGGCACCCGGTTGAGCGATGTGGTTGCGCTATACGACTTCGATGCAAGGCTGCGCGCAGCCACTTTTGCGGCGCTCAGCCCGATCGAGCTCGCAATCCGCGCGCTCCTCGGGCACGAGTTGGGGCGCGTCGATCCGTGCGCGCATCTTGACCGCAGCAAGCTCGGGCCGACCGCGAGGAGTGAGCGATACGATCGCTGGCTCGCGGGGTACGAGTTCGAGCTGCAGCAGTCGCGCGAGGACTTCGTCGCACACCATCACGAGAAGTACGGCGGACGCCTTCCGGTCTGGGCCGCGGTCGAGCTTCTCGACTGGGGAAGCCTGACATACCTGTACGGCTTCGCGACTCGCGGCGTTCAGGACCGGGTCGCCGACGTATGCGGGCTGAGCGCGCCGCAGCTGACAAGCTGGCTCAAGGCACTGAACCTCCTGCGGAACACGTGCGCGCACCACGGCCGCCTCTTCAACCGCGTTCACACGATCACACCCAAGCTGCCCAAGCTGGGAAGGCACCCGAACCTCGATGCGGTGGCGACCGAGTGGCACCGCACGTTTGGCTTGCTGACGTTGGTCCAGTTCCTTCTCAACCAGCTCGAGGTGGGACGGAAGGCCCTCCTGCCCGCCGTGCTGAAGAGCTTTCCGTCCGTCCAGGCGGTCCCCATCGCGCATATGGGTGCGCCCAGCGACTGGCATTACAAAAGCCCGCTTTGGGACGCCTCAGCCTGATCCCCGGTGTACCGCCGACTCAGGATGGCCACTCGCGGGGTTCCCGCGCATCCGTGCGAAGGACGCATCACCCACTCGCACGGAAGGGTTCCCCGCAACACATCATGGCTGTCCGCGTCACGCCCGCCTGGACAACGAAACACCTGACGATGCGCAGATCACGTAGCGCGCGCCTGCCCATTAGTCACCCGCGAGCGGCAGCTCGCACCCCGCCGGAGCGCCTGCGTAGCACGCACGGGGTGACCGCATTCGCCCTGGTGAGAGATATACCCCTACCCGGTACCTGAAGAGACTTGCGTTTGATACCCATAGGGGGTACGTTCTGGGGTGTTGGAGATACCCCATGGGGGTAGTTGGTGGGAGAGAGGTGAGTGGCGATGGCCGACAGTGTTGGGCATGTGCATGGTTACAGCGCCAAGAAGGACAGTCATCTGAAGCGGTTGCGGCGGATCGAGGGGCAGGTTCGGGGGCTGCAGCGGATGGTTGAAGAGGATCAGTACTGCATCGACATCCTGACTCAGGTGTCGGCGGCGACCAAGGCGTTGCAGTCGTTCTCGCTGGAGTTGCTTGACGAGCACCTTTCGCACTGCGTGGTCGAGGCTGCGCAGAAGGGTGGGGCGGAGGCCGACGAGAAGGTCCGCGAGGCGTCCGACGCCATCGCCCGCCTCGTCCGCAGCTGATCTGCCCATGTCCTTCCCTCGGCGTGCCGCCGCGCTCGAGGAGCGGGCCGTCGTCCCCGCGGCTGACCCATCTCCCATCGGTGAAAAGAAGCAGAATCCCTTTTGAGCAAGGAGAATTGATATGAGCACCACGACGACTTATTCGGTGGCCGGTATGACCTGTGGGCACTGCACTTCGGCGGTGACCGAGGAGATCAGCAAGCTGGCTGGTGTGCAGGAGGTCAAGATCGACCTCGTCGCGGGTGGCACGTCTGCTGTGCACGTGACGAGTGAGTCCGCGCTCGACGAGGCCGCCGTACGCGAGGCCGTCGACGAGGCGGGCTACGAACTGGCGGCGTCGTGAGCCGGGCCGCCGCGCTCCGGCTCGGCGCGTTCGCCGGTGCGGTCGCGTTGGCCTTCGGGGCGGCGTTCGGCATCGGGTCCGCGATCGAACCGATCGCGGCGGCCGACGGCAGCTCCGCGGCTGCGGGCACGCAGCCGCACGGAGAGGGGATGGGTGGCATGCAAGGACACGCGGCAGGTGGGCAACTGCCAGGGCTGGCGGTGTCCGACTCGGGGTACACGTTCGCGCCGGTGCAGACGTTCTTCACCAGTGGTACCAGGACCGAGTTGCGCTTCACGATCGAAGGGCCGGACGGCAAACCGGTCACGCAGTACACGAAGACCCACGAGAAGGACCTGCACCTGATCGTGGTCCGGCGGGACCTGTCCGGCTTCCACCACGTGCACCCGACGATGGCGCCGGACGGGACGTGGAGCATCCCGTTCACCTTCACCGCCGGCGGGACCTGGCGGCTGTACACCGACTTCCAGCCGGCCGGCCACGACGCCACGATCACTCTCGGCACGGACGTCAACGTCACCGGCATGTACGTCCCGGTCCCGGTCGCCGACCCGACGAGCGTCTACAGCTTCGACGGGTACGACGTGACGCTGCAGGGCACTCCGGTCGCGGGCAAGGAGTCCGAGCTGACGTTCAAGGTCAGCAAGAACGGCAAACCGGTGACCGACCTGCAGCCGTACCTCGGCGCCTTCGGGCACCTGGTATCGCTGCGCGGCGGCGACCTGGCGTACCTGCACAACCACCCGGCGGAGCACGCCGAGCCGGGGTCGAAGGGCGGTCCGGAGATCACGTTCGGTACGACCTTCCCGACCGCGGGTACCTACAGCCTGTTCCTGGACTTCCAGCACGCGGGCGCCGTCCACACAGCGGAGTTCACGGTGAAGGTCGGCAGGACCGGCACCACGATCGTTCCACCGGCCGCAGTACCTACGCACACTGAAGCAGAGGAGGCACACGATCATGAGCCAGTCCGTTGAGCTCATCATCGGCGGGATGACGTGCGCCTCCTGCGCCGCCCGGGTCGAGAAGAAGCTGAACCGGATGGACGGCGTCACTGCGACTGTCAACTACGCCACTGAGAAGGCGAAGGTGACGTTCCCGGAGGGTGTCTCGACCGACGACCTGGTCGCCACCGTCGAGCAAACCGGTTACACCGCGGCTCTGCCGACGCCGGCCGTCGCCACGGAGGCCGAGGAGCCGGACGAGCTGAAACCGCTGCGGCAGCGGCTGATCGCGAGCATCACGCTCGCGGTGCCGGTGATCGCGTTCGGGATGATCCCGGCGCTGCAGTTCGAGTCGTGGCAGTGGGCGTCGCTGACGCTGGCGTTCCCGGTGGTGACGTGGGCGGCCTGGCCGTTCCACAAGGCCGCCTGGACGAACCTGCGGCACGGCGCCGCCACGATGGACACGCTGATCTCGCTGGGCGTGGTGAGCGCGTTCCTCTGGTCGCTGTACGCGCTGTTCATCGGCGGCGCCGGCCGGCCCGGGATGAAGATGCCGTTCACGCTGATCCCGTCCCGGGGCGGCGGCGCCGAAGAGATCTACCTCGAGGTGGCGGCCGGTGTCACCACGTTCATCCTCGCCGGCCGGTACTTCGAGGCACGCGCCAAGCGCCGCTCGGGCGCCGCGCTGCGCGCCTTGCTGGAGCTCGGCGCGAAGGACGTCGCCGTACTGCGGAACGGTACCGAGACCCGGATCCCCGCCGATCAGCTCGTCGTGGGTGACGAGTTCGTCGTCCGGCCCGGCGAGAAGATCGCCACCGACGGCGTGATCGTGACCGGCAGCAGTGCCGTCGACGCGTCGATGCTGACCGGTGAGTCCGTACCGGTCGAGGTCGGCGAAGGCGACGCGGTCGTTGGTGCGACCGTCAATGCCGGCGGCCGGCTGGTGGTCCGGGCGAGCCGGGTCGGCGCGGACACGCAGCTCGCGCAGATGGCCCGCCTGGTCGAGGACGCGCAGAACGGGAAGGCCGCCGTCCAACGGCTCGCCGACAAGGTGTCCGGCATCTTCGTACCGATCGTGATCGGCCTAGCGCTGGCCACGCTCGGGTTCTGGCTGGGCAACGGTTCGCCGGTGGAGGTCGCGTTCACGGCCGCGGTCGCCGTACTGATCATCGCCTGCCCGTGTGCGCTGGGCCTGGCCACGCCGACGGCCTTGATGGTCGGTACCGGCCGGGGCGCACAGCTCGGCATCCTGATCAAGGGGCCGGAGGTGCTGGAGTCCACGCGGCGGGTCGACACCGTCGTACTCGACAAGACGGGCACGGTCACCACGGGCCGGATGGAGTTGGTCGACGTACTGCTGGCGCCCGGTCAGCAGCGTTCCGAGGTACTGCGGTTGGCGGGCGCGCTCGAGCATTCGAGTGAGCACCCGATCGCGCAGGCCGTGGCGCGGGCCGCTGCGGCCGAGGGCGGGCTGCCCGACGTCGAGGACTTCGGGAACGTCGAGGGCCTTGGTGTGCAAGGGATCGTCGACGGGCACGCGGTACTCGTCGGGCGCACGCGGTTGCTGGAGGAGTGGAGCCAGCACCTGCCGGACGAACTGGCGCATGCGAAGGAGCACGCGGAGGCCGAGGGCAGTACGGCGGTCGCCGTCGGCTGGGACGGCGAAGCACGAGCCGTACTGGTGGTCGCGGACACCGTGAAACCGACGTCCGTCGAGGCGATCCGGCAACTCAAGTCCCTCGGGCTGCGGCCGGTGCTGTTGACCGGTGACAACGAGGCCGTCGCGACGAAGGTCGGCGCCGAGGTCGGCATCGACGACGTGATCGCCGAGGTGCTGCCGGCCGGCAAGGTCGACGCGGTGAAGCAACTGCAGGACCAGGGCCGGGTCGTCGCGATGGTCGGCGACGGCGTGAACGACGCGGCCGCCCTCGCCCAGGCCGACCTCGGGCTGAGCATGGGTACCGGTACCGACGTCGCAATCGAGGCGAGCGACCTGACCCTGGTACGCGGTGACCTGCGGGCGGCTGCGGACGCCATCCGGCTCTCCCGCAGCACGCTCCGCACGATCAAGGGCAACCTGTTCTGGGCCTTCGCCTACAACGTGGCCGCCCTACCGCTGGCCGCCGCCGGCCTGCTCAACCCGATGCTGGCCGGCGCCGCGATGGCGTTCAGCTCGGTCTTCGTAGTCTCGAACAGCCTGCGGCTACGGCGGTTCAAGCCGCTCACCTGATCCAGGCGGTCGCATCGCTCGGAAGCCTGCCGTCGTCGAGAGGAATGCTGGAGATCAGCACCTCCTCGTACGGCGGCAGGTCGACCGCGTCGGCGCTCAAGTTGGTGACACACGTCAACCGCTCCCGCCGGAACACCAGCACGTCAGCAGCAGAGTCCACCCAGGACAAAGTCCCGTCCCCGAGCAACTCGCGCCGCAACCGCAGTCCGGTGCGGTACAGGGCCAACATCGAGTTCTGATCATCGAACTGCGATTCGACCGTCAGGTTCTTCCAGTCCGCCGGTTGCGGCAACCACGGCGTACCGTCCCCGAACCCGAACGGCGGCTCCTTCCCGGACCACGGCAGGGGCACACGGCAACCATCCCGTCCGCGATCGGCGCCCTTCGAGCGAGTGAAGATCGGGTCCTGGAGCAGGTCGTCCGGCAGATCCTCTACCTCGGGCAGACCCAGCTCCTCACCCTGGTAGACGTACAGACCACCAGGCAACGCCATCGCCAGCAGCGCAGCGGCCCGCGCGCGGCGCTCCCCCAGCACGAGATCGGTCGGCATCCCGTGCTTGCGATCCTGATGTGAGAACGACGTGTCCGCACGCCCGTACTTCGTCACCGGTCGGGTCACGTCGTGGTTCGACAGCACCCAGGTCGGCGGCGCACCGATCGGCACGTGCGTCGACAGCGTCAGGTCGATCGACGCCTTCAGTTCGCCCGCCTCCCACGGGCGGGACAGGAAGTCGAAGTTGAACGCGGTGTGCAGCTCGTCCGGGCGCAGGTACAGCGCGAACCGCTCCTGGTCCGGCATCCACATCTCGCCGACGAAGAACCGGTCCTGGTACTGGTCGGAGATCCGCCGCCAGCCGCGGTACACCTCATGCACCTCGTCGTGGTCGGTGTACGACTCCTCGACGCTGTCCAGATCCTTGAACAGGACGGCGGCGCTGTCGATCCGGATGCCGTCGACGCCGCGGTCCAGCCAGAACCGGAGGATGTCGTGGAACTCCTCCACGACCTCGGCGTTGCGCCAGTTGAAGTCGGGCTGCTCCGGGGCGAACAGGTGCAGGTACCACTCGCCGTCCTCGACCTGCGTCCAGGCCGGTCCGTTGAAGATCGACTGCCAGTCGTTGGGCGGACCGTCGTCGCGGCCGGGGCGGAACAGGAAGCGTTCGCGTTCGGGGGAACCGGGGCCGGCCTGGAGTGCCTGGAGGAACCAGTCCTGTTGGTCCGACCCATGGTTCGGGACGATGTCGATGATCGTCCGGATGCCGAGCGCGTGCGCCTCCGCGATGTAGGTCTCCGCCGCCGCCAGCGTCCCGAACGCCGGGTCGATCGCCCGGTAGTCGGCCACGTCGTACCCGCCGTCGGCCATCGGCGACGGGTACCACGGGTTCAACCAGATCGCGTCGACACCCAGCTCGGCCAGATATGGCAACCTCTCCCGCAGACCTGCCAGATCCCCGATCCCGTCCCCGTTCCCATCGGCGAAACTCCGCAGATACACCTGATAAATCGCAGCCCCACGCCACCACTCGTCCGCCATCAAATCTCCTTAACCCTTCAGACTTCCGGCGGTGAGGCCGGCCATGATGCTGCGCTGGAATACGAAGAAAACAAGGATTGTCGGCAGGCTGGCGATCACCAGCGACGCAATCAGGACGTTCTGCGGCATCTGGGCGGAAAGCGACGCGATGCCGACGCTGATCGACATCTTGTCGGTCTCCGGAAGCACCAGCAGCGGCCAGACGAAGTCCTTCCAGACGGTGACCACCGACAGGATCGAGACCACGCCGATGATCGGGCGGGACACCGGCAGCACGATCGACCAGAGGATGCGCAGCGGTGACGCGCCGTCGATCTCCGCGGCTTCCAGCAGCTCCTTCGGGATCGAGTCGAAGAACCGCTTCAACAGGAACACGAAGAAACCGTTGGCCGCCGCCGGCAACCAGATCGCCCACGGGGTGTTCAGCAGATCGGCATGCAGAATCGGCAGATCCTTCGCGACCAGGTACGTCGGCAGCAACAGCACCATCGGCGGAATCATCAACGTCGCCAACATGGCACCGAGTACAAGTTTCCCGAGTACCGGCCGCAGCTTCGACAGCGCGTACGCCGCGGTGACGTCGACCGCCAACGTGAACAACCAGGCACCGCCGGCGTACAACGCGGTGTTCTTCAGGAACACCCCGAGCTGCAGTTGTTCCCACGCGTCGGCGTACACGTGGAAGTCGAACGACTTCGGGAAGAAGCTCGGCGGGATCTGCGCGAGCTCGTCCGGCGACTTGAGCGCGCCGGTCACCATCCAGTACAGCGGGAACACGAAGGCGCCGGTGAAGCAGATCACTGTGACCGTGAGGACCGTCCAGTAGACGATCCGGCCGCGTGGGGTGCGCAGCGCCAGCGGTGACACGAGGGTTCTCATCGTTCCGCCTCCTCGCGCGAGATCCGCAGGTAGACGGCGGAGAAGACCAGCAGCACGATCATCAGCATCAGCCCGAGGGCGGAGCCGCCGCCGAAGTCGCCGAAGTTGAAGGCGTACTGGTACATCAGGTACGCGACCGTCACCGTCGCGTTCTCCGGCCCGCCGCCGGTCAGCAGGTACGGCTCGATGAAGACCTGCATGGTCGCGACGACCTGCAGAAGCAGCATCACCAGCAGGATGAGCTTGGTCTGCGGGATCGTCACATGCCAGACCCGCCTGAGCAGACCGGCGCCGTCGAGTTCGGCCGACTCGTAGAGGTCACCCGGAATGCTCTGCAGTGCGGCGAGGTAGATCAAGGTCCCGGTGCCGAGGTTCATCCAGGTCGACACGATCACCAGGCTGATCAGCGCGGTGCTGGTGGAGTCGAGCCAGCTCAACGGCGGGAGGTGTACGACGTCCAGGGCCTGGTTGAACAGGCCCGATCCTGGGTCGTAGAACCACTTGAACAGCAGGACGGCGACTGCGGGCGGCAGCATCACCGGCAGGTAGACCACGAACCGCAGGTACGCCTTCGCGTGCTTCAGCTCGTTGAGTACGACGGCCAGTACGAACGGCACGGCAGACCCGATCACCAACGCCAACCCACTGAACGCCGCTGTGTTCAACCACGCCGCCGCGAACGCCGGGTCCGCGAACACGGTCCTGAAGTTCTCGAACCCGACCCACTTCCCCGGATCCACGAAGTTGTTCTGCTGAAAACTGAGCACGATCTCCCGCACCATCGGATACCAGGAGAACAGCGCGAAACAGATCAAAGCCCCACACAGAAAGCCGTACGCAGTCAGATTTCGCCCGACCGCCCGCCGCAGTGCGCCGTGATCGTCTGACGATCGCGGGCCCGTCGCCCCCTGAGCCTGGGGGCGACGGACCTGCTCCTCGGTCACCGTCATTACGTGTTCTTCGCGAGGATCTTGTTGGCCTTGGACTCTGCGTCCGCGAGCAGCTTGTTGATGTCGGCGTCCTTGCGGGTCAGAACCGCGGACATCGCGACGTCGAGGACCGCGTACAGCTCCTGCGCCTTCGGCGGTTCGAGTTTGTTGGTGATGTTGCCCTGGGCAGCGACGTACGGTGCGAAGTTGTCCACCGGCACCGTCGCGTACTGCTTCCGCAGTGCGTTGATCTGGTTGCCCGGGGCACTGTTCCCGTACAGATCCGGGATCGGCAGCCCCACCGGACGGCCCTGCTCCTTCGCGCGCTGGTAGTTGAACTGCCCCTGCCCCGGCGTCAGCTCGTGGAACTCCAGCCACTGCAGCCCCGCCTTGATCTTCTCCGGCGACGCCTTCGGGTTGAACATGTACCCGTCGCCACCGCTCAGCGACGACTGCCCGCCCGACTCCGGTACGGCGGTCACGCCGTAGTCCTCGAACTTGCCCTTGAAGTCGTTGTTCACCGACTGCACGACGTCCGGCGCACCGATCATCATGCCGAGCTTGCCGCCGCCCAGCATGCGCATCAGGTCCGCCCACTGCAGCAGCTGCTTGCTGCCCATGGAGTTGTCGTCCCAGCGCATCTTCTTCAGGTTCTCCAGCACCGCCCGGCCCTGGTCGCTGTTGAACGCCGCGGTCTTGCCGTCGTCGCTCACCATCGACCCGCCGCGCGCGTACAGCTCCGCGGCGAAGTGCCAGCCGCCGGTGTTCCCGGCCGAATACTCGCCGAACCCGACGTACCCCGGTCCGAGCGCGGCGATCTTCTTCGCGGCCGCCCGTACGTCGTCCCATGTCTTCGGCGGGTTGTCCGGGTCGAGACCGGCCTGCGTGAACAGCTTCCGGTTGTAGACCAGGCCCATGTTGTAGTTGTTCCGCGGCAGCCCGTACGTCTTGTCGCCGTCCCTGAACACACCCATCACGTCCGGCCGCAGGTCCTTCACCGCGCCCACGCTGCCGACGTACTGGCTGATGTCGGCGCCCTGCTTCTTCTCGATGATCTTCCGGACGTCGGTGTAGTAGACGTAGAACACGTCCTCCTGCGTCCCGCCGGCCAGCTTGGCCTGGAACGTGTCGGGGTTGATACAGGGGAAGGCGTCCTTGCCCTGGACCGTGATGTTCGGATGCGCCTTCTGGAACGTGGCGACGTCGGCCTCCCAGGCCTCGCGCTCCTTCGGGTTGCTCTTCGGCGGCTCGCAGCCGACCGTGATCGTGACCGGACCGCCGGCCGCGTCCCCCGCCGGCTTCTTGTCGTCCGTACCGCAGGACGCGGCCGCCAGACCGAGTCCCATCACCAGCAGCAGGCTGAGCCCGCGGCGCGCTGTGGTCATTTCCACCCTCTCCCTTTCCCTGGTGCCCGACACCGTAGGGAATTGGACCCATGAACGCAATACTTCGATCTGAGATTGCAAAAACGTGACTGCTCATGGGAGATTGCCTGCTATCGGGCAAACGACAGCAGCCGCTGACCTGGTCGGTCAGCGGCTGCTCGGGGGTGGCCGCAGTTAGATGCGGGCTCGGGCGGTGGAGGCGCGGACGACGAGCTCGGGCTCGAACAGCAGCTCGTCGGCCGGTACGGCGGCGCGCTCGATCAGCGCGACCAGCATGTCGACCGCGGCCCGGCCCATCGCGTCGATCGGCTGCCGCACGGTGGTCAGCGGCGGATCGGTGCAGTTCATCATCGCGGAGTCGTCGTACCCGATCACCGACACCTCGTCGGGCACGCTCAGCCCGGCCCGCCGGACCGCTCGGATCGCGCCGAGCGCAAGGATGTCGCTGGCGCAGACGATGCCGGTGACGCCGCGGTTCACGAGTTTGGTGGCGGCCGCGTGCCCGCCCTCGAGCGAGAACATCGCGTGCTCGACGAGCTCCGGATCCGCCTCCTCGGCGGCCAGGAAGGCGTCCAGCTTCCGCCGCGACGGGATGTGGTCGCGGGGTCCGAGAACCATGCCGATCCGGCGATGCCCGAGCGCCCGGAGGTGCCCGATCGCCATCTCCGCGGCGACATAGTCGTCCGACGAGACCTGCGGGAACCCGAGGTGGTCGACCGCGGCGTTGACCAGTACGGCGGGGAGCTTCCGCTCCTGGATCAGCTCGTAGTGCTGGTGCGGCGCGTCCGCCTGTGCGTAGAACCCGCCGGCGAACACCACGCCCGATACCTGCTGCTGGAGGAGCAGGTCGACGTAGTCGGCCTCGGACACGCCGCCGAGCGTCCGGGTGCAGAGCAAGGAGGTGAAACCTTGCTGGGCGAGCGCGCCGCCGACGACCTCGGCGAACGCCGGGAAGATCGGGTTCTGCAACTCCGGCAGCACCAGGCCGACCAGCCGCGCCCGGTCGCCGCGCAGCTGGGTCGGGCGCTCGTACCCGAGGACGTCGAGCGCGGTGAGCACGGCTTCGCGGGTGGCCTCGGACACGCCGGGCTTCCCGTTCAGCACCCGGCTGACGGTGGCCTCGCTGACGCCGACCTTCTTGGCCACCTCTGCAAGTCGTCGTGTCATGGCGCAAACTCTACGCCAGATCACGCAAGTTCTTGCAAGGACTTGCGTGCGCCGTTCGCGATGCGGAGGGAGTGCCTGCGAGGTCAGCTTGCTGCCAGACTGGTACCCGTGCCTCGATTCGTCGCCACCCGCCCGGACACCGGACTGCTGTCGCTCCCGTGGGACATCCCGCTGGAAGACTGGCCCGAAGACCAGCTGGTCGCGCTGCCGCGCGGTATCTCGCGGCACGTGGTCCGCTTCGTCCGGGTCAACGGCAGCGTGTACGCGATCAAGGAGGTCCTCGAGCACCTCGCGATGCACGAGTACCGCCTGCTCCGCGACCTCGAACGGCTCGAGGCCCCGTCGGTCGAACCGGTCGGCGTGATCACCGACCGCGTCGATCGCGACGGCGAGCCGATCGACTCGATCCTGATCACCCGGCACCTGCAGTTCTCACTGCCGTACCGGGCCCTGTTCTCCAGCACCCTGCGCCCGGACACCGTGAACCGGCTGATCGACGCACTGGTGGCGCTGATCGTCCGGCTGCACCTGCTCGGGTTCTTCTGGGGCGACTGCTCGCTGTCGAACACGCTGTTCCGGCGCGACGCCGGTGCGTTCGCGGCGTACCTCGTGGACGCCGAGACCGGCGAGCTGCACCAGGACATCTCCGACGGGCAGCGCGCGCACGACCTGTACACCGCGGAGATCAACCTGTTCGGCGAACTCCTCGACCTGCAGGAGGGCGGGCTGCTCGACGAGTCGATCGACCCGCAGGAGACCGTCGAGTCGATCCAGAAGCGGTACGAGGCGCTGTGGGCCGAGCTGACCGCGCCGGAGGAGTTCGGCGGGGACGAGATGCACCGGCTGGACTCGCGGATCCGGCGGCTGAACGAGCTCGGCTTCGACGTCGCCGAGATCGACATCATCACCGACTGGGACGGCAGCCAGGTCCGGATCCAGCCGAAGGTCGTGGACGCCGGCCACCACTCGCGGCGGCTGCTCCGGCTCACCGGTCTGGACGTCGAGGAGAACCAGGCGCGCCGGCTGCTCAACGACCTGGACTCGTTCGCGGCCGCGACCGACCAGCAGAACGAGGACGAGGAGATCGTCGCCCACCAGTGGCTGACCGACGTGTTCGAGCCCGTCGTCCGCTCGGTCCCGCGGAACCTGAGCCGCAAGCTCGAGCCCGCGGAGATCTTCCACGAGGTACTCGAACACCGCTGGTTCCTGTCCGAGGAGGCCGGCCACGAGGTCGACACGATGGAAGCGGCCCGCTCGTACGTGAACGACGTGCTCGCCGCAAAACCCGACGAAAAACTCGCCCTGCCGACAGCACCGGTGTCCGAACCCGACTGACAGCTGCAACGTTCCGCCCCTCACCAGCGTGAACTGGGTGTGGAGGAACGATCCCTCACCGAGAGTCTGGCAAAACACGCGGCGGACGCCCCGACGGACAGCGGCCTGCTGGTAATCGTCCACGCCCGCCTGCGCCGCCGCTCCCACCGCACGATCGGCGCCCTCGTCGCGGCCGCGGCTGTCGCCACGGTTCTCATCGCGTCGCAAGGGCTTACTTCTCCGCCGGTCTCCCAAGGGGCGGCTTCCGCCTGGCGCTGGGAGTCGTTCAGAACCGTGCAGGTGCAGGTCCCTTCGAGTTGGACGCGGTACATCTCCGGCCCGGCGCCCTGTACGACGTTCGCGAACACGGCCGTGCCGACGATCGGCCGCGTGAACGGGTGGTCGGCGAGCCGCGAGTACACCTGCACGACGCCGGTGATCCCACTCGCCCATCGCCAGCCGTACCTCTGGTTCAACGACACGCAGGCGCCGGGGATCAAGCAGTACGACGGCGGCTGGACCGAGGAGACCCGCGTGGTCGGCGGCGTGAAGCTCAGCGTGCTCACGAAGGACGACACGCTCCGCCGGAGGATCCTCGACTCCGCGCAGCCGATCACCGGCACCGACCACTACGGCTGCACACCCGAGGAGCCCGCGAAGACGCCGACCACCACACCGACTGTCCAGATCACCTCCGCCTCGGTCTGCGAGTACTGGCAGGGTTCGCTGATCGCCGGCTCGAGCGTCCCGGACGACAAGGTGCTCACGTTGGCGAGCCAGGTATTCATCCCGCCGGGGATCACGGTAGGGCCAGGGTTCGGATGTCAGGACCCGTCTGCGCGTACGTACGTCGTCATCCTCCACGGAGGCGACAAGACGTGGATGCTCACGATCCCTTACTCGGTCTGCACCCACTTGTTGCCACGGTCGCTCGCTCTGCTGCGGCTCGGTCCGCACCAGCAGTTCGAGCCGGCCGCCACGTTCGACCCGGCCAAACCCATCACCCCGCTGGCGCGGTGAACGGTAATCGTTGTAAAAGGGTGTGTGAAGATCGTCGGTTACGAAACGTTTCTCGTGGCGCCGCGGTGGCAGTTCTTGCGGGTTGATACCGATGAAGGGATCAGCGGGTGGGGTGAGCCGATCGTCGAAGGGCGCGCGGAGGCTGTGCAGGGTGCAGTCACGGCCCTGATGGAGTATCTGGTCGGCCAGGATCCGTTGCGGGTCGAGGAGCACTGGCAGGTGATGGCCAAGGGCGGCTTCTACCGTGGCGGGCCCGTGCTCTCGAGCGCACTCGCCGGGATCGACCAGGCGCTGTGGGACATCAAGGGGCGGTTCCACGACGTTCCGGTGCACGAGCTGCTCGGTGGACCGGTGCGCGACAAGGCACGGGTCTACACCTGGGTGCACGGTCGCGACAACGCAGAGCTCGTCGACGAGGCGCAGGCCAAGGTCGCCAGCGGTTTCACCGCGGTGAAGCTCAACCTGTCCGAGGCGCTGCCGCCGATTCCCTCGGCGGCTCAGCTGCGGGCCGCGGTGAGCAGGGTCGAGGTGCTCCGCGAGGCACTCGGCGACGGGATCGACATCGCCCTCGATTTCCACGGCCGGTTCAGTACGGCGGCCACCCGGCAGATCCTGCCGCTGCTCGAGCCGCTGCTGCCGATGTTCGTCGAGGAGCCGGTCACCCCGGAGTACTCCCGCGACCTGCGCCGGATCACCGAGTCGACGAGTATCCCGATCGCGATCGGCGAGCGGCTGTTCTCCCGCTGGGACTTCCGCGACGTGCTGCCCACTGGCATCGGCGTCGCGCAGCCGGACATCTCGCACGCCGGCGGCGTCTCCGAGGTCCGCCGGATCGCCGCGTTGGCCGAGACGTACGACGTGAGCGTCGCCCCGCACTGCCCGCTCGGACCGATCACGCTGGCCGCCAGCCTGCAGATCGACTTCGCGATCCCGAACTTCCTGATCCAGGAGCAGAGCCTCGGCATCGAGTACGGCGGCGGCAACGCGCTGCTCGACTACCTGGTGGATCCGCGAGTGTTCGCGTTCACCGACGGGCACGTGCTGCGGCCGACCGGTCCGGGGCTCGGCATCGAGATCAACGAGGACGTCGTCCGGGCAGCGGCCGCGGAGCCGCACCGCTGGCGATCACCCGTGCTGCGGCACGACGACGGATCGTTCGCCGAATGGTGAACCCACCGATGGGCTGGAACAGCTGGGACTGTTTCGGCACCACCGTCACCGAGGCCGAGGTGCTGGCCAACGCCCGGGTCATGCACGACGAGCTGCTGCCGTTCGGGTGGGACACGGTCGTCGTCGACATCGCCTGGTACGACCCGACCGCGCGCTCGCACGGCTACAACGAGAACGCCCCGGTCGTCCTGGACGACCACGGCCGTCAACTGCCGGCGCCCTTACGGTTCCCTTCCGCCGCAGATGGCGCCGGCTTCGGGCCACTCGCCGCGCAGGTACACGGCCTCGGGCTGAAGTTCGGGCTGCACATCATGCGCGGGATCCCGCGCCGGGCGGTCGAGCTCGATCTGCCCGTGTTCGGCACCGAGTGGACGGCGCGCGACGTCGCCGACCCGGACCACGTCTGCCCGTGGAACCCGGACAACCTCGGGCTGAACCACGACCACCCCGGCGCGCAGGCGTACTACGACGCCCAAGTGGCGCAGTTCGCCGAATGGGGTGTGGATTTCGTCAAGGCCGACGACATGCTCGCGCCGTACCACGGCCGGGAGATCGCGGCGTACGCGCGGGCGATCGAGCGCAGCGGACGCGACATCGTGCTGTCGTTGTCGCCCGGCACGCAACTGTCCACGCATCACCTCGATCACCTGCGCGCGAACGCGCAACTGTGGCGGATCTCGGACGATCTGTGGGACCGCTGGGAGGACGTGCACGCCCAGTTCGCGCGGCTGGCGCGGTGGGCTCCGTTCCAGCAGGACGGCGGTTGGGCGGATGCGGACATGCTGCCGCTCGGTCACATCGGCATCCGCGCCGAGCGCGGCGACGACCGGGATAGCCGGCTCACTCTCGACGAGCAGAAGACGCTGCTCACGCTGTGGGCGATGGCCCGATCGCCGCTGATGATGGGTGGCGACCTGCCGACGAGCTCACCGGAAACCCTTGCGCTGTTGAAGAATCCGGCGTTGGCCGAGCTGCTCAACACCTCGTACGACGGTCGCGAGATCATCCGCGAACCGCTCGACGACGGCGAGCTGATCGTCTGGACGGCGCGTGGAGACAACTGCTCGTACGCGGCGATCTTCTGGACCGGAGCGGCACCGCGCGAGGTGTCGGTGCCGCTGGAATCCCTTGCCGCACACGGTTCTCCACACGACCTGTGGGGTAAGCCGGATGGGGCGCCCGTGCCGGCACACGGGGTGCGCTGGTTGAAGTTCAGCTGATGAGTCCCGGGTCCGAGCAGGACCTGGGACTCGGCACGGCCTACTTGTAGACGACCCACAGCTCGTAGTCGTCACCCGGGAACGCCGAGCCGTTGATGCACTTGTACTTCGTCCACTTGGTGCCGGCCGCACCGGCGGCATGGCAGTCGGACTGCCAGAAGAAGTCGCCGACGTACTCCCAGTTGTCGGCGGCAACAACCGTTGAGGTCACCGGTGCTTCGACTGCCTGAGCAGCGGGGACGGCGAAGCCGCCGGCCGCGATCGCGCCACCGGCCAGGACACCGTAGAAAACCCTGCGAATGTTCATGATCCGTACCTTTCGTGGTTTGGCCGAACACTTCGAGCATGCCGGTCCGACCACGACCCCGCACCGCCTTTCGGGAGCACCCGAAAGGGCCCGCGGCTATTCGATGAGGGCCGAAAGCAACCACTTCGAGAGCGGCGAATCGCCGAGTTCCTGAAGGTTTTTCACCCAGCGGGCTTCGGCGATCTCCGGCGACAGGATCAATCGGTCGTCGGTGGTGAATGCGGTGAGGATGGTGAGGGTATCGTGTTTGCCTTCCACTGTGGTGACCGCAGTGGTCAGCTCGGTGAAGGCTTCTGGGGGTACGGCCAGGCCTAGTTCCTCGCGGACTTCGCGGGCGGCGGCTTGGGCGGGGGTTTCGAGGGCCGGGCGGTAGCCGCCGCCGGGGAGCGACCAGCGGCGGGTGTCGGCATAGGAGTGCCGGACGACCAGGAACCGGCCGTCCGGCAGCCGGAGCAGAGCTTTGACTCCGAAGGTCGTGGGCCTGCGGACCCGCCACCACAGCTGAAGGAACGGCGATCCCGCGCGGAGCAAAATCGCGGCGGGACGCATCAGCGGGGTGGCATGCGGAGGGCGCCGTCCAGGCGGATGACTTCGCCGTTCAGGAGTTGGTTGTCGAGGATGTGGCGGACCAGGGCGGCGTACTCCGACGGCTTGCCGAGCCGCGACGGGTGCGGGACCTGCTGCTCGAGCACGGTCCGCGTCTCCTCCGGGAGACCGGCGAGCATCGGCGTCTCCATCGTTCCCGGTGCGATCGTCATCACCCGGATGCCCTTGTCGGCCAGGTCCCGCGCGGCGGTCAGCGTCAGCGCGACGATGCCGCCCTTGCTGGCCGCGTACGCCGCCTGCCCGACCTGGCCGTCGTACGCCGCGATCGACGCGGTCATCACCACGACCCCGCGGTCGCCGTCCTCGGTCGGCTCGGACGCGATCATCCGCTCGGCGGCGAGCCGTAGTACGTTGAAGGTGCCGATCAGGTTGATCTCGATCACCTGCCGGAACGTTGCCAGCGGCAACGGGCCCTTCCGGCCCACGACCCGGCCGGGCGTCGCGACGCCCGCGCAGTTCACCGCAACGCGCAAGGTGCCGAGCTCAGCAGCGGCGTCCAGGGCAGCCGAGACAGCGGCCTCGTCGGTCACGTCGGCCGGCGCGAACACCACCCGGTCGCCGAGCTCCTCCGCGATCGCCTTGCCCGCCGAGGACGGCAGGTCGACGATCACCACGCCGAGCCCGTCCGCCGCCAACCGCCGCACGGTCGCCTCCCCAAGCCCGGAACCACCACCGGTGACGAGAGCGACATCGGCCGGGCCAAACTTCATCACACGCTCCTGAGCAAGTCGCGGCTGATCACCAGTCGCTGGATCTGGTTCGTACCTTCGAAGATCTGGGTCACCTTGGCCTCGCGCATGTACCGCTCGGCCGGGAACTCCCGGGTGTAACCGTACCCACCGAGCACCTGGACCGCGTCGGTGGTGACCTTCATCGCGGCGTCCGTGCAGACCAGCTTCGCGATCGCGGCCTGCCGGGTGAACGTCCGGCCCAGGTCGCGCCGGCGCGCGGCGTGCAGGTACGTCGCCCGCCCGGACTCGACCGCCGCAGCCATGTCGGCGAGCAGGAACTGCACGCCTTGGAAGTCCGCGATCGACTGCCCGAACTGCTGCCGCTCCTTCGCGTACGACGTCGCGAGGTCGAGGGCCGCCTGCGCCAGGCCGACCGCGCACGCCGCGATCCCGAGCCGCCCGGAGTCGAGCGCGGACAGCGCGATCCGCATCCCGTCACCCTCCGCGCCGATCAGGTTCGCCGCCGGGATCCGGACGCCGTCGTAGTTCACCAGCGTGGTGGTCGACCCGGTGAGGCCCATCTTCCGCTCCGGCGCCCCGAAGCTCAGGCCGTCGACGCCGGCCGGCACGTGGAACGCGGAGATCCCGTGCGTGCGGTCGTCCGACGTACGGGCGAAGGTCGTGAAGAAGTCGGCGTGCGGTCCGTGGCTGATCCAGGCCTTCGTACCGTTCAGGACGTAGGAGTCGCCGTCGCGGACCGCGCGGGTGGTCATCGAGGTGATGTCGGAGCCGGCCTGCGGCTCGGACAGCGCGTACGCGCCGAGCAGCTCGCCGCCGACCATGTCCGGCAGCAGCCGGTCCTTCTGCTCGGCAGTGCCGAAGGTGGCCAGCGCGTACGACGTCATCGTGTGCACGGAGACGCCGACGCCGACCGACATCCACGCGGACGCGATCTCCTCGAGCATCTGCAGGTACACCTCGTACGGCTGCTCGGCGCCGCCGTACTGCTCCGGATAGGGCAGGCCGAGCAGGCCGGCCTTGCCGAGTGTCCGGAACGCGGCCCGCGGGAACGTCTCGGTCTCTTCGGCGTGCGCGGCATGCGGGGCGAGCTCGTGCTCACACAGGTCCCGCACCAGGGCCAGCAGGTCCTCGGATTCGTCAGTCGGCAGCAGCCGGTCGACAGCCATCAGGAACCCCCTCTCAACAGCTGCCCAGATGATACTCCGAACGATACTGCAGCACCTAACGCAGTATCGTTCTATGCTGTCTCGATATGACAACAGTCGTTCCGGGGCGACGTACCCGCCGGCAGTCCGAGCTGCTCGACCGGCTGCTGTCCCTGTTCCTCGAGCAGGGGTTCAGCCGGTTCACCCTGGACGACCTCGCCGCCGAGCTGCGCTGCAGCAAGACGACGCTCTACGCGCTGGCGCCGAGTAAGGAGCAGCTCGCCGTCGAGGTGGTCAAGCACTACTTCAAGAATGCCACCGCCCAGGTGGAGTCGGCAGTCGTTCGGCAGACCCGGCACGACCGGCGGATCGCGGCGTACCTCGGCGCGGTCGCGGACGCGCTCCGGCCGGCCAGCCGGACGTTCCTCGACGACGTCGCGACGTTCGCGCCGGCCCGCTCGGTGTACGAGCGGAACACCCGGATCGCCGCGGAACGGGTCCGGCAGCTGATCGAGGACGGCATCAACCACAAGACGTTCCGGCAGGTCGACATCGCGTTCGCGGCCGAGATGATCGCGCACACGATGCAGGCGATCCAGCGCGGCGACATCGCCCGCCGTACCGGGCTGAGCGACGCCGAGGCCTACCGCGAACTCGCGTCGTTCGTCCTGCACTCCCTGCGGCTCGACTGAACCGGGGCGCCCTTTAGGGTTGCTCCGTCCTCTTGCTGCAGATTCGTGCATCAGAGCCGTACGCCCCCGGAAGGCTGATGACCATGAAATACCTCCGACGATCCGCTGCCGTGGTGACGGCCGCCGCGCTCGCGCTCGGTGCCGCCGCGCCGGCCGGGGCGGATCCGGTGAAGCCGCCGCGGCTGTCGGCGAAGGCGATCACCGAAACGCTGAACGACCAGATTCACACTCCGGGTACGGCGTGGATGACGAAGCCGGACGGCACCGTCGTCGTCTCGTACGACCCGACAGTCACCGGCACGAAGCTCACCAAGCTGACCGGCCTGACCAAGCAGCTCGGCAGCAACGTCACGATGGAGAAGCTGCCCGGCAAGCTGCAGAAGTACATCAGCGGCGGGATGGCGACGTACGGCGGCGAGTACAAGTGCTCCGTCGGCTTCAACGTGCAGCGCCGCGGGAAGTACTACTTCCTTACCGCGGGTCACTGCGGGGTCGCCGCGGCCCGCTGGTACCAGGACCAGAATCACGCCGTCTACACCGGCGCGGTCTGGAACGCGACGTACCCGTACCGCGACTATGCCCTCGTCGTGTACCGGACCGACATCAAGACCAAGCCGCCTGGCGGCAGCGTGTACCTGTACAACAAGCGCTCGCAGGACATCACCCGTGCGATGAACCCGGGGATCGGGCAGCTGGTGTACCGCTCGGGCGCGACCAGTGGTCTGCACAGCGGCCGGGTGACCGGGCTGAACGCGACGGTGAACTACGGCGACGGGCGCGTGGTCGGCCTGATCCGGACGAACGTGTGCGCCGAGCCGGGCGACTCGGGCGGTCCGCTGTTCTACCGGCAGTACGCGTTCGGTCTGACGTCCGGTGGTTCCGGCGACTGCACGTCGGGTGGCGTGACGTACTTCCAGCCGGTCGTGGCGGCGCTGAACGCGTACGGGGTGTCGATCTACTGAGTGAGGGTTTCCCCTACGCTCCGAGATTGACTGAATACTCACGGAGATTGTGGGTAGGACAGGCTCACGGTGAAGTCAAGGACGCCCCGCCCCGAAGGCGTCTTCATCGTGAGGAGGCTGAACCATGAACCTGTCCCCAATCCGCCGTACCATCGCACTCCTGGCCGCGGCCGGGCTTGCCGCCGCCGGACTTCTGGCGACCCAGGCCTCGGCCGCACCGGTCAACCCGTCCACCCTGTCCAAATTGTCGACAGCTGCGATCACGTCCACGCTGAGTGAGAACGCGACGATTCCGGGAACGGCGTGGGAGACCGATCCGAACGGCCGGATCATCGTGTCGTACGACAGCACCGTAACCGGCGCGAAGCTCGCGCAGCTGACGCGTGTGACCAAGCAGTTCGGCGACCGGATCAAGCTCGAGAAGATGTCCGGCAAGCTGACGAAGTACATCGCCGGCGGCGACGCCATCTACGGCGGGCAGTACCGCTGCTCGCTCGGCTTCAACGTGCGCAGCGGCAGCACGTACTACTTCCTGACCGCAGGGCACTGCGGGAACATCGCGTCCAGCTGGTACGCGAACTCCAGCAAGACCACGCTGCTCGGGACGACCTACGGGTCGAGCTTCCCGGGCAACGACTACGCGATCGTGCAGTACAGCTCGTCGTACACGAACCACCCCGGGACCGTGGACCTGTACAACGGTTCCTCGCAGGACATCACGTCCGCCGGCAACGCGTCGGTCGGCCAGGCGGTCAAGCGCAGCGGTAGCACCACCGGCGTCCACAGCGGCACCGTCACGGCGGTCAACGCGACCGTCAACTACGCCGAAGGCACCGTCACCGGCCTGATCAAGACCAACGTCTGCGCCGAAGGCGGCGACTCCGGCGGAGCCCTCTTCGCCGGCACCGTAGCCCTCGGCCTGACCTCAGGCGGCTCCGGCAACTGCTCCTCCGGCGGCACCACCTACTTCCAACCCGTAACCGAAGCCCTCTCCCGCTACGGCGTCAGCGTCTACTGATCCAGACAGCTGCGGGCCTGGATCTCCGGGCCCGCAGTTGCTGTCAGGTGGGTGACAGGACCGGGAATCCGAGTTCCTCGGCTGCCGCGCCCAGTTCCTTGTCATAGGTGACGAATTCGGTCAGCTCGGGCCGGAATGGCTCCGCGCTCGCCAGGTGGATTGCATCAAGGGAGCCGAGCTTCGCCGTCCGATAAGCCATCGCGCGCCCGAGGACCGTCGAGGTCAGATCGGCCAGATACACGCCGCGGACCGCCTGTGCGGCGAAGTACGGCACCTGCTGATGGTCGACGCCGGCACGGAGAAGGGTCCGGGTGATCTCCAGGCTCGCCAGTTCGCTGGTGACCAGTTCCGTGTCCTCCGACAACTCTGTACGCCACGCACGCAGCGCAGCCGACTCGGCCTCGGGTTTGATGAACTTGAGCAGCGCACAGGAGTCCAGGTAGATCACCTGCGCCGCTCCTTGTCGCGATCCTCGATCAGCAGGTCGGACAGGCTGTCGACCCCGGGCGCCAGCTCAAGCATCAGGTCCGGCATCCCGAGCTCAGCGGGGGGACTCACTTCACCCGAGTCCAGCAGGTGCTGCAGGACACCGGGCCGCGCATCTTCGGGCACCAGTCGAAGGACCGGACGACCCCGGTCGGTGACGACGATCGTCTCGCCGGCCCGCACCCGAGCCACCGCCTTCGACGGGTTCTGATTGAGCTCCCGCAGCCCGATTGTTCTCATAGCTCCAATGTAACTACATCTTGTAGCTACATCAAGATCGGGCGTGGATTGCTGTGAGGTCTCGGGTGGCGTAGTGGTGGTGTTCGAGTTCTTCGTCGAGGATGACCTGGAGGCAGGCGAGGGTGGTCAGGGGTTCGTCGGCCCAGGGTGGGCCTTGGCGGGGTTCGGCGAGGAGAGCTGGGGTCGCGTCGCGGAGGAAGGCCTGGACCGCAGCGGCGCGATCCGCGCGGAGCTTCAGGACTTCGTCGTACGGCGGCGTGGCGGTGAGGTCGAGGCCCAGCGACGCGGGGTCGTCGAACTCGGTGAAGGCAAGGCCCGCGGGGTGGTAGTCGGTGGACTGCTTGGCGGCGCCCAGCCAGGCGTCGGTGGCGAAGACCAGGTGGCGGAGCGTCTGGGTGAAGCTCCATTCCTCGTCGACCGAGATGTCGGTGGTGCCTTCGGGAAGGGTGGCCACGTGGTCGTAGGTCTGCTGCCACGCCTCCTGGATCAGCGTCCACGCCTTGCCCAGGTCGGCGGGGTCGGTCGAGCGACGAAGGGCCCTGGCCGGTTGGCGGCGAACCAGTTCGGCCTCGACGAGCGGGCCGATCGCGACGCCGTCGATGGTCAAGCCGCGCAGGTCGGCACCGTCGATCGAGACGCCGGTGAGGCGGACCTGGCGGAGGACGGCTCCGGACAGGTCGACAAGCCGGAAGCGTGCGTCGTTGAGATACACCTCGTGGAATCGTGCTTCGTTGAGGCGCGCCTGACGGAAGCGCGCCCCGGACAGATCTGCCTGCTCGAAGTTCTCCATAGCCGAGACGTTAGAGCATGTTCCGGACGATCTACGTCCGGAAGCGCTCAGCCGCGGCGGCGGGAGATTTCGTAGAGGGTTACGCCGGCGGCTATGCCGGCGTTCAGGGACTCGGTGGCGCTGGTCATGGGGATGGAGACGATCAGGTCGCAGTTCTCGCGGACCAGGCGGGCCAGGCCTTTGCCTTCGGAGCCGATGACCAGGACGATCGGCTCGGTGGCCGCCTCGAAGTCGGGGAGGTCGACGGCGCCGTTCATGTCCAGGCCGATCACCAGCAGGCCGGCGTCCTTGTAGGACTTCAGGGCCCGGTTCAGGTTGGTCGCGCGGGCGACCGGGATCCGGGCCGCGGCACCGGCCGAGGTCTTCCACGCGGACGCCGACATCGACGCCGTACGGCGTTCCGGTACGACGACGCCGTGCGCGCCGAACGCGGCCGCCGAGCGGGTGATCGCGCCCAGGTTGCGCGGGTCGGTCACCCCGTCGAGCGCCACGATCAACGGCACCTCGCCGGCGTCGTACGCCCGCTGGAGCAGGTCGTCGGGGTGGGCGTATTCGTACGGCGGGATCTGCAGCGCGACACCTTGGTGCGCGCCGCCCGCGGTGACCCGGTCGAGCTCGGTGCGCGGCACCTCGAGGACCGAGACACCGGTCTCGACCGCGACCAGCAGCGCCTCGCGCAGCCGGGCGTCCCGCTCGGTGCCCTCGGCGACGTGCAGCGCCGACGCCGGTACGCCGGCCCGGAGCGCCTCGACGACCGGGTTCCGCCCGTACACCCACTCGACCGTCGAGTCGGCGTCCTTGCGGGCCGGCCGACGCCCGCGCTGTTCGCGTTCCTTGGCGCGCTCGGCCGCCTTCGCCCGCTTGTGCGCGGGGTGCTTGACCCGGTCGACCGCCTTCGGCGTCGGGCCCTTGCCCTCGAGTCCGCGGCGGACCCGGCCGCCGGAACCGGCCGTCGGGTTGCCCCGCGGCTTCTTCCGGACGGCTCCCTTGCGCTGGCTACTGCCTGGCACGTCAGTTTCCTTCTGTAGAAATGAGGGACCACCGGGGTCCCTGAGGGGTGTCCTCGATGACGACGCCGAGGGCCTTCAGCTGGTCGCGGACGGCGTCCGCGGCGGCGAAGTCCTTGCGCTCCCGGGCGGCCTGGCGCTGGTCGAGCAGGGCCTTCACCAGCCCGTCGACGACCTCGGTCAGCTCGTCGCTGCCACCGGCACGCGAGACCCACGGCTCGGCCAGCGGGTCCAGCCCGAGCACGCCGAGCATCCCACGAACCGAAGCGAGCGCCTCCCGCAGCGCCTCGGAATCACCGTCCGCGACCAGCTTGTTCCCGTCGCGGACGGTGTTGTGCAGGACCGCGACAGCGGCCGGAGTACCGAGGTCGTCGTCCATCGCGGCGACGAAGTCCGACGGCAGCTCGGCCGCGGGCTCGACCCCGCCGGTGACCTCGCTCGCCCGGTCGACGAACCCTTCCAGCCGCTGGAAGCTCTTCGCCGCCTCGTCGAGCGCCTCGAACGAGAACTCCACCACCGACCGGTAGTGCGACTGGACGAGGTAGTAGCGCAGCTCGATCGGGCGGACCCGCTCGACCACGTTCCGCACGACGGCGCTGTTGCCCATCGACTTCGACATCTTCTCGCCGGCCGTGGTGACGAGCGCGTTGTGCATCCAGAACCGGGCGAACTTCTGCCCGACCGCGGTCGACTGGGCCAGCTCGTTCTCGTGGTGCGGGAAGCGCAGGTCCAGCCCGCCGCCGTGGATGTCGAACTCCTCGCCCAGGTATTTCCCGGCCATCGCGGAGCACTCGATGTGCCACCCCGGTCGGCCGCGGCCCCACGGCGCCGGCCAGGAAGCGGTCCGTGGCGTAGCCTCGGTCCAGCCCTTCCAGAGCGCGAAGTCGCGCGGGTCCCGCTTGCCGCGCGGATCCGCGTCCTCGGCGGCCTCCATGTCGGCGATGTTCTGGTGTGACAAGGCGCCGTACGACGGCCAGGACCGCACGTCGAAGTAGACGTCACCGGATCCGTCCGGGGCGACGTACGCGTGCCCGTCCGCGATCAGCTGCTCGATCAGCTCGAGCATCTCCGGGATGTGCCCGGTGGCGCGCGGCTCGTACGTCGGCGGGCGGCAGCCGAGCACGTCGTACGCCCAGTGCAGCTCGCGCTCGAACTCGTACGCGTGCGCCCACCACGGGATGCCGCGGTCGGCCGACTTGGCGAGGATCTTGTCCTCGATGTCGGTCACGTTCGCGATCACGGTGACCTCGAACCCGGAGCGCTCCAGCCAGCGGCGCAGGACGTCGAACACCACTTCCTTGTAGATATGCCCGACATGCGGGGCACCCTGCACCGTCAGCCCACAGTGGTAGATCCCGACCTTGCCCGGATGGACCGGTTCGAAATCCCTCACTGCTGCCGTTGCGGTGTCGTACAAGCGAAGTGTCACCGGTCAAGGGTAACGGGAAGTGGCACTGGTCCTTGACAAGATATCCACAGCACCCCATCAGGAGGACAGGTCAGTTGTCGAACCAAGGGCCGTACGGACCGCCGCCAGGCCAGTACCCGCCGCCGCAGTACCCGGCCCAGTACCCACCGCAGTACCCGGCGCAGTACCCGCCCCAGCAGCCCTACTACGGGCCAGGGCCCGGCTTCGGGTTCGGGTTCGGCGGCAACGGCTATCCGCCTCCGCCTAAGAAGAAGAGCAAGGCTGTCTTCATCGTGGTCCCGATCGTGCTGGTCTTCGGTGCTGTCGGCCTGTTCCTGGTGAGTGCGGTCCTGAAGCACAACAGCGACGACACCTACACCCAGCCACAGCCCACCGCGACCGAACAGCCCACAGAACAGGCCACCGAACAGCCCACAGGGCCCGCGACGACCTCGGCCCCGGCGACCACCCGGCCGGCGAAGACCACCACGACGACCCAGCCGACCGCGACCCGGACCACCCCGGCCCAGCCGTCGGACCTCGACATGGTTGCCAAGAACAAGATCTACAGATCCGGTGTGATGGCCTCGGTCGGCTGCCGCGAGTCCGGCGCCCGCCCCAACACGGTCACCAACGCCCGCAAGTACTACGCGAACCTGATCTCCTGCCTGGTCCGCGCCTGGCCGAAGCAGGTCACGATGTCGGGCGGCCGGTTCGTACCGCCCAGGCTGGTGGCGTTCGCGGGCAGTGCGACGAGTCCCTGCAGCGGCAACGCACCGAGTTCCTTCTACTGCAGCTCGAACCGGACCATCTACCTGGACGCGGGCGGTGACGTGAAGCTATACCAGCAGCTGCACAACAACAGCGAGGCGATGGGCTGGGTACGGGCCGAGATGACCGACACGGTCGCGCACGAGTTCGGCCACCACGTGCAGAACATGGTCGGCATCCTGCAGGCCGACGACAACCTGCGCTACGAGTACTCCGGGGACAAGTCGCTGGAGATGAGCCGCCGGCTGGAGATCCAGGCGACCTGCTTCGGCAACGTGTTCATGGGCGCGAACAGGAGCAGCTACGGAATCTCCGGGGCGTTGAAGAGAGGTCTCGACTACCTGCACTCGCACCAGGGCGACGAGTACGGCGCCCAGCGCGACCACGGCAGCCGGGCGATCATCCCGCGCTGGGCGAACGCCGGATTCAGCACCCGGAGCCCACGCGCGTGCAACACGTTCACGGCCTCACCGACGTACGTTCGGTAAATGATCACCAAACTCCGGGGGTAAAGGGTTGATTTCCTCCCAACCCGGGTAAGACCCTGCCGAGCGCTTTGTCCGCCCCTCATCTCGCTCTGGAGGAAACCGTGAAATCCGCCCTTTTCACGGGTGTCGCCGTGACCCTCGGCCTGCTCTTGGCCTCGGTCGGCTCCGCCCAAGCCAGCACCGCCAGCACGCCAGCACCGCTCCCCAGCCCACTCCGCAGGCTCGCCAGCACGGCATCACCAAGGCCGGCGAGGCCTACATGGGCTGGACGCAGAACAAGACCACCACCGGAGCCGGCGCCAACGGCACGGCGTCGCCGATGAGCACCACAGCTGTTGTCGAAGGCATCGACGTCGCCAGCTACCAGGGCAACGTCGACTGGGCCTACTGGTGGGGTCAAGGCAAGCGGTTCGCGTACGTGAAGGCGACCGAAGGCACGTCGTACAAGAACCCGTACTTCGCTCAGCAGTACAACGGGTCCTACAACGTCGGCATGATCCGCGGCGCCTACCACTTCGCCACGCCGAACACCTCCAGTGGCGCCACCCAGGCCGGCTACTTCGCGAGCAGTGGTGGCGGCTGGTCCCGGGACGGCAAGACGCTGCCGGGAGCGCTCGACATCGAGTACAACCCGTACGGCGCGACCTGCTACGGCCTGAGCCAGTCCTCGATGGTCAGCTGGATCCGGGACTTCCTCAACACCTATAAGTCCCGCACCGGACGGGACGCGGTGATCTACACGAACCTGGACTGGTGGAGCACCTGCACGGGCAACACCACCGCGTTCAACTCGACCAACCCGCTGTGGGTCGCGCGCTACTCGTCCTCGGTGGGCACGCTGCCGGGCGGCTGGCCGTTCTACACGTTCTGGCAGTGGACGTCGTCGCCGATCGACCAGAGCCACTTCAACGGCGACTACAGCCGCCTGCAGGCACTCGCCAACGGCTAAACGGGTTGCGACGGTCGCATAGTCTCGATCGGTGACCTACTCGCTGCCGATCGAGACCGACCGCCTGATCCTTCGACGCTACGTCGAGAACGACTACGACGACCTGCTCAAGCTGCAGTCGAACCCGGACGTCACACGCTTCCTGCTGTACGACGTACGGACGCCCGAGCAGGTCCAGGAGGCCCTCACCGGCAGGCTGGCCGATGTCCCCATGGACAGCGACGGTCAAGCGCTCACCGTCGCCGTCATCCTGCGGGACACCGGCCGGCACCTGGGTGAGGTGACGCTGTTCCTGAACAGCACCGAGCACCGCACCGGTGAGATCGGGTACGTCTTCCATCCCGAGTCACACGGCCACGGGTACGCCGCTGAGGCCGCGGTCGAACTGCTGCGCCTGGGCTTCGAAGAGCTCGGCCTGCACCGGATCATCGCCCGGCTGGACGCGCGCAACGACGGATCGGTGAAGCTGCTGAACCGCCTCGGCCTGCGCCAGGAGGCGCACTTCGTGAAGAACGAGTACCTGAAGGGCGAGTGGACCGACGAACTGGTGTTCGCGATGCTCTTCGATGAATGGAACAAGCGTTCGTAAGTTTTTACCGCGGCGCGCCGATGCAGTGACAGCGACTGCCATGCGGTCTACCGTCGAAGCATGACCTCCGCCCGTACTGTCACCGCCCTGATGCTCGGGGCGGTCGTGCTCAGCGCCGGCACGCTGCCGAGCGAAGCCGTGAAGGTCGCGTCGTCGCGGCAGATCGCCTACCGGACCTGGACGTCGTCCGCCGACTTCCTGGCCGGTGAACAGCACGGCACGACCGTTGCCGACGGCGCCCTCACGTTCGGCACCTCCACCGGCACCACGTCGTACGTCGATCCGTTCGGCGACGGCTCCGCGAAGTCGTACGACCAGACCAGCTGGATCTCGCCGCACGTCAGCACCGGCTTCGGCCTGACGGAGCTGGTCGCGTCCTGGAACGCCAGTACCCCGCCCGGCACCTGGGTCGAGGTGTCGTTGGCCGGCACCACGAACCTCGGCACGGCCACCAAGTGGTACGTGCTCGGCCGCTGGTCCGGCGGCGACGACACCGCCGCAGGTGACATCCACCGGACCTCGGTACCGAGCCAGGGCGACGCCGACGGATCCGTTGCCGTCGACACCTTTCAGGCCGCCACCGGCAAGTGGCTGGACCAGTGGCAGCTCAAGGTGACGCTGTACCGGCTGACCGGTACGACGCAGTCGCCGACGGTCCGCTCCGTCGGGGCGATGGCCTCCCAGCTGCCGTCGGACAAGAAGGTTGCCGCGAGCCCCCTCGGTGGCGCGGAAGGCCTGGTCCTCGACGTACCGACGTACTCGCAGGAGACCCACATCGGCCAGTACCCGCAGTGGGACGGCGGCGGTGAGGCGTGGTGCTCCGCGACCTCGACCGCGATGGTGCTCGACTACTGGGGCGCCGGGCCGACCGCGGCCGAGACCGCCTGGGTCGATCCGTCGTACACCGATCCACAGGTCGACCACTCGGCGCGGTCGGTGTTCGACTACGCGTACGACGGCGCGGGCAACTGGCCGTTCAACACGGCGTACGCCGGGTCTCGTGGCGTGGACGCCTTCGTGACGCGGCTGCGGTCGCTGACCGAGGCGGAACAGTTCATCAAGGCCGGGATCCCACTGGTGGCTTCGCTGTCGTTCAAGAAGGGCGACCTGCCCGGAGCCGGGTACGGGACGAACGGGCACCTGATGGTGATCGTCGGGTTCGACCAGAACGGCAATGTGGTCGTCAACGACCCTGCCTCGCATCTGATCGCCAGCAACGACCAGGTGCGGACGACGTACGACCGGGCCTCCTTCGAGAACGCCTGGGTGCCGCACTCGGGCGGACTGGTCTACGTCATCCACCCGGCGGGCACGGCTCTTCCTGCGCCTTCGGGCCCGCAACACAACTGGTAGAACGACAGAGCCCGCCACACCGGGCGGCGTGGCGGGCTCTTGTGTGTCTGGCCTCAGCGGGCGAACAGTGCGCCCGTCAGGTTCGTGGTGAGATTGCGGAGCGAGTCCGGCAGGTACTGCAGGTGCCAGCCGCTCGGGCCGTGGTACCAGGGGAAGCCTTCGTCCGCCTCGTCCGGCGTGGTGTCGGTCGCGACCAGTGCGTCGATCCAGCGCTCCGAGCCGCCGAGCACGACGGCGTACGGAAGGGCACGGGAGCACAGCTCCGCGTGCTGGTCGGTCGGCAGCTCGCTGACGTCCATCTCCAGCAGCTCACCGCGGATCGCGGCGACCTGCCCGAGGACCCGACCGGCGGCCGGGGCCTTGGCCGGCATGTAGCGGCCGACCACGAGCAGGCCGACACCGACCAGGGTGATCGCGATCCCGAGCAGGCCCCACGTCGAGAACAGTGCCAGCAGGACGGTCGCGATCACGCCGACCACTGTCGTCCCGATGCCGATCGTCGCCCACAGCGAGCGGGTCCGGTCGGGACGCTCGGTGAACCAGCCGCGCTTCACGACATCGTCGTAGAGCGCGTCCTGGACCTGGGCGAGGTTCTCGCGGACCTGCTTGCCGAGCTCGGAGACCAGGACCGAGTCGGCGTCGCCGAAGATCGCCCGGATCAGCACGTTCTCGTACCGCTGGAGCTCCTCCGCCGGCGCGTTGGTGACCCGGCGCAGCTCCCAGTCGGGGCGCGCGAACTCGGTGTTGTGCTCCAGCTCGGTGATCGTGATGTGCCCGCGGACCGCGAGGTCGATGATCGTCGCGGTCACGTCGACCGGATCGATCCGCTCGTCGATCAGCGTGCCGACCTCACCCGGACGCAGGTCCGACGGCGGCGTGAAGTCGATCCGCGCGTCGGCGCCGAGGCTGAACAGCGACGCCGGGACGACGCGACGCGGGTCGATCTGGTCGCGGCCGCGCAGCCGGTACAGGACGGCGAGCGCGATCGCGCCGAGCAGCAGCACCAGCAGCGCGGTGATCAGCTGGGCCGTGTCGGTGGAGAACGCCCGCTTGAAGGTGTGCCGGTACTCGATGATCGAGTTCGCCGCGATCTGGTCCTTCGGGAACCCGACGATCATCCGGATCGTGTTGCCCGGCGGCAGCTGGGTCTGCTCGAACGTCGGACCGGCCGTCTCACCGATCTGCGCCAGCGAACACGGCACGTTGCTGTTCACCGGTCCGGCGAAGCAGGCCACGTGCGAGACGTCCGGGACGCTGAAGACCGTGTTCACGTTCTGGATCGGGATGCTGATCCCGGTCAGCGGCGCGAACTGCACCTCGGTACCGTCCAGGGTCTTCGAGACCGCACCCTTGACGGTGTAGGTGAAGTCGAGCTGCGTCGTACTGCTGGTGACGTCCGGTACGGCGATCGACGTGACGTCGCCGTCGGTCTTCACCTCGGCCTTCTTGTCCTGGCCGCCGGCCTTCACCTGCAGGTCGCCGATCTCCTGCACGTGGTCGATGTCGTCCGGCAGGTGGTCCCGGGTGACGATGAACCGGGTGAAGGTCCCGTTCACGTTGCTCAGCTTCCAGGTCTCCGCGACCCGGAGCAGGCCGTCGCGTTCCACCCGGACCTGACTGTCGTAGTTCGTGACCACCGGGTCGGCGGTCGCACTGGCACCGGCCGCGCCCGCGGGGACCGCGGTCAGGCCGAGCAGGCCGAGGGCACACAGGGAGAGCCCGAGGAGACGTAGACGCATCGCCCAATCACACCGTAGAGAGAGGGTCAGGTTGACACCGGGCACCCTAGCGTCTGGCCGGTGTCAGGCAACCAACGGGGCACCTGGACCGGCACCGAAATTGAGCCCGCACTCCGGTAGCGTCTCGGGCGTGTCAGGCAACCAATGGGGACCACCGCCCGGTCAGCAGTACCCACCGCAATATCCACAGCAATACCCACAGCAGCAGCCACCACAGCAGTGGCAGCAGGGGCCTGGGTACGGCGCGCCGCCGCCTGGCCCGCGCCCGCCGTACCAGGGACCGCCACCTGGTTTCCCTGGGCAACAGTTCGGCTGGGGTCCTCCGCCCGGCGGACGGCCGCCCAGGAAGAAGAGCCGCGCCCCGCTGATCGCTGTACTCGTGCTGCTGTTCGTCCTTGTCGTCGGGGTCACTGCGCTGAAGGTGGTGTCGTCGGCGCTGAAGGGACACGACTCGTCATACGCCGAGCCGACCACCACGTCGTCGTACAGCCCGACCGTGTCGACTCAGCCGACCGAGGCTCCTTCTACGGCGAACGTACCGACCGCGCAGCCGACCACGGCGACTACACAGCCGCCACGGCCGACGGCCAGCCGGTCTACGACGACCAGTCGCCCTACGACGAATCCGGGGCCGACCGACAGTGACCTGGTGCTCAAGAACAGCCTGTACCGGGCCGGGGTGATGAGGTCGGTGCGCTGCAGGGAGTCCAGCGCACGGCCGAGCACCGTTGCCGGGGCGAAGGCGAACTACCGGAACCTGGTGGGCTGTCTGAACAGGGCGTGGGCGCCGATGGTCGCCAAGGCCGGCGGACGGTTCCGGGCGCCGAACGTACTCGTGTTCAGCGGGTCGGTGTCGTCACCGTGTGGTACGCACTACGACTCGAACCCGCCGTTCTTCTGCGGTACCAACGACACGATCTACATGAACCTCACCGAGGACATGGGGAACTACAACCGCTACCCGCAGAGCTACCAGAAGATCTGGGCGCGGATGTGGATGCTGCACCAGTTCGCCCACGAGTATGGGCACCACGTGCAGAACAACATGGGGATTTTGCAGGCGTACGCGCGGATCCGGTACGAGCGGCCGAACTACGCGATGGAGCTGCAGGACAGCCGCCGGCTCGAACTGCAGGCGTCGTGCTTCTCCGACATCTTCATCGGGGCGAACCGGAACAGCTACCCCGTCACCGGGCAGGCGCAGTACCAGTGGCGGTGGCTGATCGGCCACGTCACCGACCTGAACAACGACCACGGCGACGCCAACAACCACCAGTACTGGGCCCTGCGGGGCTACAACGCCCGCGACCCCCGCGTCTGCAACACCTGGGCGGCGTCCGCGGCGAAGGTCCAGTAGAAGGTCACACCGGTCTCCTGCAAATCGACTGGCCGGAGTAGCTAGCCTGGTGGGTCCGGATACGGAGAGTATGTCCCGGGGGGACGGCTGAGCACCCCACCAACGAGCTACACCCCGCAAGGTCGTGAGGAGCACCGATGTCGGACAACAGGAACCAGCCCCCCACGGGCGACCCGGCTGCCCCCCAGCCGAACCGCCCCCAGGAGCCCGGTCCCGCCCAACCCACCCACCCCACCCCGGCCGACCCGGGCCGCTCCGGTGGACCGGGTGCGTCCGGCGGGCCTGGTGCGTCCGATGGGTCGGGTCTGTCCGGTGGACCGGGTGCGTCCGGCGTGCTCGGTGCGTCCGGCGGGCCTGGTGCGTCCGATGGGTCGGGTCTGTCCGGTGGGCCGGGATGGTCCGGTGGGCCGGGTGCCTCCGGCGGATCGGGTGCGTCCGGCGGATCGAGTACGTCCGGCGGGTCCGGTCGGTCCGGTGGGCCGGGTGCGTCCGGCGGGTCCGGTCAGTCCGCTGGGCCGGGTGCCTCCGGCGGACCGGGTGCGTCCGCTGGGTCGGATCGGTCCGACGGACCGGGTGCGTCCGATGGGTCGGGTCGGTCCGGTGGGCCGGGTGCCTCCGGCGGACCGGGCGCGTCCGGCGGGTCCGGTCGGTCCGGTGGGCCGGGTGCCTCCAGTGGGTCGGGTGCGGCGGCTGGTCGTGGGTGGTTCAGGCGTCGGAACGACGAGGCTGAGGCGCGGGTGCCTGGGGACGGTCAGCAGGGTCCTGCGGACGAGCAGTCCGCGAGCTGGTGGACCGGGGACACCGAGGCCAAGCGCGAGTTCCAGAACCCGGCGCACACCGAAGCCCCCGCCAACAACTGGTTCGACGGCGGCTGGGCCCCCACCCGCCGAGAACATCCCGATCAACCTGTCTCAACCCAACCCGCCTCAACCCAACCAACGCCCGGCTGGGCCGGCCCCAACCAGTCCCGCCCCGACCAGCCGAGCTCGAACCCACCCGGTTCGAACCAGCAGGGTCCCAGCTCACGGGGCTCTGGTCAGCCGCGCGCAGGTCAGACAGCTCCCCAGAGCCGACCATCCGGGCCAGGCCAGCCGGCTGGTAACCGACCGAGCTCATGGCAGTCCGCACCGAGCCAGTCCGGCAGCTGGCAGCCGAGCGGCCTCGCCGGCACGCCGGCAACCGGCCCGCACACCGACGCCGGTACGCCGGTAACCGGGCAGACCGACGGCGGTACACCGGTAGGCGGGCGGCGCACCGACGGCGGCACGTCGGTGAGGGGGCCGCAGGCCGACGGCGGTATGCCGGTACGTGGCCCGTGGGCAGGGGGTTCGGCGGCAAGTGGTCTGTCGGCAGGGGGTTCGCCGGCAGGTCATCCCTCGGCAAGTGGTTCGCCGGCAAGTGGTTCCGCGGCAAGTGGTTCCGCGGCAAGTGGTTCCGCGGCAGGCGATTCGACGGCAGGCGGTTCCGCGGCAGGCGGCTCCGCGGCAGGTGGTTCGGGGGCCGGGGTGCAGGGTGGGGGTTGGGGGGAACAGTCCTGGACTTTGCAGGGTGGGGGTGATTCTTTGCGGGGGCGGGGGAGCTGGTCGGCTGGCGGGCAGTCGGAGTCGAGTGCTTGGTTGGCTTCGCGTTCGCAGCAGCAGGGGGGTCGGGCGCAGAGCGGGCCGCATTCGGAGGGGTCTTATCTGTGGGGTCCTCAAGGAGGCGGCGGCCAGGAGTCGGCGTCGCCTTGGAGTAATGCTCTGCCTGGCCAAGGCCAGCAGAGCGCCGGGCGGCATTCGGCGCCGCAGGGTGGGTCGGGGCAGATCGGGCCGATGGGCCGGCCTGTCCAGCAGGCGCCGACCTGGCAGTACCCACCGATCCCGATTCCGCAGCCTCCGGGCGGGCGGCGGCGCAAGAAGAAGAAGCTGACGCGTCCGATCCTGATCGGCATCGTCGTGCTCGCCGTTCTCGTCCTCGGCACCGGCATCACGCTGATCGTCCGCAGCATCGGCGGCGGTGAGGCCGAGGCCAAGCAGAGCCCGACCGCACCGGTTTCGCAGACCCCGTCCGAGACCCCGTCGTCCTCGCCGACCCCGACGGCCCCGCGCGGCCCGACGGTCGACGAGGTCGTGAAGGGCAGCCGCCTGTACACGATCGGCCCGGTAGCGGCCTCGAAGTGTGCCGAGCCGCCGTTCGCGCCCGTCACGGTCCCGGCCGCGCAGCAGTACTACAACCGTCTCCTGCCGTGCCTGAACCGCACCTGGTGGCTGGCGATGAAGAAGGCGAACCTGCCGTTCCGCAACCCGAAGGCGGTTGTGTACGTCGGCAAGCTCTCCTCCCCGTGCGGGATGCAGCGCAGCGTCCGCGCGGCGTACTGCCCGGCGAACGAGACGATCTACCTACCGTTCACGGTCGACAACAAGGCCTACACACGGAACCCGGTGTACGCGCGGGCGATCATGCTGAACACGTTCGCGCACGAGTACGGCCACCACCTGCAGAAGCTGAGCGGGATCCTCGCCTCCTCGCTGACCCGGCAGAAGTCGATGTCGCCGAACCAGCAGCTGACCGAGAGCCGCCGGCGTGAGCTACAGGCGACCTGCCTCGGCGCGGTGTATCTGGGCGCGAACGCGGCGTTCATCCCGATGAGCGGCCCGCTGCTGGCGAACTGGAAGGTGCTGATCGCGCACATGGGCGACGACTACGCGCGTCCGCGGGTGCACGACCACGGCAACCGGGTGAGCAACTACCAGTGGTCGATCACGGGCTACAACAACAAGAAGCCCGACTCCTGCAACACGTTCACCGCAGCCGACGTACGCGTCAACTAGAACTAGGCCCGGCCCACCCGATGGGCCGGGCTTTCAGCTGAACAGCCGGCGCGCGGTGGTCAGCGTCCCGCCGAAGGACGTGACGAAGTTGCTCAGCGACTCACCGATGTCGGACAGGTGCCAGTTCTCCGGTCCGGAGTACCAGCCGATGCCGGCGTCCGGGTCGTCGTCGTCATCGGTGGCGGCGATCTCCAGTGCCCACTTCTCGGTCAGCCCGAGGACAGCGGCGTACGGCAAGCAGCGGGACGCGAACTCGAGCCGGTGGCTTTCCGGCAGATCCGCTGAGGACTCGTTGGCCAGGTAGTGCTGCAGACCGGCCACCCGGCCCAGTACGGCGGCACCGCGCGCTGTGCGAGCCGGCGCCGCCTGACCGACGAGCGCGAGCACCAGACCAGCCGCCATCACCGCGAACCCGACCAGCCCGAACTTGCTGACGATTGCCAGCACGATCGTCAGTACGACGCCCGCGCCGAGCAGGACCACGCCGGCCGTCGTCCAACGGTTGCGGACCGCGTCGGGCCGGTTGTTGAACCAGCCCTGCGTCACGACGTCGGCGTACAGCTGCTCGCGGACCAGGTTGAGCCGCGGCCGCAGCGACGGGCCGAGCGCGGAGACGAGGACCGTGTCGCCGTCCGCGAACACTGCGTCCAGCAAGGCCTTCTCGTACGCGAGCAGCTCCGGACCGCCCGGGTGCAACCGCCGCAGCTCCCAGTCCAGCTTGCCGAAGTGCGAGTCCCGCGGCTGCTCGACGATCGTCAGGTAGTTGCGTACGGCAAGGTCCAGCAGGGTCGCGGTGATGTCGACGACGTCGGCCGATTCGTCCACCACGGTGCCGACCTGACCGGGGCGGATGCCATCCGGCGCGGCGAACTGCGGCCCGTCGCTGCCGTCGAGGACCGGTCGCTCCGGCGCGCCGTGGCCGACCTTTGCGGCGTCCCGGCCGCGGAAGAACCACAGAGCGACCGAGCCGAGCAACCCGATCCCGAACACGAGCACCGCAAGCCCGACGGTGGTCGAGTCGGCGGTGAAGGCCCGTCCGAGCGTCCAGCGGGTCGAGTACTTCGCGTTCGGCTGGACGTTGGCCTGGTCACTGAGCCCGGTCAGGAACGTCACCCGCCCCGCGGCCGGTACGCCGTTCTGCTGGATCTCCAGCTCGGCGGACTCCCCCAGCTGCGAGGTCGTGCACGGCATGCTCGAGCCGGTACGGCCGGCGAAGCAGGTCACCCAGGTCGCGAACGGGACGCTGATGTTCAGCTTCGCCGCGGGGATCGCCACCCCGAAACCCTGCACGACCGGCCAGCTCACCTCGCGGCCGTCGACCGAGTCGGCGACCACGTTGTCCACCGTATAGCTGTAGACGATCTTGGACTGCCCGGAGACGTTCAGCGTCAGCTTGCGGCCGTCGTCTATGCCCTGGTTCTGGAAGCCCTGCGCCGGCTGCCCGTTCACCGTGGCGGACACGTCGGTGATGTCGTACGTGCGGTCGCGCTCGGAGTCGGACCGGACCCGGGTCGACAGCGTCCGGCTGAACGTCGTACCGCCAGGGGTCAGGTCGACGGACTCCCTGACCTGCAGCTTGCCGTCCTTGGTCAGGGTCGCGTCCGCCGTGTAGGCCGTGATCTGGTCGTCGGCACGGACGGCCGCCTGCGCGGACAGCGGGCTGAGGGCAACGAACAGGCCTGCGACCGGGGCAGTCAAACAGATCAGCAGGGCAGCCGGGACGAGGCGGCGCTTCGGTGACATGGGTCGAGGGTAGTCTCGTGCCGGTTCGTGCAGCGAACTCGACCGATCACTTGGAGGGCCAGAGCTGTGAGCAGCCCGTACGGCTACGGTTCCCAGCAGCAGGGCCAGCAGCAAGGGCCCCGGCCGCTAGGCCCGCCGCCTGGTGTCCTGCCACCACCGCAGGCAGCGCAGTGGCCCCCACAGCAGGGCCACGCACAGCAGTGGCAGCAGTACGGCGGCCCTGGTCACTTCAACGGCTTCCAGCCGCCACCGAGGCGGAACAGCTCGTTCCGCCTTGTGCTGCTCGGTTTCTCTTTGCTCGTGTTCATCGGTATCGCCGCCGCGATCATGGCGGTCGTTCTGTGGACCAGTGGTGGGACCACGACGGCGAACGGCCCTGACGAGCCCGCGGTGACCGGTCCGTCGATCGTGCCGTCTCCGACCACCAACCCGCAGAAGGGTTCCGCCGAGGACTACCTGCTGAACGCGGAGGTCTACCACACCGGCCCTCTGCCCGAGCAGAACTGTCCTGCGGCCAACCTGGGCTCAGGCGGTCTTGCCGCACAGAAGGTGTACTACCAGCGACTCTTCAAGTGCCTGAACGACGCGTGGCGCCCGATCTTCCACCAGCTCGGGCAGGACAAGCCCGACCCGGGCCTCGTCGTCTTCGACAAGCCAGTGCAGACCGCGTGCGGCAACTTCGAGCCACTGTCCGGCCGGGTGCTCGCGTTCTACTGCTACGGCAACCAGATCATGTACGTCGACGTGAAACAGATGGACCGTGCGTTCGGGCCGCAGGAGGACCTGGCGTACCTGATGACGATCGCGCACGAGTACGGCCACCACGTCCAGGGCGTGACCGGGCTGTTCTACGCGCGCGCGGTCTACCTGCAGGACCACCCGGACCAGAAGCTGGAGAGCTCACGGCGAAACGAACTGCAGGCCTCCTGCTTCGGCGGCGTGTTCAGCCGGGCGGTCGCGAAGTCGTACCCGCTGACCAACCGGCTGGACGAGTTCAAGGAACAGTCGAGCAACAGCTTCGGCGAGTCCCCCGACACCCCGCAGGACGAGCGCACCCACGGCCTCGCCACCAGCCAGGGCTTCTGGATCCAGAACGGCTTCAACGTCGGCGAGAACAAGGCCTGCGACACCTTCGCGGTTCCGGCGAACCTAGTGCAGTGACTCCCCGCCTCGCCAGCTGGTCGGGGACTGCTTGTAGATCCGTTTGAAGGCAACACTGAAGGCGAACGGATCTTCGTAGCCGACCTGCCGCGCGATGGTGGCCACAGGGTCCGTGGTGTCACGAAGCCGGTCGGCCGCCACCGTCATCCGCCAACCGGTCAGGTAGGTCAGCGGTGGTTGGCCGACCAGCTTGGTGAAGCGGGCGGCGAAGGTCGCACGGGCGAGGCCTACCTTTGCTGCGAGTTCGGCGACCGTCCAGTGGTGAGCCGGATCTTCATGCATCACGCGTAGTGCGTCGCCGATACCGGGAACCGACAGCGCCTGGTACCACGACGGAAGCTCGGTCTCGGCGCACCAGGCTCGCAGTGCCAGTACCAGCACGAAGTCGAGCAGCCTGCGCAGTACGGCGTCCTGTCCTGGCTCTTCCCGGGCAACCTCGGTGGTCAAGAGATCCAAGGCCGGCGTGGTGCTCGGTGTCGCGGGCACCACCGCCAGCGGAGGTAGTAGTGCCAGCAGGCGCTCGCCCGCTCCGCCACAGAGGTCGTACGCACCTCGCACCATCGTGGTCGCCCCCGGCAGACCGTCGCCGTACGTCCGCGGCGCCAGGTACTCCCGCCACTCCACCGGTTTCCCGTCCAGCGTGTACTTCTGCCCGCCACGGATCACGTACGACGGTGGTGTCTCAGGACTGTCGGCAATCATGTAGCTGCCCACACCCGTCACCAGCGCGATGTCCCCGGCCTGCAGCATCCGCGGTACGCCGTCGTCTAGCCGCAGGCAGGCACTGCCCCCAAGAGTCGCGACAACCGACAGCGACGGTACGTCGGCGTACGTCACGGACCACGGCCCGCGGGCGATGATCTGCCGGACCAGCGCATCGGTCGCCTGCGCCCGCTGCAACAGGTCGCTCAGAACGTCCACACTCAGACGATCACAAAGACATCGGCGACGAGCAACCATGTATCGTCCGAGCGGTCGGCTGTTGGCTGGACGTCATGCACAAATACCTGATCCTCGGCGGCACCGGTACCACCGGGCGTCGTATCGCCCAGCGTCTCCGCGCGACCGGCCACGACGTCCGTACGGCGGCCCGCACCGCAGCCGACGTACGACTCGACCTCGACGACCCCACGACCTGGGACCTCGATGGCATCACGGCCGCCTACCTGATGGAACCGACCATCCGTCCCGGCGGCCGGCTCGCCCGGTTCGCCGAGGCCGCGCTCGCCCGCGGCGTACGACGGCTCGTCCTGCTCTCGGCGTCCCGCGCTTCCGACCCCAGCCATCCCCTCCACACCGCCGAACAGGTTGTGCGTAGCTCGGAAGAGTGGACCATCCTGCACCCCAACTGGTTCGCGCAGAACTTCAGCGAAGGGCCGTGGCGGGCCGCGGTCCGGGCCGGCAGGCTCGCCCTGCCGGCCGGTGACGGACGGACCGCGTTCGTCGATGCCGACGACATCGCCGACGTCGCGGTCGCGGCACTCACCACCGACGGGCACCAAGGCCGGACCTACGAGCTGACAGGCCCCGAATCCATCACGTTCGCCGACGCCGTCGGCTACATCACCGACGCCGGGCATCCGGTCGAATACGTTCCGATCGACCCGGCCACCTACGTCGAGGAGCAAGTGGCGCAAGGCGTTCCGCGATCCGGTGCCGAGCTGCTCGCCGGCATTCTCGCGGCGTTCGACGGCGCGCCCACCACCGACGTACAACAAGCGCTCGACCGACCGGCGACTTCGTTCAGAGCCTTTGTCCGCAACGCGGATTGGAGTTGATGGCCGCCCCCACATGTTCGCTTCGAGTTATCGAAACGGTAACTCGGCGGCGTAGTATCCGCCCGTGACGTTGCGACGCGGGGAGATGGCGACGGCCGCGCGGACGCTGGTGGATGTGCTCGAAGAGACAGCCGCCCGGTATGCCGACGAGCCGGCACTCGACGACGGCAGCGTCAGCCTGAGTTATCGCGAGCTGCTGGAGCAGACCACCGAGTTCGCCGGCCGGTTGACGGCGGCCGGGATCGGGCCGGGAGATCGCGTCGGTATCCGGATCGCGTCCGGTCACAACGACCTGTACGTCGCGATTCTCGGCACGCTGCAAGCCGGGGCGGCCTACGTCCCGGTCGACGCGGACGATCCGGAAGAGCGGGCCGAGCTCGTCTTCGGCGAGGCCGACGTCGCGGCGACTGTCGGTGACGAGCTCGCCCTCACCCTCACGCGTCCGCAACCCGACCCGATCGACAACGACGCGGCGAACGGTGCGTTCGATTACCCGTACTCCGCGCGAATGGATTCCTCGAGTACGACCGAAGCCAAGGGCACCGGCCCGGAGCCCGGCGACGACGCGTGGATCATCTTCACGTCGGGCTCGACCGGCGTACCGAAAGGTGTCGCGGTCACGCACCGTTCGGCGGCCGCGTTCGTCGACGCCGAGGCGCGACTTTTCCTGCAGGACGAGCCGATCGGGCCCGACGACCGGGTGCTCGCCGGGCTGTCGGTCGCGTTCGACGCGTCCTGCGAGGAGATGTGGCTGGCTTGGCGGCACGGTGCCTGCCTCGTTCCGGCACCGCGCAGCCTGGTCCGCACCGGGATGGACCTCGGGCCCTGGTTGGTTGCCCAAGGCATCACTGTGGTCTCGACCGTGCCGACGCTGGCCGCGCTCTGGCCGGCCGACGCGCTGGACCAGGTCCGGCTGCTGATCTTCGGCGGCGAGGCCTGCCCGCCGGAGCTCGCCGAGCGGCTCGCGATCGAGGGCCGCGAGGTCTGGAACACCTACGGCCCGACCGAGGCCACTGTGGTCGCCTGCGCCGCCCAGCTGACCGGCGAGGGCCCGGTCCGGATCGGTCTCCCGCTGGACGGCTGGGACCTCGCCGTAGTAGATGCCGCAGGCAACGAAGTCGCCGATGGCGAGATCGGTGAGCTGATCATCGGCGGCGTCGGCCTCGCGCGGTACCTCGACCCGGTCAAGGACGCCGAAAAGTTCGCGCCGATGCCGACACTCGGCTGGGAACGCGCGTACCGCAGCGGCGACCTGGTGCGCTCCGACCCGCTGGGCCTGCTGTTCCAGGGCCGCGCCGACGAGCAGGTCAAGCTCGGCGGCCGCCGGATCGAGCTCGGCGAGGTCGACGCCGCGCTGCAGGCGCTACCCGGTGTCAGCGGCGCCGCGGCCGCGCTCCGGAACAGCGCCGCCGGCAACCAGCTCCTCGTCGGGTACGTCGTACCGGACGACGCCGAGGCCTTCGACAACGCCAAGGCGACCGAACGGCTGCGCGAGGCCCTGCCCGCCGCGCTCGTACCGTTGCTCGCGATCGTGGACACGCTGCCGACCCGGACGTCCGGCAAGGTCGACCGCAACGCCCTGCCGTGGCCGCTGCCCGGGATGGACAGTGACGGTCCGGCCGCGGAGCTCAGCGGTACGGCCGGGTGGCTGTCCGAGCGCTGGACGCGCGTCCTCGGCGCGAAGGTCACGAGCGTCGACAACGACTTCTTCCTGCACGGCGGCGGCAGCCTCGCCGCGGCGCAACTGGTATCGGCACTGCGGGAGAGGTACCCCGAGGTCACGGTCGGCGACATCTACGAGTACCCGCGGCTCGGCGCGCTGGCCGAGCGCCTCGACGACTTCAAACCCGCCGCGCTGGAGCCGGTCGAGCTGCGCGAGATCCGGCCGACGCCGAGGGGCACCCAGCTCCTGCAGACCGCGCTCACATTGATTCTGCAGACCGTCGTCGGTGTGCGCTGGCTGGTCTACCTGTTCACGTTGAACAACCTGCTTGCCACGCTGATCGAGCCGCTGCCGTGGGCGCGGACCGTGTCCTGGTGGTGGATCCTGGCCGGCTGGCTGGTCCTGATCAGCCCGGCCGGCCGGATGGGCATCGCTGTCGTCGGCGCCCGGATCCTGCTCCGCGGTCTCAAGCCGGGCACGTATCCGCGGGGCGGCAACGTGCACGTCCGGCTGTGGGCGGCCGAGAACCTCGCCGACGCCGCCGGCGCCGCCAACCTCGCCGGCGCGCCCTGGATCGCGTACTACGCCCGCGCACTCGGCGCGAAGATCGGCCGCGGCGTCGACCTGCACACCCTCCCGCCGGTCACCGGCATGCTGACGATGGGCCGCGGCGCGTCGATCGAACCCGAGGTCGACCTGGCCGGGTACTGGATCGACGGCGACCAGCTGCACGTAGGCCCGGTCTCCATCGGCGCCGACGCGGTCGTCGGCTCCCGCAGTACGTTGCTGCCGGGCGCCGAGATCGGGCGGAGCGCGGAGATCATGGCCGGGTCGGCCGTATCCGGCAAGGTCCCGGACAACGAGCGCTGGTCCGGTTCGCCGGCGTCCCGGATCGGCCGTGCCCGGCACCCGTGGCCGGATCATCGCCCGAACCGCGCGCCGTGGTGGGTCGCGGCGTACGGCGCACAGTCCGCGATCATGTCGCTGATCCCAGTGGCCGGAGCCGCGGCGGCGTTCGCCGTACTCGGTCACGCGCTGCGCGGCACCGAAACCCTGCAGCAGGCGGCGCTGCACGCACTCGGCGCGGTCCCGCTGATGACGGTGGTCGGATTCGCGACGATCGCGGTGCTCACGCTGATCGGTGTCCGGCTGCTCGGGATCGGCATCAAGCCCGGTCACTACCCCGTCCGCAGCCGGATCGGCTGGCAGGTCTGGGCGACCGAGCGGCTCCTCGACTCCGCCCGCACGCTGCTCTTCCCGCTGTACGCCAGCCTGCTGACGCCGTGGTGGCTGCGCGCGCTCGGCGCCAAGATCGGCCGCGACGTCGAGGCGTCGACCGTGCTGCTGCTGCCGAAGATGACCACGGTCGGTGAGGGCGCGTTCCTGGCCGACGACACGATGATCGCGTCGTACGAGCTCGGCGGCGGCTGGTTGCACGTGGCCGGTGCGAAGGTCGGCAAGCGCGCGTTCCTCGGCAACTCCGGGATGACCGCGCCGGGCCGGTCGGTGCCGAAGAACGGCCTGGTCGCGGTGCTGTCCGCGGCCCCGAAGAAATCCAAGGCCGGTACGTCGTGGCTCGGCTCACCGCCGGTGAAGCTGCGCCGGCAGGCCGTCTCGGGCGACCAGAGCCGTACGTACAACCCGCCGTACAAGCTGAAAGTCGCCCGCGCGCTGGTCGAGCTGTGCCGGTTCGTACCGATGATGTGCACGGTGCTGATCGCGCTGGCTGTGCTGTTCGGCCTGCAGGCGCTGGACATCTGGCTCGGCCCGTGGTTCGCCGTCCTGCTGTCCGGCGTAGTGATCCTGGCCGCCGGCGCGGTCGCGGGCGGGATGGCAACGGTCGCGAAGTGGCTGATCGTCGGCCGGACCCGCGCGGTCGAGTACCCGTTGTGGAGCTCGTTCGTGTGGCGCAACGAGGTCGTCGACAGCTTCGTGGAACTGGTCGCCGCACCCTGGTTCGCGAACGCCGCCGCCGGTACGCCGGTGCTCAACCTCTGGCTGCGATCACTCGGAGCGAAGATCGGCAAGGGCGTCTGGTGCGAGACGTACTGGTTGCCGGAGGCGGATCTGATCACGCTGGGCGACGGCGCCACGGTGAATCGCGGTTGTGTGCTGCAGACGCACCTTTTTCATGATCGAGTTCTCTCCATGAGCACAGTCACCTTCGGGCCCGGGGCAACGCTCGGGCCGCATGGCATCGTCCTCCCGGCCGCCGGCGTCGGTGCAGGCGCTACCATCGGCCCGGTGTCTCTCGTGATGCGTGGTGAAGGTGTGCCGGCCGGTACGCGCTGGGCTGGGAACCCGATCGCTCCCTGGCAGGGCTGATGGTTGACCCTTATGTGCCCAGCCACGGAAGCACGGACTACCAGGTCGAGTCGTACGAGCTCGACCTGGACTATCGCGTCAGCAGCAACCGCCTGACCGGCAAGGCGACTATCACCGCGTTCGCGACCCAGGCGCTGTCCCGGATCAGCCTCGACCTGTCCGGGCTGCGGGTCTCGAAGGTCGCGGTGAACGGCCGCCGCCCGCAACGGTACGCCCATCGCGCGGGCAAGCTGCACATCACGCCCGCGACCGCGATCCCGGACGGCGCCGAGTTCACCGTCGACGTCCAGTACAACGGCAACCCGAAGCCCGAGGACAGCCCGTGGGGCGAGCTCGGCTGGGAAGAGCTGACCGAGGGCGTGATCGTAGCGAGTCAGCCGAGCGGCGCGGCGACCTGGTTCCCGTGCAACGACCACCCCGGCGACAAGGCGCACTACCGGATCTCGATCACCACCGATTCGCCGTACCAGGTCGTCGCGAACGGACGGCTCGTTTCCCGGCGGGTGAAGGCCAGCCGGACGACGTGGGTGTTCGATCAGGCCGCGCCGATGGCGACGTACCTCGCGACCGTGCAGATCGGACGGTACGACGAGGTCGACCTGGCGGCCGCGCCGGTGACGATCCGGGGCGTGCTGCCGGGCGGGCGGATCCGCGAGTTCCGGCACGACTTCGGCCGGCAGCAGGACATGATGAAGCTGTTCTGCCGGCAGTTCGGGCCGTACCCGTTCGGCGGGTACACGGTCGTGGTGACCGACGACGCGCTGGAGATTCCGCTGGAGGCGCAGGGCATCTCGGTGTTCGGCAGCAACCACCTGGACGGACGGCGCGGCTCGGAGCGGCTGGTCGCGCACGAGCTCGCGCATCAGTGGTTCGGAAACAGCCTGACCCCTTCGAACTGGCAGCACATCTGGCTGAACGAGGGGTTCGCCTGTTACGCCGAGTGGCTGTGGTCGGAGGAGTCCCGCGGTCTGACGGCCGATCAGCAGGTCGCGAAGGCTCATACGCGCTTGAAGGGCCTGCCGCAGGATCTGATGCTGTCGGACCCCGGGCCCGAGCTGATGTTCGACGACCGGCTCTACAAGCGCGGCGCGATCACCTTGCACGTACTGCGGAAACACCTGGGCGACGAGGCGTTCTTCGAGCTGCTCCGGACGTGGACGAAGGAGCACCGGCACGGCTCGGTGACCACCGCGGAATTCATCGCGCTCGCGGCCAGGTTCAGCCCGGACGAGGAGGCACTGCGGCATCTCTTCGCGGCCTGGCTGGATTCGTACGAGCTGCCACCACTCCCCCGGAAGCGTTGATGAAGTACTTGCCGCTCGAGTTCTTCGCCGGCGTGTCGCTGATCATCGTGGTCAGCGTCATCGCCGGACGGCACCTGCGGCGGCCGGGGTCACCGCACGGGCCGACCTGGCGGTACATCCTGCTCGGGCTGATGCTGTTCATCACCGCGGGCACGTTGAACGCGCTGCCGCCGCACAACGTCGTACTGGCGACACTCGTGATGATCCTGGGCGTGGCGTTCTTCGCGATCGGCATCGCGACGCTCGGCGGTGGCAACTTCAGCTTCTACGGCGCGGCGGCCTGCGGGATGGCCGCGGTACCGTTCCTGATGCTGCCGACACCGATCGGGCTGCACATCGTCGGCAAGACGATCACCTGCCGGGTCCGTGGTTGGGACGGGTTCTCGGTCACGGATTTCACCGCGGACTGTCCGGACGGACACAGCTACGACTTCCACAAGCACGGTCTGCACGACTTCCCGGGCGGGAACGTACCGGTCGTCGTCGACCCGCACGGCGTACTCCAACCGCAGTACGTCGGTGAGGAGAACCTCCCTGAGGAAGCGGTCTTCGGCGGTCTCGCGCTCGTCGGCGCGGCCGGGATCATCGGCGCCGCGGCGTACAACCGCAAACGCCTGCACGGGCAGGTCAAGCACGTCGTGAAGCCGGGGTTCTCGTCCGGCCCTTAAGCTCGCGCCACCTCCGCGGCTGCTTTCACGAACCGTTCGGTCAGCGGCGTCCGGGTGGCCCACGCGGCGCCCGTCCACCACGTCGCCGCGCGTCCCGGAAGCGGCACCAGCCGGACCTCCGGCGGCGCGATCCGTTCGGCGGTCTGCGGTACGACGGCCGGCCCGACGCCCGCGGCCGTCAGCGCGAGAACGGTCTGCAGATCCCCGGACTCCTGAAGTACTTGCGGGTGGCAACCAAGCTCGGCGTACAGGGTGTTGATCTGCGCGGTCAGCCCGGGCCCACGCGCCGGGGTCAGCCGGACCAGCGGCCGGTTGTCGATCCAGCTGACGAGATCCCGCGGCAGTGTTTGGTCGGCCCGTACAGCGAGGGCGAGCCGGTCGCGCCGCAATCGGAGATGTTCCAATCCGGCCGGCACCGGAAGCCGGACGAACCCGATCTGCAGGCTGCCGGCCAGCAGCCGCTCGCACTGGACGGCCGACGGAAGGTCCTCCAGTGAGATCGTCACGCCGGGCCACCGGTTCCGGAACAGTGCCACCGCCCGCGGCGCGAGCTCGATCCCGGACAGCCCGAAGCCGATCGCCAGCGAGCCTTCGACGCCGGAGGCGACCTGCGCGGCCCGCCGTTCGAACGCCTCGGACCGCTCCAGCAACTCCAGAGCGTCAGCAAGCAACAGCTCGCCCTCCGGAGTCAGCCGGGCTCCGTGCCGGCCGCGGCTGAACAACACCGCACCGACTCGTCGCTCGAGAACCTGGATCTGTTTGGTCAGCGCCGGCTGGCTGGTCGACAGCTCGGTGGCCGCGGCCCCGAAGTTCCGCAGCCTGGCCAGCGTGACGAACGCGCGGAGCAGACGGAGATCCATAACTTCAGGATATGGAACCGGAACAAACAGTCATTGGACGTCATGGATGGATGGGCGTTTCGATGGGGGTATGACGTCTTTTCGCGCAGCAGTGGTCCAGTTCGAACCGGTTCCTGACGACACGGTCGCCAATCTTGCGACGGTGGAGCGGTTGGCCCGGGAGGCAGCTGCGGGCGGGGCGGGGTTGGTGGTGTTCCCGGAGATGTGCCTGTTCGGGTACTGGCATCTGCGGCGGCAGACTACTGCGCGACTGCTCGAGTTGGCCGAGCCTGCTGACGGACCGCTGGTCAGCCGTGTCATTGCGCTGGCCGCTGAGCTGGGGGTTGGGATCGGGGTCGGGTTCCTGGAAGTTGCCGACGGCGTGTTGTTCAACGCGTACGCCGTCTGCCTGCCGGACGGGCAGGTCCACGTGCACCGGAAGCTGCATGCGTTCGAACACGAGGCGATCGCGAGCGGCTCGACGTACACGGTCTTCGACACGCCGTGGGGGTTCCGCGCCGGGGTGCTGATCTGCTGGGACAACAACCTGGTCGAGAACGTCCGGATCACGGCGTTGCTCGGTGCAACCGTCCTGATCGCGCCGCATCAGACCGGCGGGACGAACTCCCGCAGCCCGTACGGGATGAAGCCGATCCCGCTGTCGGTCTGGGAGAACCGTCGCACCGACCCGGCCGCTGTCGAGGCCGCCTTCAACGGGCCGAGCGGCCGTGAGTGGCTGCTTCGGTGGCTGCCGTCGCGGGCCCATGACAACGGGCTGTTCCTGCTGTTCAGCAACGGCGTAGGCCGCGACGACGACGAACTCCGCACCGGCAACAGCATGATCCTCGACCCGTACGGCCGCATCGTCGCGGAAACGCCCGTCCCCGCCGAGTCGATCGTGCTCGCCGACCTGGACCTCGACCTGGTGCCCTTGGCAACCGGCCGCCGCTGGCTCCGCGGCCGCCGGCCAGAACTGTACGAGCTGCTGACCAAACCCATGGGCAACGAACTCGACCCCCGCGCGGCGCGCTTCTCCGATGCTCCCGTCGAGCTGCCTGGCGGACACATCTGACCCCGAGCCGCGGGGCCGAGACAGGCCGCGGGGCGAGGAGACAGGCGCGGGCCTGAGACAGGCCGCGGGGCTGGGAGACACGCCGTGGGGTCGGGAGACAGGCAATTGCTTGTCTCCCGACCCCGGCGCTTGTTGCTGGAGGGGTCAGTAGATGAGGGCGGTGGCGATCGCGGCGATGCCTTCGCCTCGGCCGGTGAGCCCCAGGCCGTCGGTGGTGGTGGCGCTGACCGAGACCTCGGCGTCGCAGGCGGCGGTGAGCGCCTTCTCCGCCTCTTCGCGGCGAGCTGCGAAACGTGGGCGGTTGGCGATCACCTGGACCGACACGTTGCCGATCTCGAACCCCGCCGCCCGGACCCGGCGTGCGGCCTCCGCGAGCAGCGCCGCGCCGGAGGCACCGGCCCATTGCGGTTCCGACGTACCGAAGTTGGAGCCGAGGTCGCCCAACCGGGCCGCGCTCAACAACGCGTCGCAGATCGCGTGCGCGGCAACGTCTCCGTCGGAATGCCCCGACGGCCCCGACGTCTCCTCGGGCCAGTGCAGACCCGCCAGCCACATCGGACGCCCGGCTTCCAGCGGGTGTACGTCGATGCCGCTGCCGACTCGTGGCAGTTTCACCGCGTGCGCCTCTCCTCGAGAAGGGCCTCGGCCAGGAGGAGATCCTGGGGACGCGTGACCTTGAACGCGTCGGGCGAACCCTCGACGGTCCGGACCGTGATGCCGATCCGCTCGCACATCATCGCGTCGTCGGTCACCCCGGCGTCGGCGCCCGCGGCATGCGCGCGACGCAGTACCTCGGGAGCGAAGCCCTGCGGCGTCTGGACGGCCACCAGCGTCGACCGGTCGGGCGTGTCGACCACCTCGCCACCGGCTCCGACCACCTTGATCGTGTCCGTCACCGGCACCACCGGTACGACGGCCTCGGCGCCGGCCCGTACCGCCGCCACAACGCGCTCGATCGCGTCGACGGGTACGAACGCCCGCGCCGCGTCGTGCACGAGAATGCAGTCGATGCCGTCCACAGGCAGCACATCCAGCGCGGCCCGCACCGAATCGGGCCGCTCGGCCCCACCGGCAACGACGATCAGCCGGGCGTCACCGACGTACCGCTCGAGTTCCTTGCCGACGGCATCCTCCGCGCCCGCCGGTACCGCGACCACGAAACAAACGAGGTCGGCGGCGGTCGCTGCCTTCAGGCCACGCACCGCGTGGACCAGCAGCGAATCGCCACCGACCTCTCGAAACGCCTTCGGTGTCTCACCACCAAGCCGCAGCCCGAGCCCGGCCGCGGGAATCACGACCGCGCTACTCATCGGAACTGTGTTAGGAGGCGAGGACCTCGTCGAGGATGGCTTCCGCCTTGTCCTCGTTGGTGTGCTCGGCCAGTGCCAGCTCGGAGACAAGGATCTGGCGAGCCTTCGCCAGCATCCGCTTCTCACCGGCCGACAGACCGCGGTCACGCTCACGGCGCCACAGGTCGCGGACGACCTCTGCCACCTTCAGCACGTCACCGGAGTGCAGCTTCTCCAGGTTCGCCTTGTACCGACGCGACCAGTTGGTCGGCTCCTCCGTGTGCGGTGCACGCAGCACGTCGAAGACGCGCTCCAGGCCGGCCTGATCCACGACGTCACGCACGCCGACGAGATCGAGGTTGCACGCGGGGACCCGGACGACCAGGTCGTTCTGAGCGACGATCCTCAAGACCAGATAGGTCTTGTCCTCACCTTTGATCTGACGGGTCTCGATGTCCTCGATGACGGCCGCTCCGTGATTGGGGTAAACAACCGTCTCGCCGACTGTGAAAGTCATGTGTGAAGTGCCCCTTTCCAAGATCCATACTACCACGTGGCGCATGGTCCGGTTCGGGCGTTTGCGCTGGTCAGGGGCCACTTCCTGCCTTGACAAACGGTCTGGCTCGTGCCTCGTGCGCGCGTGAACCGTTGCCTCGGCCATCACTTCCCCACTCCAGGATAGGCATCCCGCCGTCACGGGCCGGGCAACCGAGGGCTACGCTTTGGGGCGCCGGAGGCCGCTGCCTGACGGCACCACAGTTGTCGCACCCAGTGTCGAAACAGCTTGCACGAGAGGGATTCCAGTGCCGATCAGCTTGTCCTCGCGGATCGCCCGGCGTACCGCGCTGGCGGGTGCCGCCGCCACTCTCAGTATCGCGCTGGCGGCATGCAGCGCGAGCTTCTCCGCGCCGACCCTGCAGCCGTACCAGGCCGCCGAGGGGACGAACGTCGAGAGCGGGCAGATCAAGCTCCGCAACTTCCTGGTGCTCGCCGACGCGGACGGCAAGGGCGAGTTGCACGGCGTGGTGGTGAACGACGGTGACTCCGCGGACACCCTGGTCAAGATCGCCCAGGCCGACGCCGGCACGTCCGACGGCCAGGCCGGCAGCGACCAGCCGCAGCCCGGCTCGGTTCAGTTCGGCGGCCTGAGCAGCCCGGTCGACCTGGCGCCGCACAGTGCACTCCTGCTGCCCGGCACGGGCGCCGCCAACGGCACCGGCGCCGAGGCTTCGACCCCGTCCGCGACCCCGTCCAGCCCGTCCGCGGGCCCGACCGCGACCCCGTCCAGCCCGTCCGCGGGCCCGACCGAGACGCCGTCGGCTCCGACGCCGGGCGCCGAGGACGGCGGCCCGACGATCACGGTGACCGGCGCGAAGCCCGGTCAGATGGTCAACGTCACGGTCACGTTCGGCTCCGCGGCCCCGGTCTCGGCGTACGTCCCGGTCCTCACCGACGACCACTACTCCCCGACCCCGGTCCCGGCGGCCCAGTAGTCACCCGACGACAGGACGGGCCGCCCCGGCGCGGGACGGCCCGTTCTGCTGCGGTAGGACGGGCCGGTGGCCGCGGTTCCGCCGTACCAGCTCTGTCAGTTCTTGGCGGCGGACGCTGCCTTGGACAGGCCCGGGATGACCTTGTCGAGCACCCACGGGACGCTCAGCACGCTGACCGCGCTCATCCCGGAGATGACCTGCTGATCCTGCAGCGGGTATGCGCCACCGCTCTTGACCGCCTTCAATGACGAGTAGACCGGGTCCGACAGGAACTTCTGCGTCCCGATCCCGTCGACGTACGCGATCAGTACGTCGGCGTCGACGTCGGCGACCTTCTCCTTGCTGATCGCCAGCGAGAACTCCTTCTTCGTGTTGGTCTTCTCCAGCGCCTGCACGCCCGGCGCGTTCTCGAAGCCCATCTCGTTCAGGATCTGCACCCGCGGGTCGCCGGGCATGTAGATGTAGTTGTCGGCGCCGAACGAACCGACTGCGATCGTCTTGTCCTTGAACTCGGGGTGCTCGGCCGCGACCTGCTTGATCTTGTCCTGGATACCCGTGATCAGCTTCTCCGCGTCGGCCTTCTTGCCGAGCGCCTCACCGACCAGCAGCGTCTGGTCCTGCCAGGTGGTCTGCCACGGCGCACCCGGGTACGCGACCGTCGGCGCGATGTCGCTCAGGGTCTTGTACGTCGCCGCGTCGAAGCCCTCGTACGGCGCCAGGATGACGTCCGGCCTGAGCGCCGCGATCTTCTCGAACGGGTACTTGTCCCCGGTGTCGAGCAGCGTCGTCTTCGACTTGTCGAACTTCGGCTGGTCCCACGCGGTGACGCCGTCCGCGGTCGGGCCGTAGGTGACCTTCGGCATCCCGACCGGGGTCTCGCCGAGCGCGTAGACCACGTCCTGGGCGTTCCAGCCGAGCGTGACGATCCGCTCCGGCTTCTTGGTGATGGTCGTCTCACCGAACGTGTTCTTCAGCGTGACCGGGAACCCGGAGGACGACGTACCGTCCGATCCGACGGCCGCCTTGTCGTCGCCGCTGCTGCACGCGGCCAGCGAGGTCGTGGCGAGCAGCACGGCACTGATCGTGCTGACGACCTTGGTACGGGACCAGGACATGAGTGACTCTCCTTAGCTTGCCTCAACTAAGGAGAGCCTAAGCTAACTCCGCAGGCCGTCGCGACCTGGGGAGTTGTGACTCAGGACTCGAACTTGTAGCCCAGGCCACGCACGGTGACCAGGTGCTGCGGGTTCGACGGGTCCTTCTCGAGCTTCGAGCGCAGCCGCTTGACGTGCACGTCGAGCGTCTTGGTGTCGCCCACGTAGTCGGCGCCCCAGATCCGGTCGATCAGCTGCCCGCGGGTGAGTACCCGCCCGGTGTTCCGGAGCAGCATCTCGAGCAGTTCGAACTCCTTCAGCGGGAGCCGGATCTCGGTACCGCCGACCGTCACCACGTGCCGCTCGACGTCCATCCGTACCGGTCCTGCCTCCAGGGTGTCCGGCAGCAGCTCGACGTCCTGACCACGACGCAGTACGGCGCGGACGCGGGCGAGCAGCTCGCGCGGGCTGTACGGCTTGGTCACGTAGTCGTCCGCGCCCAGCTCGAGCCCGACGACCTTGTCGACCTCGGTGTCCTTGGCGCTGACGATGATCACCGGGACGTTGCCCCGGCTGCGCAGCGCCCGGCAGACCTCGGTGCCGGACAGCCCCGGCAGCATCAGGTCGAGCAGGACGATGTCCGCACCGGCGCGGTCGTACTCGTCCAGCGCGTCCGGTCCGGTCTCCGCGACGGCGACCTCGAACCCTTCCTTGCGCAGCACGTACGACAGCGCGTCGCTGTAGCTCTCTTCGTCTTCGACGACCAGCACTCGGGTCACGAAGCTGTCTCCTTTGCGATCTGACCTGGCGGGGTAGGCGCCAGGTTTAGGGCCGCTTCCTCCTGGCTGGAGGAGTCGGTCTGGCCCGGTGCGGGGTCGATCCGCAACGGGAGTCTCACGGTGAAGGTGGAGCCCTGGCCCTCGACGCTCCAGACCCGTACGTCGCCGCCGTGGATGGAGGCGATGTGCTTGACGATCGAGAGGCCGAGACCGGTACCGCCGGTCTCCCGGCTGCGGGCCCGGTCCACCCGGTAGAAGCGTTCGAAGATCCGCTCCAGGTCGCTGCTCGGGATGCCCACGCCCTGGTCGGACACCGTCACCTCGACCAGGTCGCCGATCGGGTGCGCGGCGACCGCGACCCGGGTGCCGTCCGGGCTGTAGTTGATCGCGTTCTCGACCAGGTTGCCGATCGCCATCGCGAGCTGGTCCTCGCTGCCCAGCACCGCGAGCTCGGGTTCGGTCTTCACCACGATCTTGATGTCGCGGTCCTCGGCGTCGATCCGGCAGCGGTCCACCGCGGTCTCGATGATCGCATTGACGTCGACGGGGCCCGGGTTCTCCAGCGGGTCGTCGCCCTGCAGCCGGGACAGCTCGATGATCTCCTTGACCAGCCGGCTCAGCCGGGAAGCCTCGATCCGCATCCGGTCCGAGAACCGCTGCACGGCCTCCGGGTCGTCGGAGGCCTCCGACACCGCGTCGGCGAGCAGGATCAGCGCGCCGACCGGGGTCTTCAGCTCGTGGCTGACGTTGACGGTGAAGTCGCGCCGGATCGCGTCCAGGCGGCGCTCCCGGGTCCGGTCCTCGACCAGTACGAGCACGAGCTGGCTGCCCAGCGGCGCCACCCGGGCGCTCACGTACTGCGTCGCGCCGAGCCGGCCGCGGACGATCTCCAGGTCCTGCTGGCGGATCTCCCCGTCCCGGCGGACCTGGCGGACCATGTGCAGGATGTCGTCCACCACGAGCCGCTCACCGCGGACGATGCCGAGTACGTGCGCCGGGGCGCTGGCCTGCAGGACCTGGTCCTCCGGGCCCATCACGACCGCACTCGAACGCAGTACGGACAGGACGGTGGCGACGCCGGACGGTACGGCGGGCTCCGGGGACTCCGGGATCTTGCGCTGGGCCCGCTCCGACAGCATCATCGCACCGAGCGAAAGCAGGGCCAGGGCCGCGCCGATGACGCCGCCCAGCACCGCAGCCAGCGTGGGGTCCACGGCAACGATGCTACGCGGGCAACCAGCAGGGAAAGACCGAATGAGCACCGGATGACCGGGACACGACTCAACTGTTCATCGGGCGTTCACCACTCGTCGCCGTCCGGCAACCTCGACGCCGTACGGTCACCGGTGGGCGGGTACCGTGCGGGTGCCCCACCGCGGTACCGGACACCACAGATCGGATTCGAACACCATGCGTGACAGTTACCACGAGCAGCTCGACGACATCCTCGCCGAGCTGGAGCGGATGACGCGGACGGTGTCCACCGCCGTACGCCGGTCCACCGCGGCCCTGCTGGAGGCGGACATCCGCAAGGCCGAAGAGGTCATCGCGTCCGACATCCAGCTGGACGCCGCCGGCGAAGGTGTCGAGGAGAAGGTCTTCGAGCTGATGGCCCGCCAGTCGCCGGTCGCCAACGAGCTGCGGATGCTGGTCGCCGCGCTGCGGATGGTCGCCGACCTGGAGCGGATGGGCGACCTGGCCGCGCACGTCTCGAAGATCGCCCGGATGCGCTACCCGGCGCCCGCGATCCCGGCCGAGCTGCACGACGTCATCGAGGAGATGGGCTCGGTGGCCGGCAAGATGGTCGACGCGGCCGGCGACGTGATCTCCACCCGCGACGTCGAGGCGGCCGGCAAGCTCGAGGCCACCGACGACGAGATGGACAAGCTCCGCTCCAACCAGTTCCGCCTGATGATGGACGCCGACTGGCCGCACGGCGTCGAGGTAGCCGTCGACATGGCCCTCCTCAGCCGCTACTACGAACGCATCTCCGACCACGCGGTCGCCATGGCCCGCCGCGTCGTCTACCTGGTCACCGGCGAACTCCCCGTAGCCATCGGCGGCACCGCCGCCGGCTCCGGCGCCGGCGCCTCAACCCCCAACCCAAACGGCAACTGACCAATCCGCAAAAGGCGCCTCCGGCAAGTAATTGCCCGGGGCGCTTTCTTCACCTCGAGATTCCCACGGAAACGATGGTGGTAGACTGAAGCTTGAGGAAGCAGATAGTAACGAAGCATGGGGAGTCAGTCCCAGCGGTTCATCGCCGGATGCTTCGACTGAAGTGGACGATCCGGGTTCGAGTCCCGGCGCCCTCCTCGGAGGGACGTAGCTCAACGGTAGAGCCCCACTTTTTCGTGAGAGGCGGGCCGCTCTGCGGTCCGCCTCTCGTCATGTGTTGGCCAGTACGACGAGCATCGCAGCGCTGAGTTCAGAGTCGGTCAGCCCCAGGCCCGCGTAGTACCGGCGGGCCTTTCCTGCGGCTTTCCGCTCGAGCTGATGGCGGTTCAGGATCCCAGGTTCCTCAGCAAGGACGTCTTCGATGACGAGGTTCGCCCACAAGCTCCGGCTGAGGGAGTCGCGGAGGATTACGTTTGTCTGACGTCCCAGGGACTTGGTCACAGCCAGCGTGAGAATGAGCTCGGCGTGGCCGAACTCCACTCGATCCCCGACAGCGATTCCAGCGAGGGACTTCTTCGCAATCCTCATCCAGCCTTTCTCGGCGGTCGGGGTCCACAGCGCGACCCTGTCGACCAGCGGCTGGTGCGCCCGGCCACCGCTGTGGATGGTCGCGTTGCGCATCAACCGAAGCGTGTCGATCTGGATGATGCTGTCCGGGTCGAACGTCTTGCAGGTAGCCGTTTCGATCACATCGTGCAACTGCGCCAGGACCGCGTTGGCGGCATTCGAAGGAGCTTTACCGTCGCGGATCAGCAGCCCGACGCAGGTCTTGAGGAAATCCTCGTGCAGCGCGAGTGCGTACGGAACGCTCATCGCACCGAGATGCGTGTCGGCGGACTGCAGGATGGACAGTGCAGCCTCAGTCCGGAGATTGAAGCGGCGGATGTGGGGCACCCGCGGGAACACCTCAGGTAGCAGGGTGTCCGAGCCGGCGGTCAGCTGCAACAGGTGCGAAGCCAGTTGGGCACCTGCCAGCAGGCCCATCATCGCGTTACTGGCCTCTTGACGCTGCACCTCGAAAGCTCGGTACTCAGCGAACTGCACAATCCCGCGTCCCACACGATTCCTTCCACTGGCGTCTTCTGGAACTTCACCGGGCACTCGTCCGGGACGCACCTATCTCCAAAAGACGTCTGGGTCGACCAGAGGGAACAATATGTAGCAGCGTCCGCCTACATTCCGTAATCGCGGGCTGCCGGGAAGCGACCGACTCGATCGGAGCGGTACGGGGTCACACGCCAACTGTCCGCACCGCAGCTGCGGGTATCCCGACCGTTGTGCGGTTGCCCCCGCGAGCGAGATCGCCGACAGCGACGTTCTGGCTGATACGAGACGTCTCGTCGGCCATCGGCTGCGCGTGCCCGGCTCTCCCCGGCACGGGCGGCAACAAGACGGCCGCGCCGAGGCACCCTGCACACGTCACCACCCGGCTCCGCGCCAGCACCCCACCCCGGCAACACCTGACGCGCCCCCGGCGAAGCCGGCAAGTAAACAGCCGCGCCGAAGGCGTGTCCTCTCCGCGCGGCACACCATGCCCTGCGCCGCTACCCCGGCCCGGCAGCACCTGGCGCGCGCCCGGCGAAGCCGGCAAGAGACAGCCGCGCCGCAGGCGTGTCCTCTTCGCGCGGCACCACCATGCCCTGCGCCACTACCCCAGACCCGCAGCACCTCGCGCGCATCCGGCGAAGCCGGCAACAGACAGCCGCGCCGTAGGCGTGTCCTTTGGCGCGGCTGGGGGTGGGTTAGCGGCCCTGGTTCTTGACGGCTTCGATGGCGTCCTTGGCGGCTTGGGGGTCTAGGTATTCGCCGCCGGGAGTCACCGGCTTAAAGTTTTCGTCGAGCTCGTAGTACAGCGGGATGCCGGTGGGGATGTTGAGGCCGACGACTGTCTTCTCGTCGAGGTTGTCGAGGTGTTTGACGAGGGCGCGGAGGCTGTTGCCGTGGGCGGTGACGAGGACGGTCTTGCCGGCGCGGAGGTCGGGGACGATCGCGTCGTACCAGTACGGGAGCATCCGCTCGACGACGTCCTTCAGGCATTCGGTCGCGGGCAGGAGCTCCGGCGGGAGACCGGCGTAGCGCGGGTCGCCGGCCTGGTCGTACTCGGAGCCGCGTTCGATCGGCGGCGGCGGGGTGTCGTACGAGCGGCGGAACAGCATGAACTGCTCCTCGCCGAGCTCCTCCAGGGTCTGCTTCTTGTCCTTGCCCTGCAGGCCGCCGTAGTGCCGCTCGTTCAGCCGCCACGAGCGCCGGACGTCGATCCACTGGCGGTCGGCGACCTCGAGCGCGATGTTCGCGGTCCGGATCGCGCGGCGCAGGACCGAGGTGTGCAGTACGTCGGGCAGCAGGTCGCGGTCGCGGAGCAGTTCCCCACCGCGCTGCGCCTCCTCGACGCCCTGCGCGTTCAGGTCGACGTCGACCCAGCCGGTGAAGAGGTTCTTGGCGTTCCAGTCGCTGTGGCCGTGGCGGAGCAGGATCAGGCGATAGGTCATACCCGCATGCTATCGAGGCTCCAGCCAGCCCTTGAACGCGTCCAGGTTTCGGGTCGACTCACCGCGGGACACCCGCCATTCGTACTCGCGCCGGATCGAGGTGGCGAACCCGAGTTCGAGGATCGTGTTGAACGACGAGTCGGCGTACTCGAGCACCGCCCCGAGCAGGCGATCCACCTCACTGGGTGTGATCGCGTGCAGCGGTACCCGCCCGTCCAGGTGGATGTCGCCGAGGTGGTCAACCGCGAACGCCACGCCGTACATCTTCAGGTTCCGCTCGAGCAGCCAGCGGTACACGGCTTCCTGGTTCTCGTCCGGATGCCGGGCGACGAACGCGTGGACGTGCACCGCCTGCGGGCCGACCGACAGCATCACGGTCGTCTTGAGCTTCCGCTCGCCCGGCAGGTCGGCGGCGAAAACCCCCGGCTCGTCCTCGGTGAACGACAGATCGTTCTCGGTCAGCACCTGGCGGATCACGTCCGCCGCAGAAACTCTCACCCGGCTACCTCCGCGGCGATCTCCGCCGCCATCGTCTGCCCGGCGGTCCGGTACGCCGCCAGCGTCCTGCGTGCGGTCAGTTCCCACCCGAAACCCTGGGCGTGCGCGACCGCCGCGTGGCTCATGCTCTCGCGGACGGCCGGATCCGTCGCGATCCGCGCCAGCGCGTCGGCGAAGTCGTCGACGCCGTGCCCGTGCACCAGGTACCCGGTCCGCCCGTCGACCACCGCCGTACTCAACCCGCCGACCGCCGCCGCGACCACCGGCGTACCGCACGCCTGGGCCTCCAGCGCGACCAGCCCGAAGGACTCGGAGTACGACGGTACGCAGACAACCGACGCCGCTCGGTACCACGAGGCCAGCCGCGCCCGCTCCATCGGCTTCACGAAGCGAGTCACGTCGTCGATCCCCAACGCACGCGCCAACTCCACATGCGACTCGGGATGCTCCATCCCGTTCCCGGACGGGCCGCCGATGATCGCGACCACGAGCCGTGACCGCAGCCCCGGATCACGCTCGAGCATCCGCGCCGCGGCCCGGATCAGCAGGTCAGGAGCCTTCAGCGGCTGCAGACGGCCGACGAACGCCAGTACGACGGCATCCGCCGGCAACCCGACCTCGCGCCGGGCCGCAGCCTGGTCGCCGGGGCTGAACAGCTCCAGGTCGACGCCCGGGTTGACCACACCGACCTTTTCCGGCTGGGCGCCGTACAACGAGATCAGCTCGTGCGCCTCGTCGTCGGTGTTCGCGAGCAACCGGTCCGCGGCCTCGACCACCTGCTCCTCGCCGAGCAGTCGCGCGGGCGGCTCCGGTACGTCGTCCTCGGCCAGGCTGGCATTCTTCACCTTGGCCATCGTGTGCATGGTGTGAACCAGTGGGACCGCCCAACGATCGCGGGCGAGCAGACCGACCTGGCCGGACAACCAGTAGTGCGAGTGGATCACGTCGTACCACCCGGGCTCGTGGATCGCCTCGGCGCGCAACACTGCGCGGGCGAACGTACACAGCTGGGCGGGCAGTTCGTTCTTGGTGAGCCCCTCGTACGGGCCGGCGGCAACGTTGCGGACCGTCACGCCGGGCACCAGCTCGACCCGGGCGGGCAGCGCCGACGCGGTCGCGCGGGTGAAGACGTCGACCTCGATCCCCAGTCCGGCCAGCTGTTTCGACAGCTCCACGACGTACACGTTCATGCCGCCGGCGTCCCCGGTGCCCGGCTGGTCGAGCGGCGACGTGTGCAGGCTGATCATCGCGACCCGCCGGATCTGCGAGAGCGGGGTTTCGGTCACCTGGTCAGGGTATCTCCGGGGCCAGTTGCTGCGGATCGCGCTCCGGCGCCGTCCAACTGGCGAGCAACCGCAGCGCCTGCTCGGACGGCGACCCCGGCTCGACGGTGTACGTCACCAGCAGCTGGTCCGGGTCCCCGGGCAGCTGGAGCGTCTCGTAGTCGACCGCGATCTCCCCGACCACGGGGTGGTGCAGCACCTTCGCGCCGAACGTCTTGTCCTTCACGTCGTGTCGCGCCCAGTACTCGCGGAACTCCGGGCTGTGGATCGACAACTCCCCCACGAGCTCGGCCAGCTCCGGGTCGTCCGGGTGGCGGCCGGCGTACATCCGCAGGTAGTCGACGCTCTCCTCTGCGACCGCCTCCCAGTCCGGGTAAAAGTCGCGCATCGCCGGGTCGAGGAACACCATCCGCGGTACGTTCCGGTGCTGCTGACCGAAGCCGTTCAGCGCGGCGGCCAGGTCGTTCCACGCCAGCACGTCCATCCGGTAGCCGAGCACGAAGGCCGGTACGTCGGTCATCGAGTCGAGCAGCCGTTGCACGCCGGGCCGGATGCGTTGCGTCGTACGGCGCCTCTTGCGACGGACCGGTTTCGCCAGCACAGCGAGGTGTTTCCGCTCGTCCTCGGACAGCTTGAGTACGTCGGCGACCGCGTCGAGGATCTCCTGCGAAACGTTGTCCGTACGGCCCTGCTCGAGCCGGACGTAGTAGTCCGCGCTGACGCCCGCGGCCTGCGCGAGCTCCTCGCGGCGCAGCCCCGGGACGCGGCGCCGGCCGCTGTACACCTTGATGCCGAGCTCTTCGGGTTGTACGCGCGCCCGGCGCGACTTGAGGAACTCGCTCAGCTCCGCACGACGATCCATGCCCTCCAGTATCCAGACCGGCCGGATCGCCAACCTGGTCCTGCCAGAACCAGGCTCAGCAGACACCTGGGTAAGCCGTCGCGAGCGCCGCAGGATCGGTGCCATGACCAACTTGAACATTCGCAACGCAGTAGTCACCGGTGCCGCCAGCGGGATCGGCGCCGCGATCGCGACCCAGCTGGCCGAGGCCGGCGCCGCGGTCGCGCTGGTCGCCCGGCGGCAGGACCGCCTCGACGACCTCGCCGGCAAGCTCGGCGACCGCACGTTCGGCGTCGGGATCGACGTCACCCAGCAGGAATCCGTGGACGACGGTGTCGCGAAGATCCACGATCGGCTGGACACCGTCGACCTGGTCGTGAACGCGGCCGGCGTGATGCTGGCGGCGCCGATCGCCGACGGCCGGCTGGACGAGTGGACCCGGATGATCGACACCAACGTCACCGGCGTACTGCGGCTGATCCACGCGTTCACGCCCGATCTGATCAAGGCAGCAGGCGTTGGACGTACGGCCGACCTGGTGAACATCTCGTCGATCGGCGCGCACGCGATCTTCCCCGGGTACGCCGTGTACGGCGCGACGAAGGCCGCCCTGACCCAGTTGTCCGCGGCGCTCCGGGCGGACCTCTCGCCGTACGACGTCCGCGTCACGAACGTCGAACCGGGCCTCACCGACACCGAACTCGCCAGCCACCTCGACGACACCGGACAGGACCTGATCGCGTCGATGAACGAGCAGATCGGGCCGCTGCACGCAGAGGACATCGCCGATGTGGTGACGTTCGCGGTCAGCCGCCGCCGCGAGCTGAACCTGCGTCAGATCATTGCCCTGCCGACCCGCCAAGCCTGACCCCGGCGAGGTAGACGATCGTTGGATTGGCCAACACAGCGATGTCCTGGGTCGGATCCCCTTCTACGACGAGGATGTCCGCGTCGGCGCCGGGACGGATCCGGCCCTTCGGCACCCGGAGCGCGTCGGCGGCCGCCGAGGTACCGGCGATCAGGGCCGCAGTGGCGGGGATCCCGGCCTCGACGTATTCAGCGAGCGTGGCCGGCAGCAGACCATGCGGTTTCGCCGGACCGATCCCGCCGCCGGAGCCGGCGACGATGCGGACGCCGCCGTCGTACAACCGGCGGACCGCTTGCTGGAGCCTTGCCTCGCCGATTCCGGCCTTGGCGACCATCTCCAGGATCTGTGGCGGTACGACGATCGACCGGTCCGAACCGAGCGTCCCGCAGACGGCGATGCCCGCGAGCCCCTCGATCAGCTCGTCGTCGATGACCACGCCGTCCTCGGTCAGGCAGGTGCAGTGCTCGATGCCGTCGACGCCGGCGTCGATCACCTGCCGTACGGCGGACAGCGCATGGGCGTGGGCGGTGATCGGGAGGCCGAGCACGTGCGCCTCGTCGACCGCGGCCGCCAGCTCCTCGGGGGTGAACTGGGGGCTCATCGTGTCGGTGCCGGGCGTCAGGACGCCGCCGCTGGCCATCACCTGGATGACGTCCGCACCGTTCGCGGCGCGTTCGCGGACAGCGGCTCGCAGGGCTTCCGGCCCGGAGACCTCGCCGCCGAGACCCCAGCAGTGACCGCCGACGCTGGTCAACGGCGTACCGGAGGCCACCACGGTAGGTAGCGCGGGAGGGGCCTCACGGCGCCACTTCAGGACCGCGTCGTACGGATCGCCGAGATCCCGGACCGTGGTGACCCCAGCGGCAAGATGCAGCCGCAACGACCGCTCGATCGTCGCCCCCAACGCCCGCCGCGTCGCAGCAAGCCCCGCGGTCTGCGCAGCGATCCGCAGGTTCCCGAGCCGATCCAACGCCCCGGCTCCGGCATCCGCCGTCAGATGCACATGAGCATCGACCAGCCCCGGAAGAATCGTGCAACCCGCCAGCACCTCGCCTCTGGCACCGGCCTCCCGTTCCAGGCCGACAATCTTCCCGTCGTCGATCAGTACCAGGTTCTCGTCGACGATCCGTTCACCGTCGAAGATCCGGTCCGCGCGCAGCGCGATCATGCTCCGCAGTCTGCAGCAAGGTGGGTCTACCACCACCCCGGTTGGCGGACTCGCACCACTGCTCAATCGTGCCGGCCCGGACAGCATGATTGACATGCGTACAGTCCTCCAAGAAGCCAAGTCCTGGCATCGCCCGCTGATGCTGATGGTGCTCGTCATGGCCGGTCTGGTCCTCACCTCGGGGGTCGGTCTGGTCGTCGACCACCGCGAGATCCTCAACGAGTCCGTCTGGCTCAAGCCGTTCAAGTTCGGCATCTCGTTCGTCCTGTACGGCGCGACGCTCGCCTGGCTGCTGTCCAAGCTGCGTAAGGCGAAACGCTTCGGCTGGTGGACCGGCACCGTGTTCGCGATCACCGGAGTGATCGACGTCGGCTTCATCGCCGTACAAGCAGCCCTCGGTACGTTCAGCCACTTCAACGCGAACCCCGACACGTTCAACCAGGTCGGGCAGCAGGTCTTCATGTCCGGCGTACTCGGACTCTTCGGCGCGAGCCTCGTGGTCGCGATCATGCTGCTGTTCCAGCGGGTCGGCGACGCACCGCTGAACCGGGCGATCCGGGTCGGCCTCGGACTCGCCGTCGCCGGGATGGCGATCGCGTTCTACCTGGTCGGCGCGAACGGCCACCGTACCCAGGTCACGGACGCGTACGGCCATCCGGTGACGCTGGCCGGCTCGCACGGCATCGGCGTCGAGGCCGGCGGACCGGGCATGCCGTTGACGCACTGGAGTACCGTCGGCGGCGACCTGCGGATCCCGCACTTCGTCGGCCTGCACGCGATCCACTTCCTGCTGCTCGTCCTGCTCGCGCTGCACCTCCTCGGCCGTCGCATGACCTGGCTGCAGCCGGAGCGGGTACGGGCGCGGCTCGTCGGCGTGGCCGCGTTCGGGTACGCCGGTGTGATGACGACCGTCGCGGTCCAGGCGTTCCGTGGTCAGTCCCTGATCCATCCCGACGGACAAACGCTGGGAATGTTCGGTGGATTCATGGCCGTGAGCCTGCTCGCGCTCGCCGGTGTCGTCGCGGCCGCCCGACGGCCGATGAGACAGCCCGTCGAGCCCGTGAAGGCGTTTGAGAAGCTTGGGGTATGACTCGTCCTCTTGCGGTAGTGACCGGTGCTAGCAGTGGGATCGGGGCCGCGTCGGCGCGGTACCTCGCCCGTGAGGGCTTCGAGGTGATCTGCGCCGCGCGGCGGCTGGACCGGATCGAGGCACTGGCCAAGGAGATCGACGGCCGCGCGGTGCAGTGCGACGTGACGTCGGCGTCGGATGTGGCGGCGCTGACCGCGGCGGTGGGTCCGGAGTTGCAGGTACTGGTGAACAACGCCGGCGGCGCCTTCGGCCTCGAGCCGGTCGCGGAGGCGGACCTGGACGCCTGGCGGCGGATGTTCGAGGTGAACGTGATCGCGGTCGCGGCGGTCACCAAGTCGTTGCTCCCGGCCCTCATCGCCGGACGCGGCACGATCATCGTGATGGGCTCGACCGCCGGCCAGGTCGCGTACGAGGGCGGCGGCGGGTACGTCGCCGCGAAGCACGGCGCGAAAGCCGTCGTCGACACGCTCCGCCTGGAGCTGTACGACCAGCCGGTCCGCGTCACCGAGATCGCGCCTGGCATGGTCCAGAGCGAGGGCTTCGCACTGACCCGCTTCAACGGCGACCAGTCCAAGGCCGACGCCGTATACGCCGGCGTCCGCGAGCCACTCACCGCCGACGACATCGCCGACATCGTCGCGTACGTCGCCACCCGCCCCGCACACGTCAACCTCGACCGCATCACCGTCCGCCCCCGAGCCCAAGCCGCCCAACACAAGGTCTTCCGCGAGCGGTAGGCAGCGCAAGTCAAGTTACATCAGGATCCGCGATTTCCAGCGAGTGCTCGTCCAAACTGCGAAGGATGAGCCCACCGTTGCGGATCTCGTTGATCAGGAACAGCTCTCGCGTCCGGCACTCAGGGCAAAGCTGCACGGTCGCCAATGGCCAGAGGTCGACGGGAGGCTCAGCGGGTCGACCTGTGACGTAAATACGATTCGGTCGCACGGGAGTGGAACTCGCCCGGGCAAACGGCTCCCAGTCCGGATGGCTCCCTCGGAGCCGCTGACCAACCACTAGGTACGACGCATCGTCGACGTACTCGCATCTGTCAACCCACTCCCACGGGGCCCCTGCCAGCCAGCTGACCGAACTGACTGCTGAAACCACGCGCGGCTCAAGCAGTTCCACATCATCGTCGAGCTCGTAGCTCGTCCGGATCCCATGCGCGTGATGTGAGTTGTTCCTGAACTCCTTGATATCCGCGAGAAGCGACCCGGCACCGTCATCGGCACTCAGGCTCGCGAGCTCAGGGATGCGGGGGGCTCCGATTTCCTCGCCAAACCACCTGAGGAAGGTCAGCCAGGTCCCGAAGCTGGCGCCGCGATCAAACTGCCTGCGGAGACGACCGGTGAAGCCCTCCGCAGCAATCAGCTCGCTCAACGCCAGGATGCCGAGGATTCGGGCGACTCCTTCGCCGAGCTTGAGCAGACCATCCTTCCGCTCAGCAGGATGCGTACTGACGCGGTAGCGGCGGGCGAGTGCTGCGATGTGATAGGGATAGCTCCACTCGGCGCGCCACACGGGGTCTTCGAGCGGACGGACGAGTTCCCCCAAGAGCCCAGCCTCATGCGCCGTTGCTCGGATATGAGGCCGCAAGCCCTGTAGATCCGCATCTGAGTTCACAAAGGGATTCGGCAAGACGCCGGCCGTCGCAGCGGCGAGAGCGCGGCGACCGTTCTCGATCTGCTCGAGCAGAGCGTCGACCTCAGGATCTTCGATCAGGTCCGCAGGAACAAGGAGATCGCGCAGGTCACGAGCCGAGGTCAACGGCAAGCGTAGCTGCTGTTCGCGGGAGTTAAGCCACTCGCACAGAACACGTCCACTCCCCCGCGTAGGACGCAGCACGATGAGGCTGGTCAGTGCCTCGCCGAATCCTGATGGAAGCAGGCGCCAGTTCCCCGGCTGTCCGACCAGGTCGCCACCAACGCACATGCGTAGCGGGCTCCGTGACGGCTCCGACTCGGGAAGTTCCGCGGCCATGTCGGCCCGGTGCAGGTCAGCAGCCCGCAGCATCCGCGGTAGGTCACCGAGATCGTCACCTTCTCGAACGACGACGCGCGGCGCCTCGTCGCGCGCGAACAGCTGGAGCTGTTTGAACTGACCGTTCAGCTGATGCTGGAGGTAGAACCTCGATGGCAGGATCTCGTATCCAAGCTTTGACTTCTCCTGGTCAATCCATGCACCTGGAGTGACCGGCAGAACTTCACGGTCGAAGTACTGCACCGGCTCCTCGTCGACCGGTATCTTCAGGGCGAACCGCAACTCCGGATCCGGCAACGGCAACCCGGCACGCCGGCGAACCTCGCCTTGGGGGTCGCGAACCTCGATCGCGTCCAGAACGGACTCTTGGAAGGCGGTACCCGCCGGCCAACGCTGACCGACAGATTTCATCGCGCGTCGTAGAGCTGCGACCGCCGTCTCGGCGGTGTCCCAGGACGACCCCACCAGGGGCCGCAGGGCCGCCAGCAGACCGTCCGCGCCATGTACCTTCTCAAGCTGCTGCAGGCTCTCGCCGGAGACGACGTACCGCACCCGTCGGGGAAGCTCTACAGTGATCTGCCGATAGGCCAGGTCGGCATTGCGAACGATACGGACTCGCTTGCTCGTCGATTGTTCCGGGCCTTCACCCGCACCCAGCGCCTCCGCATACAAGGTCATGAGTTCGCTCAGCTGGCTGGCCCCGATGTACTTCCGCTTGCTGCCAAGGGGACGCCGCATGCGCTCGGAGAGTTCACGCCCGTCAAGCAGCGCGACCCTGTTTTTCAGTGCTGCAGACTTGCGATTGGTCAGGATCCAGAGATAAGACCCAATTCCCGTGTTGTAGAACAGCTGATCGGGAAGCGCCACAACCGATTCCAGCCAGTCGTTCTCAACGATCCATTGTCGGATGTTCGACTCGCCCGATCCGGGCCCACCCGTGAACAATGGCGAGCTGTTCGACAGCATCGCAATCCTGCTGCCGCCGAAGCCGGATTCTGTAGTCGGCTTCATCTTTGCCAGCAGGTGCTGTAGGAACAGAAACGAGCCGTCGTTGACTCGTGGCAGTCCAGCGCCGAAGCGGCCGTTGAACCCGAGCGAATCGTGCTCTTCCCGGACAGCCTCCGCCACAGTGCGCCACTCCAGACCCATGGGCGGATTTCCTACCAGGTAGTCGAACTGAGCGCCTGGATGCGCGTCCGCGATGAGTGAATTGCCGAGCGCGACGCCAGTTGCATCCCGGCCGCCCAGCATCAGGTCGGCTTTGCACATGGCCCATGTTTCCGGGTTAATGTCCTGCCCGTACAGAGCGACCTCGACACTCGGCCTGAGGCTCCTGATCTGCTCCTCAGTCTCCGTGAGCAAGCCGCCGGTCCCGCAGACTGGGTCGAAGACGGACAGATTGCTCGACGAGCGGATTCGCTGTCCATCGGGGAAGACGAGCATCGTCGCTATCAGTCCGACAACGTCGCGGGGCGTGAAGTGCTCACCGGCTGTCTCGTTCGAGGCCTCGGCGATGCGTCGGAACAGCTCCTCGGAGAGGAGGCGCATCTCGCGGTTGCTCACGCCCGGCCCGAGGTCCAACGCGGCGAACCTCTGAACGACACGTGATAGCAGATCAGCCGCGTCAAGAGCCACGATTGTTCGGGCGAAGGCGAACCGTCCGAACACCTCGGTGGCTTCCGGAAAGAACGCACCGACGTACGAATGCAGCAGCGACCGCGCGTCTTCAGGTGCGTCCGCGATTGTCTTCAGGCTGAGCCCGCTGCTGTTGTGGAATCCCTCGTCTGGACTCGGCGGGGAACACTCCAACCGGCGGATGAGGGTGAATGGCAGCACGATTCTGCCGATCTGGTGGACCTTGAAGTGGCCTCGCAAGATATCCGAGACGGACCAGATCAGACCGGCAAGTTGATGGATCCCGTCGCTCACAAAGCCCTCCCCAGGCGGTTCTCCGTCGGGTGATCATCTCACTATTTCCGTAGGCGTGAGCCGAGTCACCAGGCGCGTGCTTGCAATTGCAAGCAGTTGCTAGCAGACTGGGGGCGTGGCCAGGTTGAGTGATCGGGCAGCTGGGGCGGTGGGCTCCCTTGGGGAGTACCTCGCCGAGCAGCGGCGGCACGCACAGTTGTCGCTGCGGCAGTTGTCCGACCTGGCCGGAGTGTCGAACCCGTACCTCAGCCAGATCGAGCGCGGCCTGCGGAAACCGTCGGCCGATGTGCTGCAGCAGCTCGCGAAGGCGTTGCGGATCTCCGCGGAGACCCTGTACGTACGGGCCGGCATTCTCGATCCGGACGAGAACCAGGAGGGCAAGCAGCCCTCCGGTGTGGTCGACGCCGTCCTGCTCGACCCGGCGTTGAACGAGCGGCAGAAGCGTGTGCTGCTGGACGTGTACGCGTCGTTCGTCCGCGAGAACACCCCACCTGCTGACGACTGACAACACCCCGAGGAGCAGCCTGATGGCTACCCGTACGCCCGTTACCCCCTTCTACGCGATCGCCGGCGCCGGCGACCTCGCGGTCGAGAAGGTCCGCGCCGTCGGCGTGGACGTGACCGCCCGGTTCGCGAAGCTCGACCAGAAGACGCTGCAGGCCGAGCTCACCAAGGAGCTCACCAAGGCGCAGTCCGAGCTGACCAAGCGCTTCGAGGCGATCGTCGCCGACGCCCGTACCGCCCCGGCGAAGCTCCGCGAGCTGCCGAAGACCGCACAGGCCGGTCTGACCGTCGTACTCGGCCAGGCCGAGGAGACCTACGAGGACCTGGCCGGCCGCGGCAAGGAGCTGGTCGAGCGGATCCGCCACCAGCAGGCCACCGAGGACCTGGTGGCCACCGCGAAGACCACGGTGAGCAAGGCGAAGGCCACGCGCACCAGCGCCAAGAAGACCGCGCAGGCCGCATCGCGCAACGTGAAGGCGACCGCGACCAGCGCCCGCAAGACCGCGAAGGCCGCGACCAAGGCCGCCGAGTCCGCCGCCGACAAGATCGGCGACTGAGTGTGACGATTCACCCACTTCGCGGTGAATCCTGACGCCGGGCGGTCCCCCGCTGCGCTCGAGTAGAGGTGGGCCGCCCGGCTGTCGGTTAGGCTCGTAACATGAGCATCTGGCAAAGCCTGATCCCCGGATTCACAGATCCGCTGTCGGTGATCTGGTGGGTCCTGATGGCCATCAAGCTGATCGCGCTCGCCGATGCACTGGTCCGGCCACGCGCGGTGTTCATCGCGGCCGACAAGCTGACCAAGCCCGGCTGGGTACTGATCCTGGCCGTGTTCGCGCTCAGCCAGGTGTTCCAGGGCTGGCTGAGCTTCTTCGGCCTGATCGGCATCGTCGCGTCGGCCGTCTACCTGGTCGACGCCCGCCCGGCCCTCCGTGCCGCCACCGGCCGAGGCCGCGGCGGCTGGGGCGCAATCCGCCGCCGCCGGGGCCCCCGCCCCCTCTGAGCACGTCAAAAGCTGCCAGGTACTGCACCTGCCGAGGAACGAGCTGACAGGTGCTGCACCCTCCCGAGGACGAGCTGACAAGTGCCGCACCCAACCGAGACGAGCTGACTGCGCCTTCCGGCACAGAGCGCTAACAAATGCTGCACCGCCCGGCCGGAAGAACAGCCTGGTGCGTGATCACCAGCGCGCGTCCGGAACGCCGACGCGATGTTGGGCGAAGGTCGACTGTCAGACGCCCAGCCGGACATGGGACAAGTACGCGCAGCACCCCGTGCCAGCTGCTCGTGCGGTACGGCGGGCAAAGTAGTGCCTGACTGCTCTCTCATCGAGTAGCGCAGCACCTGACAGCTCTCCCCCGAACAGCACAGCACCTGACAGCTGTTCTGGGCGGGGCTTACGAGCGGTAGACGATTACCTTGTCGCCTACGTGGACCTCGTTGAAGAGGGTCTTGATCTTGGTCAGGTCGCGGACGTTGACGCAGCCGTGGGATGCGCCGTTGTAGCCACGGGCCGCGAAGTCGGACGAGTAGTGCACCGCCTGGCCGCCGCTGAAGAACATCGCGTACGGCATCTTCGAGTCGTACAGCGTCGAGACGTGGTTACGGCTCTTCCAGCCGACGGTGAAGCTGCCCTCGCGGGTCGCGGTCTTCACCGCGCCGAACCGGACGTCCATCTGCATCTTCACGACGCCGTCGACGACGTACCGCAGCTTGCGGGTGGTCTTGTCGATGCACAGCGCCACACCGGTCGCGCAGCGCGGGTCGAGCTTCTTGCCGTCGACCACGGGCGCCGGCGGGTACAGCTCGGTCTGGGTCGGCTCGTGGGTCACCTTGACCAGCTGGTTCAGGGTGTTCTGGTCGACGTACCCGAGCGGGGGAATGCCCTTCGACTTCTGGAACTTCTTCACCGCGGACCGGGTCATGGTCCCGAAGTCGTCGTCCTGGTAGCGCTTCTCGAGCAGCTTGAGCTGCACGAGCCGGGCCTCGACCTTGCGGACTCCGCCTCCGCTGGACCCGTTCTTGTACAGGGCCTTCGGGTAGATCGGCAGCTCACCGCTGACCTCGAACGGGGTCGCGCGAACATCGGAGGTCGTCGCGGTCGCGCTCGTTCCCGCGGTCAGCAGCGCCGCGAACGCAGCACCCACCGCCAGCGTCGAGACGAACTTCCGAACCATCAGCCCGCGCATCGGATCCCCTTCCTACACTCGTAGGACGTCCCCACCACCGATTCGGTTGGCCCCTCAGGGTACCGGAGGAACCGCTGATGGAAATTGTTCTGAGCACCGCCGACATCACGACGGTACCCACCGACGCGATCGTGAACGCCGCCCATCACGCCCTTCGCGGCGGCGGTGGCGTGGACGGAGCGATCCACCGTGCCGGAGGCCCGGAAATCCTCGCGGAACTGATCGAGCGGTACCCGGACGGCACTCCGACCGGTACGGCGGTGTGGACCACCGCGGGCGCACTCCCCGCGTCGTACGTGATCCATGTCGTCGGGCCGAACTACACCGCGGGCCAACGGGATCCGGCCCTGCTCGAGTCCTGCTACCGCAACGCCTTGCGGATCGCGGACGAGCTCGGTTGCGCGACGATGACGTTCCCCGCGGTGTCGGCCGGGATCTACGGATGGCCGGCGCAGTCGGCCGCGGACATCGCCGTACAGACGTTGCGTCGTACGGCGGCGAAGGTGTCCAAGGCGACGTTCTGCTTGGTGGAACCCAGGCTGTACAAGGCGTTCCGGAACGCGACAGCGGCCGGGGAGTAGCTCCCTGGCCGCTGTGCTGGTGCATCAGTTCACTTGTTGTAGACGACGACCTTGTCGCCGATGTGCACGCGGGCGAACATCCAGGCGATCTTCTTCTTGTCGCGGACGTTCACGCAGCCGTGCGACGCGCCGTTGTAGCCGCGCGCGCGGAAGTCGGACGAGTAGTGCACCGCCTGGCCGCCGCTGAAGAACATCGCGTACGGCATCTTCGAGTGGTACAGCGTCGAGACGTGGTTCTTCGACTTGCGGTAGACCTTGAAGACGCCGTTGCGGGTCGGGGTCTTCGACGCACCGAAGCGGACGTCCATCACCTGGATCGGCTTGCCGTTGACCAGGTACACCAACTTCCGGGTGTGCTTGTTGATGCACAGCACCCGGCCCTTCGTCATACAACGGCTGTCCAGCCGGTACTTCGCCATCGTCGCCCGGGTCGACGCCGCGGTGGTCTTCGCCGCGGTCGCGGTCGGCACCTTGCCCGACGGCGGCAGCGTGGTGACGGAGTTCTGCGCCGACTTCACCACCTGGGGCGCGGCCTCGGCCGTGGTCCCCGCCAGTGCCCCGACACCCACGAACGCGGCGGCCGTCAGCGTCGCGCCGAGCTTACGCAGAATGCTCATGATTCCCTTGTCCTTCCCCCAAAGAGTGCTTCCACAAGACAGACGTCGCTACCTCACGTCTGGTTGGTAACGAATCAAAACTTTCTTTCCCCCGGGCGGCCCCCACCGGCGGCCGAGGAATGGTGTATCACACCCTGATGTACCTTCGCCGCATCCCGTGACCGACCGTTTCCGGTTCGTGTCCTGGTGGTCTCAGCTCTTGGATTTGCGGCCGAGTTTGGCGCGCTCGATCTGGGTCAGCGCGACCTTGCGCATCCGGATCGCGTCCGGCGTGACCTCGACGCACTCGTCCTCGCGGCAGAACTCCAGCGACTGCTCGAGCGACAGCTTCCGGGCCGGGACCAGCTTCTCGAACTCGTCCGCCGTCGACGACCGGACGTTGGTCATCTTCTTTTCCTTGGTGATGTTGACGTCCATGTCGTCGGAGCGCGAGTTCTCGCCGACGATCATGCCCTCGTACACCTCGGTGGTCGGCTCGACGAACAGCGTGCCGCGCTCCTGCAGGTTGATCATCGCGTACGACGTGGCGGCGCCGGCCCGGTCCGCGACCAGCGAACCGCTCGGCCGCGTGCGCAGCTCGCCGAACCAGGGCTCGTACCCCTCGAACACGTGGTGCGCGATACCGGTACCGCGGGTGTCGGTGAGGAACTCGGTACGGAACCCGATCAGGCCACGCGCCGGTACCAGGAACTCCATCCGCACCCAGCCGGTGCCGTGGTTGGTCATCTGCTCCATCCGGCCCTTGCGGACCGCGAGCAGCTGCGTGACGGTGCCGAGGTACTCCTCGGGGCAGTCGATGGTCAGCCGCTCGACCGGCTCGTGCCGCTTGCCGTCGATCTCCCGGGTGACCACCTGCGGCTTGCCGACGGTCAGCTCGTAGCCCTCACGGCGCATCTGTTCGACCAGGATCGCCAGCGCGAGCTCACCCCGGCCCTGCACCTCCCAGGCGTCGGGACGCTCGGTCGGCAGGACCCGGATCGACACGTTGCCGACCAGCTCCTTGTCGAGCCGGTCCTTGACCAGTCGGGCGGTCACCTTGGTGCCCTTCTGGCGGCCGGCCAGCGGGGAGGTGTTGGTACCGATCGTCATCGAGATGGCCGGCTCGTCGACGGTGATCAGCGGCAGCGGCTTCGGGTTCTCCGGGTCGGCGAGGGTGTCGCCGATCATGATGTCCGGGATGCCCGCGATCGCGACGATGTCGCCCGGGCCGGCCGAGTCGCCGGGCACCCGCTCGAGCGCCTCGGTGACGAGCAGTTCGGTGATCTTCACCCGCTCGATCGAGCCGTCGTGCTTGCACCACGCGACCTGCGAGCCCTTCTTCAGCGTGCCTTCGTGCACCCGGACCAGGGCGAGGCGGCCGAGGAACGGCGAGGCGTCCAGGTTTGTCACGTGGGCCTGCAGCGGCGCGTCCTCGACGTACTCCGGGGCCGGAACGTTGGCGAGGATCGTCTCGAACAACGGCTCGAGGTCCTCGGAGTCCGGCAGGCCGCCGTCCGCCGGCTGGTTCAGCGAGGCGCGGCCGGCCCGGGCCGACGCGTACACGACCGGGAAGTCCAGCGCGCTCTGGTCGGCGTCGTGGTCGAGCAGATCGAGGAACAGTTCGTACGTCTCGTCGACGACCTCGGAGATCCGGGCGTCCGGGCGGTCCACCTTGTTCACCACGAGGATCACCGGCATCTTGCGGGCCAGCGCCTTGCGGAGCACGAACCGGGTCTGCGGCAGCGGGCCCTCGGAGGCGTCCACCAGCAGCACGATCGCATCCACCATCGACAGACCGCGCTCGACCTCGCCACCGAAGTCCGCGTGACCGGGGGTGTCGATGATGTTGATCGTCACCTGCTCGCCGTTGGCCATCTTGTGCCGGACGGCGGTGTTCTTGGCGAGGATCGTGATGCCCTTCTCACGTTCCAGGTCGCCGGAGTCCATCGCCCGCTCGTCCACGTGCTGGTGCGCACCGAAGGCGCCGGACTGCCACAGCATCGCGTCCACGAGGGTGGTCTTCCCGTGGTCGACGTGGGCCACGATCGCGACGTTGCGCAGGTCGTTACGGACAGGCATGAAGGAGCGCTCCAAAGTCATCGGAAGTGTTAGGCGGTGGCTACGGCTGGTTTCACGTGCCACTCGACACAGGGCGCAGCGACCTCATCTTACCTGTTCACAGCGCGTGTCCGGAAAACGGGACGGCCTTTGACTTTGGTTGACTGGACGTCCAGTCTATAGATGGCGCCTGGGGAGGGGCCGTAACACGGGGGGTCAGCCCGGAGGCGCCGGACACACAGGGGTATGGGGGTTGTCCGGCGCTTCGGGCCTGACCATTTGCGAGGAGTCAGTGCCGCGATCGGCAAGCGTGAACCAGGAACTGCGGGAGCGGTCCCGCGAACGCATCCTGACCGCGGCGCTCGAGGTGTTCGCCGCGAAGGGCTATGAGGCCGCGTCGATCTCCGACATCACCACCGCGGCCGGCGTATCCCGCGGCCTGGTCTCGTACTACTTCGCTACCAAGGAAGAACTCGCCGCCGAACTCCTGGACCGCTGGCTGGACGGCATCGCCGCCATCCTGACCATCGACGGCACCCCCGACGAACGCCTGGCCGCCATCATCGACGGCGCCCTGATGGCCGCGGCCGGCTCGCTCCCCATCCAGCGCCTGGCCATCACCCTGATGATGCAGCCCAGCACCCACGACGTCTTCGCCCGCGTCGAAACCGCCAAGTCAGACCGCCTCTCCCAGGTAGAAGACGCCATCCGCGACATCTTCACCGCCCGCGGCGCCCCCGACCCCGCCCTCGAAGAAATGTTGCTAAGAGCAACACTCGAGGGCATCACGGTCAAACTGGCGATCTACCAGCAAACCTTCCCCCTGGAAGCAATCCGCCGCCGGCTGTACGCCGGCTACGCCCTCCCGACCCCCACCACGCCGCTCCCGTTCCCCTCACCCGTGGTCGATCGACTGCGGGCAAAATGAACGTTCTCCGGTAACCAATCGGCGTCCTGCGACGAAAAGGTTCCGGAAAGGTCAGGCGAAGAGTGCGCTCGGGCGCGTGGAGCCGACCTGGACACCGCCGCCGATGACGGGCAGCTCGATGTGCTTGTCGATCACGGGCTCGCCGATGCCTAGGTGGCGGAGGGTGGCGGCCATGACTACCTGGCGGGCTCGTTTGGCGTTGTCGCCGTCTTCGATCTTGATGGCGATGCCGCGGCCGTCCGCGAGGCCTGCGGCGTAGACGCCTTCCGCGCCGATCTTGCAGAACAGGCCGGGGACGCCGCGGATCAGTTCGGTCTCGTCGCGGGTGCTTCCGCTGGCGTACTGCGGGAAGTCGCGGAACGCCTGCGCCACCCGGCCCTCGTACGTGTCCGGTGCCGCCGCTGCGAACAGCCCGAAGGAGCGGGCCAGCCCGGCGAGGCTGATCGCGAAGATCGGGGCGCCGCAGCCGTCGACCGCGACGTGGGACACCTTCTCGCCGGCCGAGTCCTCGATCGCGGTGCGGATCTCCCGCTGCAGCGGGTGGTTCGGCGAGCGGTAGTCGTCGGCGCCCCACTGCGCATGCGGGTCGTTCTCGGTGGCCGGGTCGTGGATCGGCCAGCCCTTGAGCGTGCTGGTGAGGATCATCGCGGCGTGTTTGCCGGAGCAGTTCATCGCGATGCGTTCCGGCGTACGACCGGCGCGGACCCAGGCATCCCGGGCGGTCTCGTCCACCGGGTACGCCGGCGGCGTACGCAGCGCCGACGCGTCCAGCCCGGCCTTGGCGAGGATCTCCTGTACGCCGTCCAGGTGGAACTGCTCGCCGGAATGGGATGCGCCGGCGAGCGCGAGCAGGTTGCCTTCGAGCGGGAGCCCGTTACGGAGCATGCCGAGCGCCTGCATCGGCTTGTTGGACGAGCGCGGGAACATCGGCTCGTCGACGACGCCGACCGACCAGGCGACGGTGCCGTCCGGGTCGGTCACGACCACGGAGCCGCGGTGGTGTCCTTCGACGAAGTTGCTGCGGACGACGTCGGCCACGATCACAGGTTCGGTCACGGCTGAACTGTACAGGCGCAAAACATCCAGTTGCCAATGATCTTGTCCACTTGCCGCGCGCCAAAGAATCACGGTTTGGGTTTTCGGGGCGTGAGGTCTTGTCAGGGGTTATCCCAATGGTTAGTTTAACCGCCACCCAAATCCCCCAGGGTTGAACAGAAACCCTCAGGGTTCAACATGCAGGAGGGTCAGCGATGACGATGGACAGCACCCGGCTCGGGCGGCGTGGATTTCTCGGACTGGGACTGGCGGCCGGCGTCATCACGCTGACGGCCTGCGGATCCGACAACAAGACCGCCACCGCCTCGGGCGATGCCGAGGCCGCCGGCCTGGTGATGACGGTGTGGGGCGGCGAGAACGACAAGACGACGTACCAGAAGCGGATCGACCTGCTGACGCAGAAGTACCCGAAGCTCAAGATCACCCTGCAGCTGATCCCGAACGACGGGTACGCGCAGAAGGTGCAGACGATGATCGCCGGCGGCAAGGGCCCGGACATCATGCAGGTCGCCGAGAGCGTCAACGTGTACTCGAGCAAGAACCAGATCCAGCCGCTGGACGACCTGGCGAGCAAGGCCGGCCTCGACCTGGAGAAGCGGTTCGGCTCGATCGGCAAGCTGTACTCGTACCAGGACAAGGTCTACGCGATCCCGGACCGCTCCGGCGCGATGATCGTCTTCTACAACAAGGCGCTGTTCAGCGCGAAGGGTCTCAAGGCGCCGAGCGCCGACTGGACCTGGGACGACGCGCTGAGTGCGTTCAAGGAGCTCACGATCCCCGGCAAGCAGTGGGGCTACGCAGGCTCCGGCTGGTGGGCGCAGTGGTGGAGCTTCGTGTACCAGAACGGCGGGAAGATCATCGACGACAGCGGCAAGCCCGCGGTTGCCAGCGACGAGGTGGTCGAGGCGCTGCAGTGGGCCGGCGACCTGATCTTCAAGCACAACGTCGTACCGACCCAGAAGGACTACGCGAACATGGGCGCCGACGTCGGCGGCGACCAGGCGTTCGCGAACGGCAAGGTCGCGGTGAACACCACCGGCTTCTGGGGCATCGGCGGCCTGACCAAGTCGAAGATCGACTGGGACATCGCGCCGCTGTGGAAGGGCAAGCAGCAGGCGGTGACCGCGTTCGGCAGCGGACTGGCCATCTCCCGTACCGCGAAGAACCCGGCCGCGGCGTTCAAGGCGATCGACTTCCTCACCTCGCCGGATGCGCAGCAGCAGATCATCGCGACCGGTCAGGACGTGCCGGCCAACCTCGACGTACAGAAGAGCGACGCGTTCCTGAAGCCGTCGTGGATGACCAAGCCGGTGAACATGAACGTGTTCGGCGAGTCGAGCGGGTTCGTCTACCGGGCGCCGTTCATCCCGCAGTGGAACGAGATGCAGAAGGCGTTCGACGACGGGCTGGCCGACTTCTGGCTCGGCAAGCAGGACGCGCGGACCGCGCTGACCGCGATCCAGAAGCAGCTCGAGTCCATCGTCAAGCCGGCCTGATGTCGAGGCTGCGCCGCCGCGAGGCGCTCTGGTTCTACCTGTTCGCCTCGCCGTGGATCATCGGGTTCCTGGTCTTCCTGCTCGGGCCGATGATCGCGTCGATCTACATCTCGCTGACCGACTGGGACTCGTTCACGCCGCCGAAGTGGGTCGGGCTGCAGAACTACACCCGGTTGCTCACCGACGATCCGGTGTTCTGGAAGGCGTTGTGGAACACGTTCTACTACGCCGCGATCTCGGTCCCGCTCGGACTGGTGATCGGGCTGTGGCTGGCGAACCTGCTGAACAAGCAGGTTCGTGCCCGCAAGGTGTTCCGGACGCTGATCTATCTGCCGACCCTGGTACCGCTGGTCGCCACCGCGATGATCTTCAAGATGGTGCTCGCGCCCTCCGGCCCGCTGAACGACGTACTCAACATCTTCGGGATCCCCGGCCCGTCCTGGTTGCTGGAGGCGGTGTGGGTGAAGCCGGCGCTGATCCTGCTGTCCGTCTGGGGCGCCGGCGGCGCGACCGTACTGCTGCTTGCGGCAATGAAAGGCATTCCCCGCGAGCTGTACGAGGCCGCCGAGGTGGACGGCGCCTCCCGGATCCGGCAGTTCTGGAGCATCACGATCCCGCAGTTGACCCCGATCATCTTCTTCAACCTGATCATGGGGTTGATCGGTGCGTTCCAGGTGTTCTCCCAGGTCTACATCCTGACCAAGGGCGGCCCGAACAACGCCAGCCAGACGATGGTCCCGCTGTTGTTCGACCAGGCGTTCTCGTTCTACAAGATGGGGTACGCCTCGGCGATCTCGTGGATGCTGTTCCTGGTCATCCTGGGGTTCACGCTGCTCGCCTTCCGTACCGCCCGCCGCTGGGTGTTCTACGAGACCGAGGTGAAGTGAATGGCCACCGTCATCTCCGCTGCCGCACCGGGGCAGCAGGAACGCACACGCAGCCGGGAGCGGGTCGTCGGCGTGTTCCGCGCGACACCGTTCTCCTACGCGACACTGATCCTGGTGTCCGCCGTACTGTGCGTACCGCTGGTGTTCGTGGTCTCGATCGCGTTGTCCAGCGACCAGACGGTGAACGCGAACACGTTCACGATCCTCCCGCGCGAATTCCACTGGGAGAACTTCACCCGCGTGTTCGGCACCGAACTGCCGATGCAGCGGTTCCTGCTGAACTCGATGATCATCTCGGCCGGGGCGGTCCTCGGCCAGGTGCTGTCCAGCGGGCTGGTCGGGTACGCGTTCGCGCGTTTGCGGGCGCCGGGCAAGAACGCCCTTTTCATCGTGGTGATCGCGACCATGATGATCCCCTCGCAGATCACGATGATCCCGCAGTTCATCCTGTTCAAGGACCTCGGCTGGGTGAACACGTACCTGCCGCTGATCGTGCCGAACTTCTTCTCGAACGCGTTCAACGTGTTCCTGGTCCGGCAGTTCGTCTCCCGGCTGCCGAGCGAGATCGACGAGGCCGCGATGGTCGACGGCCTGGGCTTCTTCGGCATCTACCGGCGGATCATGCTGCCGATGCTGGCCCCGGTACTGATCGCGATCGGGATCTTCACGCTGACCGCGACCTGGGGTGACTTCATGGGCCCGTTGATCTACCTGAACGACGAGTCGAAGATGCCGCTGGCGCTGGGCGTGCAGTACATCACCAGTACGTCGCAAGCGCTGCAGGCGCCACCCTGGAACCTGGTGATGGTGGGGTCGATCCTGCTCACGCTGCCGATGATCCTGGTGTACTACCTGGGACAGCGGTACTTGTACGAGATGGACATCAGCGGCGGAAGCGCAGGGGTCAAGTGACAGTTTCTCTGGATGCTCGCGGCATCACGATCGACGGCAAGCCGCAGGTGGTGCTGTGCGCGTCGCTGTTCTACTTCCGGCTGCCGCGGGAGCAGTGGCGGGAGCGCCTCGAGCAGGTACGGCGATCGGGCTACACGTGTGTCGACGTGTACCTGCCGTGGAACTTCCACGAACTCTCCCCCGGCCGCTGGTCCTTCGAGGGCCGGCGGGACGTCGCCGCGTTCCTGGATCTCGCGTACGAAGTCGGGTTGTACGTGATCGCCCGGCCGGGTCCGTACATCTGCTCGGAATGGGACGGCGGTGCACTGCCCGCGTGGCTCGGGCTCGACCCCTCGCTGCGGGTCCGACAGAACGAACCCCGCTTCCTCGGGGCCGTCACGGACTGGTTCGACCAGGTGCTGCCGATCTTCGCCGACCGTCAGCACGGTGCGGGCGGCGCAGTGATCATGGTCCAGCTCGAGAACGAGCTCGACTTCTTCGACTGCGCGGACCGGCCCGGCTATCTCGAGGCGTTGCGGGACCAAGCAGTTGCCCACGGCATCGACGTACCGCTGATCGCTTGCTCCGGGCAAGGGGATCTCTTCGGCGCCACCGGAGATGTGCAGGGCGTCGTACCGGCGTGCAACTTCTACCCGAACGACGACTCACCGTTCGTCGAGGAGGAGGTACGGCGGTACTCCGAACTGCTCGCCGAACGCGGGCTGCCGTTGCTCGTCACCGAGACGAACCGACGGCACCGCACACTCCGCCGGCTGCTCGCGAGCGGCGCGTCGCTGATCGCGCCGTACCTGCAGTCCTCGGGCTGGAACTTCGGATACACCCCGTCCTGCGGGAACTGGGGACGGCCCGGCAACTTCATGAGCCACGGATACGACTTCGGCGGGTACGTGTCGTCGACCGGTGTCGAACGACCGGAGTACGCCGAGGCGCAGGTGCTGTCCTGGGTGTTGAAGGCGCTCGGCCCGCGGCTGGCGTCCGCCACACCGGGTGAACCGCTCGAGATCGCCACGGACTTCCCGACGAGCTCGTCGCATTCGGTGCTGAACCTGGACGGCGGTGGACGGTTGGTCGCCGTACCGAATCTCGGCAGTGAGGACGGGCGAGCGATCGTCGAGGGCGTGCCGGTCGCGGTGCCGGCGGACTCCTGTCCGCTGATGCTGCTCGACCTGCCGCTCGGCGAGACCACGCTCCGGCTGGCGTCGGCCGATCTGATGGATTCGCGGCAGGGTCTGTTGTTCTGCTCGTCGGTTCCGGTGACCGTTGTCGTCGGCAACAGTACGGAAGAGGTGCCGGTCGGGTCGTCGCGGATCGTCGAAGGCGTCGTGGTCACGGTCGAGCCACCGCCGGAGGTCGACGACCCGGCGGCCGCCGGCACAATTGACGTGACGGTACGGCGGCGTACGTCGGTGGCGCCGTCGATCCCGGCCGGTACACACGAGCAACCGCCGACGCTGGAGTCGCTCGGCGTGTACCGCGGACGAGGTACATACACGACCACCACCGACCTCACCGGCGAACTGCTCGTCGCGGGCGCGTCCGACATCGTGAACCTGTCGATCGGCGGCCGCGTCCACACGCTGTCCGGCTTCGGCGCCACGGAGCGGATCGACGTCCGCGGGCTGGAGGGTGCGCTCGCGGCGACGGTCGAGATCTGGGGTCACGCGAACTTCGACGACGTACGACTGCCGTCGCTGCGGCTCGGCGCCCTGCGCGGCCTCGGCTCGGTGTGGAACGTGGTCGAGACGCACGACATCTCGGCGCTCTGGACAGTCGACGGCCACTGGGCCGGCACCCCGGCTCCAGTGCGAGGCCTGACCGGGTGGAGCAGCACCCGCGTCGGTACTCCGATCACCTACAAGCGTCGGGTCCAAGCCGAGTCGGCGGCCGCCCTGCACCTTCAGGACCTGCACGGTCCGGTCGCGGTCGGCATCGACGACGGAGAGCCTCGGACGGTTCACGTCGAGGATCCTTGGGTGCTGCTGCCGGCGGGGACCAAGCAGCTCTCGGTGACGCTTCCGCACGACCCGAGCGCCGGCGGCCTCCGCGCCGAGCTGCTCACCCTGAGCCCGGTACTCGGGTGGACGTGTTCGGTCCAGGACGACGAGCTACTCGGCGCGTTCGCACTGCGCCGGGAGCAAGGCACCGAGCTCCAACTGCCGCTGACGCTCCGCCCGGGCGAGGAGGCGTGGCTCGACCTGGAGCTTCCATCGTTGGAGAATGGAGTGCTGGTCCGGCCGGACGGTGCCCAGGTCCGGGTCACCGGCTGGGCGTCCGGGGAGTGCCTCGGCAGGGTCTGGCTCGGTGACCGGCCGGCGTTCTCCGGCGGCGATCCGGACGTACTGTGGATCCCGCCGGGCTGGTCCGGGCTGACGCTGCTCGTCCAGGGCGTCGACGGACCGGGCACACCGGAACTTCGGGCAGTCGGGATCGAGAGCGTGTAAGGGGGAAGCGTGCCGCGGCAGACATCTCGCGACCTGCGCAACGAGAGCCGGTTCGAGGTGCTGCACGCACTGTTCACCCTGGGGCCCTCGACCCGGCAGGAGATCGCCAAGCACACCGGGCTCAGCCCGGCGACCGTCGCCACCCTCGTGACCCAGTTCCTGTCCGAGGGTGTGCTGCGGATCGCGACGATCGAACAGAACACTGTCGGCCGTCCGTACGAGCGGCTCACCATCGACCCCGGCCGCGGCCGGATCCTCGGCATCGACGTCGCCGAGACGTATGTCGACGCGACAGTGTACGACGTGTTGCTGCAGCCGCTCGGCCAGAGCCAGGTGATGCTCGATGAGCACCAGAACGGCCAGACGTACGTCGTCGACGGCATCGTCCGCGCGATCGACGCGGCCATCGCAGACGGCGGCACCACCCGGGCCCAGATCACCGGCGTCGGCGTGAGCATGCCCGGACAGGTCCGGCCGGACGCCGGCGTCTCGGTGTTCGCCCCGAACTGGGACTGGCACGACGTGACCATCGAGGCCCTGCTCGCCGAGCGTCTCGGCCTGCCGGTGTACGTGGACAACCCGTTGAAGGCGATCGCACTCTCGGAACTCTGGTTCGGCGTCGGCCGGACCACGAAGAGCATGGCCGTGGTCAACCTCGGCACCGGGGTCGGCGCCGGCATCGTCATCGACCGCGCGCTGCTGCGCGGCGAGACGAACAACGCGGGCGAGTGGGGACACACCCTGCTCCAGCTCGACGGCCGGCTCTGCCGGTGCGGTCGGCGCGGCTGCGTCGAGGCGTACCTGGGTGTTTGCGGCCTGCAGACCACGCTGGCCGAGATCGATCCGGATCATCCGGCGCTGCGCGAAGCGCAGCAGCCCGGGTTCGTCGCCGCGGTCGCCGACGGGCTGACCCGCGGCGACAGCGCACTGGCCGAGCTGGCTCGTCGTACCTCGCACTACCTGGCCGCGGCGCTCGGGGACCTGGTCAATCTGCTGAACATCTCGCACATCACGCTCACCGGCTGGACCACGGCGGCCCTGAGCGAGTGGCTGATCCCGGCCGTCCGGTCCGAACTACCGGATCACGTGCTGCCGGGCTCGCTGCCCGACCTCACCGTGGAGGCCTCGAAGGTCCCCGGCAACCCGGTCGCGCTCGGCATGGCCGCCTTCAGCCTCGAACAGTTCCTCGGCACCCTCGGCCTGGCCAGCAAGGCATCGCTGCCCGCCACCGGCCGCCGGCTCCGCTCGCCGGTCTGAGCCTTACAAACGCGAGCGGACGTGCAGGCCGACCTCGGGGTCGACCAGAACTTCCTGCGTCGCCGTCACGGTCGGCTGGTCCTCGGCGACGATCTCCAGCGCCGTCTCCGGGTCCACACTGCGCTTCACCACGGCCAGGGCAATCGGCCCGAACTCGTGGTGCCGCGCCGCCGACCCGATGAACCCGACCTGCTTCTCCCCTGCCTGCACGGCATCCCCGTGCGCCGGCAGCCGATCCACCGAACCGTCCAGGTGCAACCGCACCAGCCGCCGCGGCGGACGACCGAGGTTGTGCACCCGCGCGACCGTCTCCTGCCCGCGGTAGCACCCCTTGTTCAGATGTACGCCGATCCCGAGCCAGCCGAGCTCGTTCGGGATCGCCCGCTCGTCGGTGTCCAGGCCGAACCGCGGGTGGCCCGCCTCGATCCGCAGCGCCTCGTACGCCCACACACCCGCCGCGGGCCCCTCGAGCTTCGCCAACTCGGCCCGCGGCAGGAACACCTCATGCCCGCCCAGCGAATCCTCACCACTGCGGGTCAGGTGCTCGCCTTGCGGTGGCCCGGAGCGCCAGATGATCGCGTACTCGTCGGTGACATCGGCAATCTCGACGCGCGACATGAACACCATCTTCTGCAGCCACTCCACCAAAGCCGCGGCAGCCCCCGGCTCGGTGTGCAACCAGAACGTCTCCCCGTCGTCAACGCCGTACATAACATGCTCGACGTGTCCCGTCGGCGACAGCAGCAGCGCGGTGGTCGACGTACCCGGCTTGAGCCCCTCGAAGTACTGCGTGGTGAGCGCGTGCAGCCAGGTCAGCCGGTCAGGGCCGGTGATGGTGACGACGTCGCGGTGCGACAGGTCGACGAACGCCTCACCGGCGACCAGCGCGCGCTGTTCGCGCAGGTCCGAGCCGTAGTGCGCGGCGACACCGGCGTCGAGTCCGTCGGCCTCGACGGCGCCGGGCCGGTCCAGCAGTGGGCTGCGGTTGCGTGACATGTCACCAGAGTACGTCCTCCGGCGTACACCGAAGGACTCCCACCGTGGGATGTGGACAGACCCCTTCTACCGCGACGGTGGAGTTATGAAAACTTCGGAGGGAGCGGGACGATGAAAGCATTCAGGTTCGGGGTGGTCGGCAGCCCGACGACCGGCGCGACATGGACCAAGACCGTGCGCCAGGCGGCCGATTCCGGGTACTCGACCGTGCTGATGCCCGACGGGCTGCAGCTGCCGTCGCCGTTCCCGTCGCTGGCGATGGCGGCCGCGGTCGCGGACATCCGCGTCGGTACGTTCGTCGCCGCGGCTCCGCTGCGTACGCCGCGGGCGGCCGCCTGGGAGGCGCACACGCTGACCGTGCTGACCGGCGGGCGGTTCGAGTTCGGCATCGGCACCGGGCGCCCGGTCGCGGAGCAGCAGACCGCGGAGCTCGGGCTGCCGTGGGGTTCGGCGAAGCAGCGCCGCGACCAGGTCCGCGAAACCCTGGATCTGCTGGTCGAGCTGGACGGCGACCGCCAGACACCGATCATGCTGGCGGCCGGCGGACCGCGGGCGCTCGCACTGGCCGCCGCACGGGCCGACATCGTGTCCCTCGCCAAGGACGCGATGACACCGCGGGCCGAGGTCGCCAAGCTGGTTCGGGACCTGCAGGAGCTGGCCGGTGCGCGGGCCGACGAGATCGAGCTGGCGATGAACCTGTTCGCGGCCGGTACCCGCGAGCTGCCGCCGTGGACGAAGCAGGCGGCCGGCGTCGACCCCGAAGTACTGGAGGCGAGCGACTCGCTGATGATGCTGCGCGGTACGCCGCAGCAGATGGCCGACGAACTGCAGCGCCGCCGGGACGAGTTCGGCGCGTCGTACATCTCGGTCAACGCGACGTACCTCGAAGACCTCGCGCCGGTCGTCGAGCTGTTGCACGGGAAGTAATCCGGGTCGGGCGTTGGTGACGGTCGGGCGGTCCGGACAGCGCACTGCCCGCCGGGCTGTGGCTTCGGCGGGCAGTGCTTGAGGGGTGGGACAGATGGTCTAGACGTCGGCGGTGCGGGCCGAGACAGGGGTCGGGGCGCCAGTGTCGTGGGCGTCGCCGGCGTGGGTGTCGCCGGCGGCGAAGGCGGCCTCGTCGAACGGGTCGTTGCCGGCGAAGACCTGCTTCGCCTGCTCCTTGTCGAATTCGCCGACCCAGTGGCCGACCAGGACGGTCGCGACCGCGTTCCCGGCGAAGTTCGTGAGCGCCCGGGCCTCGGACATGAACCGGTCGATCCCGACGATCAGCCCGACGCCGTCGACCAGCTCCGGCCGGTGCGACTGCAGCCCGCCCGCCAGCGTGGCCAGGCCCGCACCGGTGACACCGGCCGCGCCCTTCGAGGCGACGATCATGAACAGCAGCAGCGAGATCTGCTGCCCGATCGAGAACGGCTGGTTCATCGCCTCGGCGATGAACAACGACGCCATCGTCAGGTAGATCGCGGTCCCGTCGAGGTTGAACGAGTACCCGGTCGGGACCGTGATACCGACGACGGACTTGTCGACGCCGAGGTGTTCCATCTTCCCGATCAACCGCGGCAGGGCGGTCTCCGAGGACGAGCTCGACACGATCAGCAGGAACTCGCGGCCGAGGTATCGCAGCAGCTGGAAGATCGAGATCCCGGTGACCACGCGAAGAAGCGTGCCGAGCACGACCACCACGAAGATCAGACACGTGATGTAGAAGGCCAGCATGATCTTGCCCAGGCTGACGAGTGCGTCGGTGCCGGTCGCTCCGACGACGTTCGCGATCGCGCCGAAGGCACCGACGGGCGCGACCCACATGATCATCGAGAGCACCTTGAAGACCAGCCGCTGGAGGTGGCCGATACCGTCGAGGATCGGCTGGCCCTTGGCGCCCATCGCCTGCAGGGCGAACCCGATCAGCAGCGCGACCAGCACGGTCTGCAGGACCTCGCCCTCGGTCAGCGAGGAGACGATCGTCTTCGGGATGATGCCGAGCAGGAAGTCGGTCGTGGTCGCGTGCGCGCCGGCGGCCTGTTTCTGGCCGGTCTCGCGCAGCTTGTCGGTCAGGTTCAGCCCGGAGCCCGGGTGGATCAGGTTGCCGACCACCAGGCCGATGGCGAGCGCGACCGTCGACATCACCAGGAAGTAGACGAGCGCGAGACCGCCGACCTTGCCGACGCTAGCGGCCTTGCGGACCGAGCCGATGCCGAGGACCAGCGTGCAGAAGATGATCGGGCTGATCATCATCTTGATCAGGTTGACGAACCCGGTGCCGAGCGGTTTCAGCTCCACCGCGAAGGCCGGGAACAGCAGTCCGACACCGACGCCGAGGGCGACGGCGACGATGACGGCGATGTAGAGGAAGTGGGTCCGGTCGTTGCGCACCGGAGTCGGGCGGGGTTCGGTCGGGCTCGACATTGGTGGACTCCTGTATCGGCCTGGCGGAGGGGTGGCTGGTACCTCAGAGGCACCTAGTGGGTAACTGTGACGTGACGCACAGGAGAAGTGCGCATTTCGTTCATATCGTTCGCTGCGCGAGTTCGGGGCAGACTGATCGGCATGAAACGTCGGTCGTGGGAGTTGCGCCGCCAGGTCTTCTGGTTGCAGACCGTCACGGCGACAGTACTCATTGCGATGGTCTGGATCGTGCTGGTGAGCCGCTCTCGCGCGCAAGCCGTCCGGGACGCCGCGGTGAGCGGTCTGGCCGCTCCTAGCTGGTGGGAGCTCGTGCGGCTCGACCTGCGCTCGATGCTCGGGATCGCCAGCCTCATGCTCGGCGTCGCGATCGCCGGCAACGCGCTCGTCACCTGGCGGGTACGGCGGGCCACCCGAGGGATGGGAACGCAGTCGCTGGCGCGGATGCTCGACTTCTACGAAGGCGTCCTGCACGCCGCGCGCGAAGGATTGATCCTGCTCGACGTCGCCGGCCGCGTACAGCTCGCGAACGACGAGGCGCTGACGCTGCTCGGGCTCCGTGCGGTAGCACCCGGTACGCCGCTGGAGGAGCTGCCCCTCGGCGCACCGCTGGCCGAACTGCTCGCGTCCGGGCGTACGGCGTACGACGAACTGCACCTCGGGGCGCAGGGCGTGGTCGTCGTGAACCAGCAGCCGTCCGGCCGCGGCCGGATCGTCACGCTGCGGGACCACACCCAGCTGCAGCGGTTGCTCGGCGAGCTGGACGCCGTACGGAGTTTGGCGGAATCGCTGCAGGCGCAGAATCATGAGGCGTCGAACCGGCTGCACACCGTCGTCAGCCTGATCGAGATCGGCAAGCCGGAACGGGCCCGGGAGTTCGCGGTGTCGGAGTTGCAGTTCGCGCAGGCGATGACGGATCGGGTCGTCGGGACCGTCGGCGACCCGGTCCTCGCGTCGTTGCTGTTGGCAAAGTTGTCGCAGGCACAGGAGCGTGGTGTGGTCCTGTCGCTGGACCTCGGGCACGAGACGCTGAACACCCGGCTGCCGGCCCAGGACGTGGTGACCGTGGTCGGAAACCTGCTGGACAACGCGATCGAGGCCGCGCGCGGCGGCCCGGCGCCGCGGAAGGTGGAGTTCCGGGCAGCCGCTTTGGCGGACTCGATCGACTTGGTCGTGACGAACACCGGGGCCGAACTCGGATCGGTGGAGCTGGCGCACATCTTCGAGCGCGGCTGGACGACGAAGGCCGAGCCGGGACACGGTCTCGGGCTCGTGCTGGTGCGCAGTACGGTCGAACGGTGGCAGGGTTCGCTGATGGTCGATCCCGATTCCGAGCTGGACGACGTACCCGCGCTGACCGTGCGGGTACGGCTGCCGCGGGCGGTGAGCACGAGTGCCTGACCTGCGCGTACTGGTCGTCGAGGACGACCCGGTCGCCGCGGAGGCGCACCGCACGTACGTCGACCGGCTGCCCGGCTTCACCTGCGTCGGCGTCGCCGGTACAGCGGGACGCGCCTTGCAGGTGCTCGCGCGGGGCGACCTGGACCTGGTACTGCTCGACATGAACCTGCCGGACGGGCACGGGCTGGACATCGTCCGGCGGATGCGTGCCCTTGGCAACCAAACGGACGTGGTCGCGGTGACGTCGGCCCGGGAGGTCGCGGCGGTGCAGGCTGCGGCGCGGATCGGCGTGGTGCAGTACGTGCTGAAGCCGTTCGCGTTCGAGACGCTGCGAGACCGGTTGACGGCGTACGCACGGCAACGCCGGGCCGCCGCACTCGGCGAGGTCGTCGCGGACCAGGACGAGGTCGACCGGTTGTTGCATCCGGCAACCGTCTCGTCGGTGCCGAAGGGGCTGGCCGGCGGCGTGCTCGACCGGGTCGTGCAGCTACTGGCGAACCGGGAGGGGTGGACCGCCGAGGAGGTCGCGACGTCGCTCGGTACGTCGCGGATCACGGCGCGGCGCTACCTCGAACACCTGGCCGATCAGGGTCAGGCGTTGCGCACCCAGCGCTACGACGGACGCAGCGGCCGACCGAAGGTCGAGTACTCGTGGGTGGCCGAGAGTTGAGGCGTGTTCGGCGAGTAGATTTTTGAGAAGCGCTGCACGGGGACCGGACAACAAACAGGTATGAAGCAACCGCTGACAGCGTCTCTCGGTCGGGAACGCATACCTGAGATCCATAGTCCGCCCCCGATACCAGGTCGGATACCGGCGGCGGAGACCGCCGTACCCGGTGGGACGAGCCGGTCCGCCGACCCGGATCTCGACTCCGCGAGCCTTCGGACGCCGGAGGATTTCGCGGTGCTGTTCGACCTGCACGCTCCCGCGATCCATCGGTACATCGCTCGCCGGCTCGGCACCGGCGAGGCGGACGACCTCGTCGCGCAAACCTTCCTGATCGCCTTCGAGCGTCGGGACCGCTACCGTGAGTCGCCGTCTGGCGTGATGCCCTGGTTGTACGGCATCGCGACCAATCTGATCCGCCGCCGGCGTCGTGACGAGATCCGCCAGTACCGGGCGTACTCGCGCTCCGCCCCGGGCGCAGCGCCGGACGGCGCGGACCTGCTCTCCGCCGAGGTCGCCGACCGGGTCGACGCGGAGACGACCTCGCGCGCGCTGGCCGGCGTACTGGCCGGCCTCCGGCAGACCGACCGGGACGTCCTGCTGCTCTACGCGTGGGAAGACCTCAGTTATCCCGAGATCGCCGCTGCCCTGAACATCCCCGCCGGGACGGTTGCGTCCCGCCTGCACCGTGCCCGTCGAGTCCTGCGCGCCGCGCTGGGCCCAGGCTTCCAGGAGAACCGCTCATGACCGAGATCGATGCGCTCAAGCGCCTGAACCACGACGTACCGCCGGCCGACCCGCTGGTCCTCGCCCGCGCCCGTCAAAGGGTGCTGACCCCGCAACCTGCAAAGCGCCGCTCGACCGGGGCCCGCCGGATGGTGCTCGCCGGTGCCCTCGCCGGAACGCTGGCGGCCGGCTTCCTCGTCAACGACGTCGTCACCAAGAATGACGGGACGGTCGCGCCTGGGGCGGCGGCTGACGCCGGCACGTTCCTGGCGACCGCCGCCGACCAGTCGACGAGTGCCCCGGACGCACCGATCCCGGCCGGCCAGTACCGACGGGTCACCCAGCGGAGCCAGGAAGGATGGAACTTCGGTCCGCGCAACGAATACCACGGCACTCGCCTTTCGGTCAGCGACTGGTGGGTTCCGTCCACCCAGCGGCCGCCGTTCACCGCAATCTCGGTGCTCGGCGCCAAGCAGGAGTTCTCCAGCAAAGCCGCCGAGCAGCTCTGGCACCGCACCGACCCGCTCAACGTCAAGCCGCAGAAGATCCAGACCGCGGACGCCTGTGCCGTCCTGACCGGCGGTGCCGTTGTGGTCCAGGCGCAGGGCACGACGAACGGTTGCAAGGCCGGCTGGATGAATCCGTCGGCCGACTTCGTCGCACGGCTGCCCCAGGACCCGGCCGCCCTGCTCGCGGCGCTGCGGAAGAACGACCACACCTGGCCCGGGCTGGGTGATGCTCCGGCACAGGGCGACTATCGGGCGTTCGAGCGCGCCGGGAGCATCCTGGTGTCCGGCTTCGCGACGTCGGAGCGGCGGGCCACGCTGTACAAGGCGCTGCGCGGCATCCGAAACATCCAGCTCCTTCCGAACGCGGTCAATCTGGACGGGAAGGTCGGCCGGGCGATCGGGCTGGTGGAGCTGTGGGGGATCCGCAAGGAGCTGATCATCGACGCGAAGACGGGTCAGTTCATCGGTCTTCGCGAGGTCGCCACGGTGACAGCACCGCTCAACGGCGACGGCGACCCGATGCCGTTGAAGAGCGGCGACGTCATCAGCTGGACCTCGGTCGCGACACGGATCACCCCGAAGCACCCCAAGGTCTGAGACGAACACAGCGGCGGAAGCCCGGTCCGGCTCCCGGATCTGGGCTTCTGACGTGCGAATCCGCGAGGACGCTTGCCCTGCGCGTGGCCTATGAGCGGACGAGGGTTGCCCAGAGGTGGGGCTGGAGTGACTGGCCTTCGGCGGCCATGTCGTAGGCCCAGAGGAGTTCGCCGTTCACCAGGCCGTACAGCCGGTGGCCGGCGGTGACTTCCTTCGCGGAGGTGGTGCGGGCGACCACGTCGGTCTGGAGCTCGATCTTCGCGCCGTCGATGTCGCCGTACCAGATCTCGGCGATCCCGGTCGGGTGCGCCAGGATCACCTCGAGCTTGTTGCCCGGCTGCGGCCGCCAGAACCCGGTCTCGACCGCGAGCGGACGCTCCTTGGTGCCGTCCTCGCCGACCACGTACGTCTGACTGACGTAGTGCAAGTACGGCTTGCCGTTGTGGGTGAAGTCGATCTGCTGCCCGAACTCGAACTTCTCGATCGTCGGGTAATCCCCGTGCCCGCGCCCTTCCCAACGCCCCACCAGCCAGGCGAGCGGCATCAGGTCCGGATGCAGATCCTGCGAAATCTCGAACGCCATGCGATCACTCAGCCCACTCAGTTGGCACCGCGACCGCGGTACAACCGGTAGACGACAAACGCCGAGAACCAGCCCATGAACACACAGACCAGAATCAGCAACGTAGTGAACACAACATGCAGCACCCGGTCAGTCTAGAGGATGCGTACGGCGACCCTCACGTGAGATCCCGCACGCCGTTGTTCGTTCGGGGCGGGCTACTTTAACGGGATGTCTCGAACGCTGGTGATCAAGCTGACCGCAGGCGCCGACGAACCCGAGCGCGCGAACCAGGCCTTCACCGTCGCCGCTTCCGCAGTCGCCGCCGGGGCAACGGTCTCACTCTGGCTGACCGGCGAAGCGGTGTGGTTCGCCGTACCCGGCCGAGCCGAGACATTCGAACTGCCACACGCCGCCCCACTCACCGACCTACTCACCGCGGTCCTGGAAGGCGGTCAACTAACCGTCTGCACCCAATGCGCCAACCGCCGCGCCCTCACGCAACCCGACCTCCGCCCAGGCACCCGCATCGCCGGCGCCCCCACCTTCACCGAAGAAATCCTCACCAACAACACCCAGGCGATCGTCTACTGACCCCAACCGCCTACCAGCGATCCCCACCCGCCGGGGCGCGCCCGTGGCGTGCGGTCCGTCGGGTGTGCAACCCACCTACGAGGGGACACTCCACAGGCCGGATGCCTGACGCGCATCCCGAGCGACACGCCCGTAGGCACACACCACGGGCGGCACCACGACGGGCGGCCCAGCCGTGTGGGATGCCGCGCCTGGCATCGCGGGCGGGAGGCTCGACGGTGCATCCCACGGGCGGCACGCTCGACAGCGAATCCAAGCGGCGCGGCGCACTCTACGTACGGTCCGCCTGTGGAGTGTCCCCTCGCAGGTGGATCGTCGGTGTGGTGGGCGGTGTCTGTTGACGGCTGGGGTTGCCTGGGGTCGACCCGAGCGCGTGCGCCGCCGGGTGCCCCGGGCGCGTGGCGCCGCTGGGATGTGCCGTCGGGGCGTCCCGCCGACGGGATCCACCCTCAGGTGCCCACCCGTCGGATGCGCCGGCAGGTGCACCGCTGCGGAGTGTCCCCTCGCAGGGGTTTCTGTCGGGTGGCGTCTCGTGGCGGGCTTGGGTGCCTGGGTGCGGAGGGTGCGGTGGGTGCCGCCGGTGCGGTCGTGCTGTGGGTGCGGTGGGTGTGCCGCGGCGCCGCGTGCCGCTGGATTGGGTCGGCGGCGGGCGGTGGGTGGGTTACCTGCTTAGGCCGGGGCCGTCGTTGCCTCGGTCTGGGGATCGGGAGGATTGGGTTCTGGCGCGGTCTGCGTAGTCGCGCTGGCCGCTGGAGCCTGCGTTGGCGAGTTCGCCGCTGTCGTATCCGGGGGCTTCCGCGGCTGACGGGAGGCCCGCGTTCACGTGGTGCTGTTGATCGATCTCGTCGGGGGACATCTCGGTCTGCGACCGGGCCGGAGGATTCTTCGCCCGGTTTTCGGCATTCTCGGTACGCAGTCCGTCGAGCACCGGCTTCTCCTGTGCTTCCCGGTTTTCGACCTGTGCTGCCTGCTGAGTGGTTTGGCCACCCTGTTGCGTCTGGCTCTGCTGCTGGACGCGGTTCGCCTCCGCCGCATCCCCGGCGGTCGGGAACGCAGGCTGATCCACCGCCTCCTCCGGCTGCTGCCCTTGCGCCGACTGCCGACCGTCCCCTGCCTGCAAACCGTCCTGCCCCGGCTGCCCGACTTCAGCCCGCTGACCCTGCTCGACCTGCTGGCCCTGCTGATCCCGTTGGACCTGCTGACCTTCTTGTCCCTGCTGGCCCTGCTCGACCCGCTGGCCTTCCTGAGCCTGCTGGGTCTGCTGGACCTGTTGAGCTTCTTCTCCCTCCTGGCTCTGTTCGGCCTGCCGACCATCCTGACCCTGCTGGGTCTGTTCGGCATGCTGGCCCGCTTCGGTCTGCTGACCGTTCTGGACCTGCTGGGTTTGCTGGGCTGGTTGGCGGGTGTCGGCGACTAGTCTGTCGCCGTCTTGGATGCCTTCGTGGACGCCGTTCTGGTCGACTACGAAGGTTTGGTTGTTGCCGGAGATGTTGCCGACGTTGATGGATTCACGGTTCGCGTCGGCGGCGTCTCGCCCCATGTCCTGCATGTCCATGCCGGGGCTGTCCTGCTCCGCTTCGCCGTTGTAGCTGAAGCTGACGCCTCCTTCTCCCTGGACCCGGTACACCGTGTTCGGTTGGGCGTCGATGTGGTGGCCGTCCCGCTCGGGGTTCCAGTCGACGACGTTCTGTTGGCTGTTGTCGCCCTGCCCGATCGACACAACGTTCCCGTCGGACTGCGCCGCCTCAGGGCCGGCCTGCTGTTCGGAGTCGATCGCCTGATCCCTGGCGTTCGCGTCGACACCAGGCTCGCCCAGTTCCTCGTCGACGGCCTCGGCGGCGACCGCCGTGCCGGCTGCGGCTTCGGCGGTGGTGGTCGGGTCGAGGCCGGGCTCGGCGTTTTCGCGGGACTGGCGTTCCTGGTCCTGGCGGCGCTGTCGGTCTGCGTCCGCTTCGGCCTGGTCCTGCTGGCGGTCCTGGACGGCATCGTCGATCCCGTCGCCGTCCCGGTCGTGGGCGTCCTCGATGTCCTCGGCCGCCCGCTCGTCATCCTCGACGTTGTCGTCGATACCGTCGCGGTCGCGATCGGTCCGGTTCTGGACCCGGTCGTCGATCCCGTCCCGGTCCAGGTCGTCGTTCAGGCTCTGGTCGCGCTGACTCTCCAACTCCGCGATCCGTGCCTCGTACTGCTGGACCTGGGCAGCCAGGTCACGCTCGTACGCCTGCAGCGCGGCGAACTCGGCTTGCTGGCTCTGGTTCTCCTGCGGGGGAATGGCGCGGTCGAGTTCCGGGTCCCAGGTCCGCCGGTTGAGTAGGTCCTCAACGGACGTGCGGCCACGCTGCCAGCGGTCGAGCAGATTCCTGGCCTGCTGCCAGAGACGTCGCACCTCGGCCAGGCCCTGGTGCAGCCCCGCGAGAACCTCGTCGACGTGGTGATCGCCTGATTGAATCGACATCACGCCACCTCGCTGGCATAGACGGAGTATCCGAAGCCGGCCGCATCATCGTCCGGGCCGGGCTGGGACGCATACAGATGGAACTCGGCGCCCGGCCGGAGCCAGACCGCCAGGTGCCGACGGCGGCCGCGCCACTCCGGTGGAATGCGCGGGTCGTACCCGGGACCGACGTACACCGGTGGTCCCCAGAACCTGCGGGCGCGCTGCAGCTGCTCGGGCCAGTACGTGTCGAGGCCTTCCTCGGCCTGCGCCAGCTCCGACGGAGCGATCTCGTACGCCGCCCAGCCGGACCGCGGACTCTCCGGCAGCACCGCGTCCGGGAGCACCAGCATCACGGTCTCCCGCTGGGTGACCAGGCCCCAGGTGAAACGGTCCGGGTCGATGTTGCCCGGCGCCCACGGACGCCAGCCGGTGGCAGCGGTGACGCGGTCGACCAGCGCACGGATCGCGTCCGTGCCGGTGGCCGGCGGACCCCAGAGCCGACGCCAGTCGGCGACCTCGGCCAGGTCCGCCATCGCGCGCTCGTCGTCGTCGAACGACCGCTCCTGCGTCTTCACGCCGCCACACTCCCTTCGTCAAGTTTTGCCCAGAGAAGTTTGCCCAGAGTATGCCCCGATCGGTGCCACCCGCGGACGTACAGACGCAGACCTGTGGATAACTGGTTCCGCCGCCACCGTTCGCGAGCAGTAACCGCTGTACGCCGTTCGCACGCCCGCGGCTGGGTTGTAGTGGAAACATGAAGCTTCCGGCAGTCCCCACGTTCCGGTCGCCGTTGCACCATCCACGGGTCGCGACGGTGCTCGGGCGGTGGCTCGGGACCACTGTGGTGATCTGTTTCCTGACCGGTCTCTACAGCCACTTCCTGCAGGACACCCCGGGCTGGCTGCCCGTACCGAGTCGCCCGGCCAACCTGTACCGCGTCACGCAGGGCCTGCACGTGCTCAGCGGAACCGTCGCCGTACCACTGCTGCTCGCCAAGCTCTGGACGGTCTACCCGAAGCTCTTCGCGAAGCCCGACCTGAAGGCCGTCGGCCAACTGATCGAGCGCCTGTCGATCCTGGTCCTGGTCTCCTCGATGGCACTCGAACTGTTCATCGGCTTCGTCAACACCCTGCAGTGGTACCCGTGGCCGTTCCCGTTCCGCCAGACGCACTACGCGCTCGCATGGGTCATCGTCGGCGCGCTCCTGGTCCATATAGCCGTCAAACTGCCGCTGATCCGCGCCCACTGGCGCCGTACGCCGGAACCCGTACCGGAGTCGCTCCCGCCCGAGATCACCGGCCTCACCCGCCGCGGCCTGTTCCGTACCGTCACCGGCGCCGCCGCGCTCATCGGCGTCACGACCGTCGGCCAGTCCCTGACGCCGCTCGGCTCGGTCGCCGTACTCGCGCCGCGCAAGCCGGGGATCGGGCCGCAGGGATTGCCGGTGAACCGTACGGCGGAAGCGGCCGGGGTCACCGGGATCGACGCCGACTGGCGGTTCACGATCGCGGGCCCTCGGCAACTGTCCTACACCCTCGACGAGTTGCGGGCACTGCCACAGAGCCGGTCGGCGTTGCCGATCGCCTGTGTGGAGGGGTGGAGCCAGGGAGCTCGGTGGGAGGGAGTACGGATCCGGGACCTCCTCGCGTTGTGCGGGGCGCCGGCGAAGTCACGGGTACGGGTGGTGTCGATGGAGAAGGGTGGGTTCTACGCGACCAGTGAGTTGCCGGAGGAGTTTGCTGCGGATCCGCTGACCCTTCTGGCACTGCAGTTGAACGGGAGTCCGCTCGCACTCGACCACGGCTTCCCGGCGCGGATCATTGCGCCCAACCGGCCGGGCGTTCTCCAGACCAAGTGGGTTCATCGATTGGAGGTCGTCGCGTGAAGACCCGGATCTCTTTGGTTGCCGTCGGCGTGCTGATGGCCTTGTGGGGCGTTTGGAAGCTGTTGCACAGCGTTGACGTCCATGGGTTGGTGCGGTTGCCTCTGTGGCTGGGCGGGGCGGTGGTGGTGGACGACTTCGTGCTCGCCCCGCTGAGCATTGGGGTCGGCTGGCTGGTGGTGAACTGGTCGCGGCGCCCGGGAGCGCATCGGACGATCGGTGTGGTGCGGGCGACGTTGGTGTGCGTCGGCGTCACGACCCTGGTCGCGGTGCCGTTGCTGCTGCGGCAGGGCACCGGCGTCAATCCGACGGTGCTCCCCCGCGACTACCTCCGCGACTGGTTATTGCTGGAAGCAACAATTGTGCTGATCGGTGCCGTCGGCTACTTCACGTTGAGCAGGGTGCGGGCCTCGTCCGGCGACATCGGAGGCCGCTGAGCCAGGGTCGCCAGCGAGGCGGCTCGTTCGACAAGCTCGGCGTTGTGGGTGACCGGTACGCCCTTCGCCAGCGTCAGGGTGTCCTCCATCCCCACCCGGAGGTTGCCGCCCTTCGACAGGGCGGCCAGGGCAACCGTCAGCGACGTACGGCCGATGCCCGTGGCGGACCAGGACGTGACGGCGTCGGGCAGAGCGTTGACGGCGGCAACGAGCGCGTCCGCCGTACCGGGCATGCCACCGGGTACGCCCATCACCAGGTCGCAGTGCACGCGTCCGCCGTACGGCAGACCGTACTTGTCCAGCAGCCGGTGCAGCGCCGCGACGTGACCGAGGTCGAACAGCTCGAACTCGGGAACGACCTCCCGCTCCTGCGTCAGCTGGAACAGCTGCGTCACGAACGGCCACGGGTTCATGAACACGTCGTCGCCGAAGTTGACCGTCCCCATCGTCAGCGAGCAGGAGTCCGGTGCGGCGTCCAGGACGCGCAGGCGGCGCTCGTACGGATCGGTGACTGCGCCGCCCGTGGAGAGCTGGACGATCAGCGCGGTGTTCTCGCGGACCGCCGCGACCGTCTCGGTCAGCCGGCCGAGGTCCAGGGTCGGCTTGTGCTCGCCGTCGCGGATGTGGATGTGGATCATCGCCGCGCCGGCCGCCTCGCAGCGCTTGGCCGTCTCGACCAGCTCGTCGAGCGTGGTCGGCAGGGCCGGGCAGTCCGCCTTCGCGGTCTCGGCACCGGTGGGAGCAACAGTGATCAGAGTCGACGCCATGGACGAATCCTGCCAGATCGGGTCGCGAAACGGATATTTGCCGGTCGCAGGGTCCGATCACCGGACGATCTCCTGCAGGAGAAGATGTTCCCATGAGAGCCGTAGTACAGCGAGTCAGTCAGGCGTCGGTCACCGTGGACGGCGAGGTGGTCGGGGCGATCGACGGGCCCGGGTTACTGATCCTGCTCGGTGTCACCCACGACGACACCGCCGAGAAGGCGGCCGCACTGGCCGCGAAGATCTGGACGCTGCGCATCCTCGAGGGCGAGCGCTCGGCCGCCGACGAACAGGCGCCGATCCTCGCGATCAGCCAGTTCACGCTGTACGCCGACACGCGCAAGGGCCGGCGACCGTCCTGGAGCGCCGCGGCCCCGGGCCCGGTCTCCGAGCCGCTGTACGACGCGTTCTGCACCGCACTGCAGGACCTCGGCGCGAAGGTCGAACGCGGCATCTTCGGCGCCGACATGAAAGTTGCCCTCGTCAACGACGGCCCGGTCACCCTGATCCTGGACGCATAACGGCACCGGCCCCCGGATCCGTGTGGGATCCGGGGGCCGGTGCTCTGGGTCGGTGAGGTTCGACTCAGACGTGTTTCAGACGGTGTCTGCCGTGATCAGCTGACGACGCCGGCGGCCGAGTGGCCGACGATGACCTTGGTGTTCAGGCTGTAGACGTCGATGACGAGGGCGTTCACCGAGATGTACCGCTTCTGCCGCATGACCTGGTTGAAGGTCAGCCGCGCGATACCCGGGATGTCCAGCGTCGCGTTCTCGCCGGTCGGGACCCGGTAGGTCTTGTGCCCGACGGTGATCGAGGCGATCTGCGAGGACGAGCTCACGCCCGCCTTGCCGTCCTTGGTCTTCCACGCGGAGGCGGAGGACTCGATCGCGCCGATGGACAGGCTGCCCACCTTCACGCCCGCGACGTGCGAGGTGAAGTTGATGTAGGACTTGTTGGTGCCGATGGCGCCGTTCTTGGTGGTGTACACCGCACCGACGTAGGCGACCTTCGGGATGTTCAGCTCGCCGATGGCGACCCGGACCGTCTTGCCCTCAGTACCCTGGCAGGTGGTCTGGAGCGAGGTGGGACCGGAGACGACCAGCTTGTCGGCGTTGGCCTTGGTGCCGTACGCGTCGCCGATGACCAGCGCGGTGGCCGGCTTCGAGATCTCCGCACGGGTCTTCAGGATCGCGACGTCGACGCCCTGCGGGATGTACTGGTTCTTGACCGTCGCGTGCAGCACGACCGCCTGAGCGTACGAGTAGATGCCCGACGCGGTCTTCACGCCGCCGACACGGTTCAGCACGATGTAGCCCAGGCCCGGGACCGCGACCTTGGTGTTCCACTTCGGCGCCAGCAGCGACGGGACCGAGACCGCACCGATCTTCACGCCCGCGAAGGTGGTGTTGCCGGTGTAGGACAGCTGGCCCTTCGAGTACTTCGCCGTCGTGGTCGTCTTCACGCCCGTCAGCGTGAGCAGGTTGCCGAGCTTGATGTCGACCGCGGACGCGTTGCTCTGCACGCCCGTCCCGCTCTTGTCGTTGAAAGCGTGCGTTTCCGTCCGCACGGTGCGCGCGATCGCCTGGTTGTTCACGTTCGCCGTGGCGAGATCGTTGCTGTCGTGCCGGGTGGCGTCCGTGGTGCAACCGAACTTGCTCATGACCTGCGGGCCGCTGTTCGCCAAACCGGACTCGACGTCAGTGCCGTACGAGTAACCGCTGTATCCGAAAACCGGCGAGGCGGACGCCGAACCCGAGGTCAGCGCGATCGTAGAAGCTACGCCGACGACCGCCGCAACTCCGACGGCAGCGAGCTTCTTGTATCCGATGCGGGGTCGCATTGACCCCTCCTCCCTGAGTGATGACGTGACCCGAATCGCGGGTCAGGACACAGACACAACTCAGGCGACTGCGGTAGGTAACGAGATGACGGCGCTCCGAGACCGAACCGTTACATTGCCGCCCGGCTGCTGAGATTCTCTGCAGACCCCGTAACTGCCGGATGATGACCGAAATCCCTTCCAGTACAACGACTTCCGGGCATGCCGAAGGGCCCGGACGCGCAAGGTCCGGGCCCTTCGGTGCTTACTTCAGGGTGGGCCACCCTCTGGTGTGAGTGGCACCTTGTGTAACGAACGACACCTCAGACGGTGACGGCCACTTCCGCGACCTCGCCGTACTGCGCGACGACCTGGCGGTCGACCGGTTGGGCCTTGGGGGCCAGCGTGCGCAGCGTCCAGTTGCCCGGCGCCGCGAAGAACCGGAAGTGCCCGGTCGCCGAGGTCGGGACCTCGGCGGTGAACTCGCCGGTGCTGTCCAGCAGCCGTACGTATGCGCCGCCGACCGGCTCCTCGCCGCGCAGCACCTGGCCCTGGATGACCGCTTCCTTGTCGACGTCGACACCCTTGAGGTCGAGGCCGCCCTGCTTAGCTCCGCACATGGGTCACGCCTTTCCGGGCTCGTCGCCGAGGGCAACGGGTACGCCGACCAGCGAACCCCACTCGGTCCAGGAACCGTCGTAGTTCTTCACGTTCTGCTGGCCGAGGATCTCGTGCAGCACGAACCAGGTGTGCGCCGAGCGCTCGCCGATCCGGCAGTACGCGATCGTGTCCTTGCCGAAGTCCACCCCGGCGTCGGCGTACAGCTGCTTGAGCTCGTCGTCGGCGCGGAAGGTGCCGTCGTCGTTGGCCGCCTTGCTCCACGGGATGTTCGCCGCGGTCGGGATGTGGCCGGCGCGCTGCGCCTGCTCCTGCGGGAGGTGCGCCGGGGCGAGCAGCCGGCCGGCGTACTCGTCGGGGCTGCGGACGTCGACGAGGTTCTTCACGCCGATCGCCTCGTTGACCTCGTCGCGGAACGCGCGGATGTCGAGGTTCGGGGCCTTCGCGGTGTACTCGGTGGCCTCGCGCTTGACGACCTCGTCGGTCAGCTCGCGGCTGTCCAGTTCCCAGCGCTTGCGGCCGCCGTCGAGCAGCCGGACGTCTTCGTGGCCGTAGAGCTTGAAGTACCAGTACGCGTACGCGGCGAACCAGTTGTTGTTGCCGCCGTACAGCACGACGGTGTCCTCGTTCTTCACGCCACGCTCGGACAGCAGCGCGCTGAACTGCTCCTGGTTCACGAAGTCGCGGCGGACCGCGTCCTGCAGGTCGTTCTTCCAGTCCAGCTTGATCGCTCCGGCGATGTGGCCGGCGTCGTACGCCGAGACGTCTTCGTCGACCTCGATCAGGACAACGCCGTCGTCGAACTTGTGCTCCTCGACCCAGTCGGCCGAGACGAGCGCGGATTCCCTGCTCATGTGGTGCTGCCTCTCAGTTGGTAGCGGTGGATGGCGTACGAATGCGGTGGATCAGTAGATAGGCCTCGCAGCCGAGGCAGAGCCCGACGGCGGCGTTCACGAACGCGGCCACCAGGGCGAATCCCGTGGCGACAACTCCCAGCACGGTCGCACCGGTCAGGTAACCGGCCAGACCGGCGATCGCGAAGACCAGGCCGACCAGCTGGGCGAACCGCGGCGGGGCCGCGTCCTCCAGCTCCGTCGGCTTGCCGAGCCGGGGCCGGACCAACCGCTTGAACAGCCAGCCGTACGGCGAGGCCTGGACGCCGAACGCGACAGAGATCGCGAAGACCACGGCCTGCACCGCGAGCGGCCAGGGGTTGTTCAGGACCAGCGTCAACGCCAGGACCACCGTGGTGATGGCGGCCGCGAACCGCAGACCCCGTGGATCGACCTGCCGGGTCGAGTTCGGGGTCACGTGTTGTTCGGACATGACGACTCCCGGTGAAGGAGGTTGTCGAGCCGGAACCCGCCCGAGTGTGCGGGAGACGACGTACGCGGAACCGTGCTCAGCGACCGGTTCCGCAGCGCTCGGGACGCCGCCTGGTCAGCGGCGTCGACACAGCGACGAGCGCATCCGGCAGTTGTCCACTGCCCTGCGCTTGGTCAGCCATGTCGTGTAAACCACGCAACGAGACTACGGAACCTGGCCGGGCACACCCACTCTGGTCCCACTACTTGAGACAACTGATCACATGGTGGATCACACGCGGACGACGTACGTGTCCGCCACCTTGTCGTGCAACGCCTGGTGCCTGCTGTCCCACAACGGCCACAGGTAGTCGAGCAGCGCGGCGAAACCGGCGAGCGTACCGACGATCGGGACCAGTCCGAGCGCACTGAGCCCGAGCTGGAACCCGTACCGCTTGGCGACGGCGCTGCCCGGCGGAGGCGTCGAGACGAACCGGCCTGGCACCGGGATGTGCCGGACGGCGATCCCGAGCGCCATCTTGCCCGGCGTCGCACCCTTCTTGGTGAGGAACAGGTACTCGTAGAGGAACGAGACCACGAAGCCGATCAGCGTGATCGGAACCATCCACTTCAAGAGCTCAGGCGGGAAAGCCATCGGGGACGCGGGCCTGCCGGACTCCGCGGCGCGCATCACTTCGTGGAAGTAGCCGCTCAACGCATGGCCGTACTGGTAGTAGAAGTAGCCGGTCAGCGGCAGGCCGATGACGCTGGCGATGATGCTGTCGAGGATCTTGGCGAACACCCGCCGCCACCAGCCGGACAGGGGCTGTCCATCGGGAGCAACCTTCGCCCCGTGACCGGCATAGCCGTAGCCCTGCTGCGGATGCTGCGGGCCGTACTGGCCGTACTGCGGTTGCTGGCCCGCGTACTGGCCGTACTGGGGTTGCTGGGGGTACTGCTGGTACTGCGGCAGTCGCTGGCCGTAGCGTGGTTCCGGCTGCGGCTGCACCGGCGGCTGGCTGCCGTACACCTGGCCGTGCTGGGCGGGCCGGAACGGCGGCGGGCTCTGTGGGCTCGGCTGCGGGCGACGGTGGTCGGTCCAGGCGGTGCCGTCCCAGTAACGCTGCTGGGCGGGGTCCTCGGGGTCGTCGTACCAACCTGCTGCTTGAGAGCTCACCCGCAGAGTCTCGCCTACGCCGAGGGGCGCGCGCCATCCGATGGCGCGTACCGGACGGGGTCAGCTCGGCTGGCGCTCGATCGCGGTGGCGAGCGCGGCGATCACGTCCGGCTTCCGGGGTGCTCCGCTGGCGCGCTTCACCACGGCTCCGGTGGCGTCCAGGATCAGCGTGGTCGGCGTCCGCAGGATGTCCAACCGCCGGACCAGCTCGAGGTGCGACTCGGCGTCCAGCTCGACGTGCCGTACGCCGTCGACCATACCCTCGACTTCGGCCAGCGTCCGCCGGGTCGCCCGGCAGGGCGCACAGAACGCCGACGAGAACTGCAGCAGCGTCGCCCGCTCCCCGAGCTCACCACCGACCTCCGCGGCCGTCACCCGCTCCACGTCGTCCTCGCTCTTCCCACGAAAGCGCCCGTCAACCCAGGCCTTGAGCACACTGAGCACCACACCGGCGACCACCGCACCGACCAGCACCCACAGTCCAAGACTCACAGCTACCCACGGTACGACCCTCCCTCCACGATTCAACCGCCCGTTTCACGTACTGAGAACCACCTGCGGGTCTAATGGACGCGTGGAGAGTGGAGTGACTGTGCGGGCGGGGGTTGTGGTTCCGGAGGGGGAGCTTATGTGGCGGTTCTCCCGGTCCAGTGGGCCGGGAGGGCAGTCGGTGAATACCACGGACAGCCGCGTCGAGTTGAGCTTCGACGTGGCCGGTACGACGGCGTTGAGCGACGTACTGAAGACGCGTGCGCTGGAGCGGCTGCAGTCGCGGCTGGTGGACGGCGTACTGACGATCGCGGCCTCGGAGTACAAGTCGCAGTGGCGCAACCGCGAGGCCGCACGCGAGCGACTGGCGGTGCTGCTGCGCGAGGCGATCGCTCCACCGCCCCGGAAGCGCCGGCCGACCAAGCCGAGCAAAGCGTCGGTACGGCGCCGCCTGGACGACAAGAAGCGCCGCGGCGAGACCAAGCGGCTCCGCGGCCGGCCGAGCGACTGACACGGCCCTCTTGCTGGTTAGGCTTTCCGGCGTGCAGCAAACGGGGACCGGGGGAACGCAGGAACAAGAACCGGAGGAACTTCCGGAGTTCAAGGACCTCAAGGTGCGCGGCCGCTCGGTCCGCACCTGGACGATCAGCGCGGGCGTCGTCCTGCTGGCGATCTCCGCAATCTTCGGCGGCTTGAAGAAGGCCGGCGACGAGATCCCGCAGGTGGACCCCGGTACGGCGATCGACGCCGGCCAGTTCGAGGTGACCATCCAGCGCGCGGTGATCGTGCCGGACCTCAAGCCGCTGTTCACCCCGGACCCGGGCGGCGTGCTGATCGCGATCGTGACCAAGCTTAAGGTGACCGACGACACCGGTACGACGCCGCCGCCGGACCTGATCCGGCTGATCGGCGTGCCCGGCGTCAAGGACACCGCCGAGCCGATGGGTTCGACCAACCTCCGCGACGCGACGATGAACCCGGTCCTCACCCCGGACGCGGCCGAGGACGTCGCGTACGTCTGGCAGCTGCCTAAGGGCACCAAGCTGCCGACCGAGGTCGACCTGACCGTGCAGGGCTACGAGCACGAGGACGAGTCGATCCTGGACCACCACGAGAAGTGGCTCCCGGACAAGATCGTCGCGGACTCCACGGTCAAGGTGAAGGACAACCGCAAATGACCGGCCGCAAGCTCGCCAACATCGGCCTAACCCTTGCCGTTCTCGTCACGATCGTCGCGCTGTATCGATGGACGCCGACGCAGAAGGACATCCAGGACCCGACCCCGGTGAAGGGCATCGTCGGACGCGCGGTCAAGACGCCACGATTCGACCTCACAGTGAACGACGTCCGGGTCGGCAAGAAGCTCCGGATCCCGAACTCGACACCGGACCGGGACAGCCTGACCGACTTCGTGGTCGTCGACGCGACCGTGACGGCGACCCGGGAGCCGATCCACATCCTGGGCGTGAAGATCCGGTCCGCGGACGGCGTCACGTACCTCGGTTCGAACCGCAGCGGCCTCGACCAGGTCGACCTGACCGGGTCGCAGTTCTCGCCGGACATCCCGGTGCGCGGCTCGTTCGTGGTCGAGATGCCGGCCGACAAGGTGCCTGGGGCAACGTTCCTGGTGATGGAGAAGTCGATCCTGAACGACCTAGAACCGCAGGTCACGGTCCCACTCGGCAAGGACGCGCCCAAACTCGAGGACGTCGTCACGCTCTCCACTGCGAGCGACACATGACCGGTGCGCGCCGCGCCCGCCGCGGCTGGTTCCGGAAGAACACGGTCGCGCTCGCGACCCTCGCCGTGGCGATCCCGTTCACCGGCTGGTGGACCACGCACAGCGACTACAAGTCCTGGTACGACGCGGAGCCCCGCAAACCCGTCGTGGTGTCAGCAGGCGGTACGGCGTACAACGGCGCCACCTGGTACGGCGCGAGCGTCGATCAGGACCCGCAGCCGGTCGACGCCGGGAACAGCCTCGATGACAAGCTTCCGCCCAACACCACCCGGGTCCGCGTGTACTTCCGGCTGCAGGTGGACAAGCTGTCTGCGCTCGACGGCCTCGCTGGTTGCACAATGCATCTCCGCGCCCCGGACGGGCGCATCTGGGACGAGACCGTGGTCGCCGACGACTACCAGGACCGTCCGACCGGCTGCACTGGCGGTTCTGACGACAAGCCCGAGAGCTGGCGTGGTGCAGCCGCGCAGTACTACCTCAAGCCGGTGGCAGGGAAGCCGTTCGAGACGGTCGCGATCTTCGTCGTACCCACGTCAGTGGCCGGCAGCGTCCAGCCGATGATCACCTGGGCTACGAAACTTCCTCAGTACTTGGCATTCCCGAGGTAGCCGCGCTCAGGTCGGTGACACCGTGGTCGCCGACCGGCTGCTGGTGGACCGCACGGGTGCGCTGGCTCAGGTAGCCGGCCAGGCCGCCGATCATCCGGTCGTACGCCGCCGCGAGCAGACTGACCTGCAGCATGATCTTCAGGCCGTCGGTGAGCAGGCTCAGCGGCTCGTCGATGACCTCCCAGAACTGCAGGGTGTGCGGTCCGAGCACCCACAGCTTGAGCGCGATCCACACGCCACTGGCCGCGAACGTGACGACCGCCCAGGCCAGGAAGTACCCGAGCATCGGCCGCAGCCCCGAGCGGACGACCAGCCGGAACGCCTCCACCACCGGAGTCCAGCGGTCCTTCCAGTCCGCGACCACCGAGTTCCCGGCGACCCGGACGATCCGCGGGGTCTGCTGCCAGCGGTGCGTCAGCCGGTCGAACCGCCAGCGCGGCTTCTCGAGCTTCTGTACGACGCGTCCGTAGATGACCGCGGTCATCGTGATCCACATCAGCGGGAGGACGGCCGCGCTCCACAGGTCACCGATGCCCGCGGCAATGAACCCGGTGACCGAGTCCCACACCTCGCGTACCTGGTTCACACCGAGCACGTGGTCGAGCACCCACGTGTACCCGTCGTGCAGCCACTGCCAGGCGACGCGCTGCTTCAACCAGGTCATCGGCGGCGGGATCACGGACGTGGCCTGGTACACGACCACGAAGATCCAGAGCGCCTCGAGGTACGTGACGAACAGCTTGCGTACCGGGCCTTCCTTCTCCTTCTTCCACTTCTTGAACACGAAGCGGAGCAGGTACGCCGTGGCGCCCAGGCCGATGAACAACCAGGTGGACAGCGACTGCAGGCCCTCCGACTGCTGCGGCACCGTACCGCCGGTCAGAACGGTGGCCGCGACGTCGTTGACCTTCTTGACGGCCAGTTGGTACTCGTAGTTGAGCGCCTCGTTCTGCAGGAACTTGTAGGCCGCGTAGAACGCCAGGAACGGCAGCAACGCCGCGGCGATCGCGTCAAGCGGCTTGTGCTCGCGGCCAGGCTCCATGCCGTCCGGCGCGAGCATGCCCTCGGCCACAGCCCGCCGGTGGAACGGCAGCTCGCTCCGGAGCACCAAGAACATCGTCACGTACATCGCCAGCGACACGACGACGAGCAGCGCCAGTACGGCGATACCGGCTGCCTCTGCCTTCGCCCCTGCTTGCACCGCGACCCACTGCAGGCCCCTGTGCGCCAACTGCGCCACCAGGAAGACCGCTAGTAGACGCGGCCAGGCCTTACCGAACAGCACCCCCGCACGGCCCACCGTAGTGAGTAGCGTCCCCGACTCCATCGCCACGGCGACGAATGTACCGCCCGGGAAGCTCTCTCAGCCCCCGGCGAACGGGGGCAGGGCATCGACCAAGGCACCTGGGCGGAGCGGCGTACTCGGGTCGGCGCGCTCACCGTCGAGCAGGAACGTGCAGATCGACAGCACCCGGGCCAGCTCCGGCCGGTCGGTCGACACGGTGCTGACCAGCTCGCAGATCGAGCCCGCGTCCGCGGTCGCCGTCGAGGTCCCCGCGGCCGTTCGCGCGGCAGCGAAGTACCTGATGGTCACTTCCGGCATCTGATCGGCGCCTCACTGGTCGGGTGGGTCTTCCGGTATTATGTCAGCTTGCTGCTAGGAACCAGTGTGTCTCAGGCCCCAGGCAATGACGCCGTCGGGGCCTGACGTGCACGTTCAGCACAAGGAGACAGCGTGAGCACGTTGCTTCTGCTGACGAACGCGCTGCAGGCCTCCACCGAGGTGCTGCCGTCGCTCGCCCTGCTCCCCCACCAGATCCGGATCCTGCCGGCCGAGGTCGCCGCGCTGGTGGACGCCCCGGACGCCGACGCGGTGCTGCTGGACGCCCGCCGCGACCTGGTCGCGGTCCGGAGCGCGTCCCGGCTGATCCGCACCACCGGTATCGACGTACCGCTGATCCTGGTCGTCACCGAGGGCGGCCTGACCGCCGTCAACGCCGACTGGGGCGCGGACGACGTACTGCTCGACACCGCCGGCCCGGCCGAGATCGAGGCCCGGCTGCGACTCGTCATCGGCCGCCTGGCCGCGACCCGCAACGACGAGCCCGAGTCGACACTGATCCGCAGCGGCGACGTGGTCATCGACGAGGCGTCGTACACAGCGAAGCTGAACGGGCGGGCGCTCGACCTGACGTACAAGGAGTTCGAGCTGTTCAAGTTCCTCGCACAGCACCCGGGGCGGGTGTTCACGCGCGAGCAGCTCCTCCAGGAGGTCTGGGGCTACGACTACTTCGGCGGTACCCGGACGGTCGACGTGCACGTACGGCGGCTGCGCGCGAAGCTCGGCCCGGAGCACGAGGCGTTGATCGGTACCGTCCGCAACGTCGGATACCGGTTCGTCGTACCGCCCGCGCCTACTGCCCGCGAGACAGCGGACGTGAAGGGCTAGGTTTCAGAAGAAGAACTTCACCAGGGTGAAGGTGAGCCCGGCGGCCGCGCACAGCGCTGCCTTCCAGGAGCCGAAACCCTGCTTGAACGCCGTCACGAAGGTCCCGATCGTGACCGGCACAAGCATCACCAGCAACGTCACGCCCGCCGCGTGCACGCCGACGTGCGACTGCCAGGTCAGCACCCACCCGACGGCGAACGCGAACGTCAACCCGAGCCAGCTACTCGTCTGGATCGACCCGTCACCACTGCTGCGATGCCCGCGGTGGGAGGCCCGGGAGGGCCGCCGGTGCGAGGTCGGAGCAACGTGCGCCATCGCTCACCTTCCGTAAACACCTGAGTACGCAAGGTACCAGGATCCCCCGGGTGACACGAAAAAAGGCCGGTGCGCCTGACGCGCACCGGCCTTCTTCGGTCGTCAGGACCCGAGCGAGATCCGATCCGTGGCGACCGGGGTGTACGGGTCGTGCGCGGTCAGGTAGTTCGCGAACGCGTCGATGTCCAGCCCGCCGAACACCTTGTTCGTCGCGGTGGTGAAGGCCGCGAAGCCGTCGCCGCCGTCGGAGAGGAAGTTGTTCGTGACGATCCGGTACGACGTACCGTCCACCAGCGGCTGCCCCGCGATCTTGATCGAACCGGCCACGATCTTCGAACCAGCCGCGGCCGCCGGGTTCCAGGTGTAGGTGATACCCGCGACCTGGAGCACCTTGTACTTCGCCGCCTCCGGGCCGTTCAGGCCGGAGAACTGCTGCTCCAGCAGGGCCTTGATCTGCGTCCCGGTCATGTCCATCGACACCAGGAAGTTGTTGAACGGCTGCACGGTGAACGCCTGGCCGAAGGTCACCTCACCGTTGTTCGAGGCCAGGTCGGCGCGGATACCGCCCGGGTTCATGAACGCCGCGACCGGCGCCTTGCCACCGGAGACCACCGACGGGTCGGCCAGCTGCGCGTCGGCAATCAGGTTGCCCAGCGGCGACTCGAGCGAGTCGTCGTTCGTCCGGACCACCGACGGCGTGGTGATGTGGCCGATCACCTTGTTCGCGATCGGGGCGACCAGTGCCTTGTACTTCGCGATCAGGGCGGCCGTCTTCGGGTCCTGGACGACGTCCTGGGTGACGATCTCGTTCTGCGCCAGGGTGTTCGTCCGGTCCACGTCACCGGTCGCGTTGTCGATGCTCAGCCGGACGTCGGTGACGATCCGCCCGAACGAGGACGCGCTGGTCACGAGCCGCGGATTGCCCGCGCTGTCCTTCAGCGAGCAGTTGTACGCCTGGTGGGTGTGCCCCGAGATGATCGCGTCGATCTCCGGGTCCAGGCCGGCATTGATGTCCACGATCGGGCCGGAGATGCCCGGGCAGCTGTTGTACGCCTTCGGGTCGGCCGGGAAACCGCCTTCGTGCAGCAGCACGACGATCGACTTCACGCCCTTCTTGTGCAGCACCGGGACCAGGGCGTTCGCGGTCTCGACCTCGTCCTTGAAGGTCAGCCCCTCCACACCGGACTTGGTCACGATGTTCGGCGTGTTCTCGAGCGTCATCCCGATGAACGCGACCTTCTTGCCGTCCTTGAAGGTCTTGATCGTGTACGGCGCGAACAGCGTCTTCTGGGTGTTGGTGAAGAACACGTTCGCACTCAGGTACTTGTACTTCGCCCCCGGGAACGGGTGCGCCGGGTCCGGGCAGGAGTTCTGGTTGTTCTGCCCGTCGCCGTCCGGCAGACAGCCACCGCTCTGCATCCGGAGCAGCTCGTGCCAGCCCTCGTCGAACTCATGGTTGCCCACCGACGCAGCCTCGAGTCCCATCCCGTTGAGCGCTTCCACCGTCGGCTCGTCGTGGAACGCGGCCGACAGCAGCGGCGACGCACCGATCAGGTCACCGGCGGCGACCGTCACCGAGTCCGCGCCCTTGGCCGCCGCGGCCGCCCGGAGCTGCTTCAGGTGCGTGGCCAGGTACGCCGCGCCGCCGGCCGGGATGCCGTTGATGTTGCCGCCGGACCCGGTGGCCGGCTCCAGGTTGCCATGGAAGTCGTTGATCGCCAGCAGGTCGATCTGCGAGTGCGTGGGCTTCGGCTTCTTCGCCTCCGCGGTGGTCGTCCGGGCCGCGGCATCGGGCTGGGTCGCAGCTCCGGCCTGGCTCAGCGATCCCCCCGTGGCCAAGGCGAGCGCGACGGCCGTCCCGGCGGCGAGCAGCCCGGCCGCCCGCCGTCCCCCCAACCGTGCTCTGTCTCGTGCCATGTCATTTTCTCCGTGGGTCTTGGTTGTCGAGTCCGCTGAAGTTACCTGAGCAGCAAACCTTCTTTCCAGAACCTGAGAATGAACTCAGCAGAACTCTTTTACTGTGTTCCGGTGACTCTCGAAGCCGTTCCCGCACCGTTGCCCCCGGCCACCGCGGCCGCCGTCACGGAACTCGCCCGTGCCGCCGCACAGAGCGACGGCGTCCACCCGCTGTCCGAACGCACCCTGCTGCACCTGGACGGTGAGCATCCCGGCGATGTCCACGTCCTCGCCTACGAAGGTGATCCGGGCACGATCGAGGTCAGCGGCCTGCAGAGCGCCCGCAACCTGGTCGGGTACGCAGCCCTCTCCCCCGACGGCTCGGCCGAGCTGGTCGTCTCCCCGTCGTACCGGCGCCAGGGGTACGGTACGGCGCTCCTCCGGATGCTGCTGGACCACGGCGGATCGCGCACCCGCGTCTGGGCGCATGGGCGACTGCCTGGCGCAGACGAACTGGCCCAGCGGCTCGGGCTGGAGGTGACACGTGAGCTGTACTTCCTCCGCCGTACCAGGGCTCCGCTTCCTGAGCCGGTGTGGCCTGAGGGGATCTCCGTACGCACGTTCGTCCCCGGGCAGGACAACGAGGCCTGGCTCGCGGTCAACGCAGCCGCCTTCGCCGACCACCCCGAACAGGGCAGCTGGACTGCCGCGGACCTGGCCGAACGCCTACAACAACCATGGTTCGACCCCGAAGGCTTTTTCCTGGCCGTCTCGCCAACCGACGAGCTAGCCGGCTTCCACTGGACCAAGGTGGAGGAAGGCGTCGGCGAGGTCTATGTAGTAGGCGTCTCCCCATCCTTCCAAGGCCAAGGCCTAGGCAAGTCCCTAACCCTCCAAGGCCTCCACCACCTCCAAGAAACCCGCAACCTCAACGAAATAGTCCTCTACGTAGACGGCACCAACACCCCAGCCCACTCCCTCTACAAATCCCTGGGCTTCACCACCGCCGCCCTAGACGTCCAATACGCCCCCGCCTAGCCCCGAGTTACTCGTACCAGCAGCCCGTGCGGTGCGGGCGCTCGTACAGCCCGTCCGCTGCGCGAGCTCGTACCGGCACCCCGTGCATACGGTGCGGGCGCGGCGCAGGCAGCCCGTGCGGTGCGGGCGCTCGTACCGGCAGCCGGAGCCCCGACCACAGCTCCTTCCCGGCTTGGGGAGGATTTTCCACCCGCCACGGGACGAAATCCTCCCCAACAGACCAGTCGGAACCTCCGGACCGACCCAGTCGGTCACATGCCGTGACCGGCATCACAACCCGGAGTCGCGTCATAAACCCCTCAGCTCCGCCGTCTCCCCATCAACCAGGAGCCGTCCGAGCCTCTAACCCCCCAGCCGGGCGGCTCCTGGCCCGCCCTCTGGTTATCCACAACTGCACCTTTTGACATCCCCGCCCGCCCCACCACCCCGTTACGATTCGTGTCAACTACGGAGGGCTGACACACGTGACACACCGCAACAGGCCAACCCAAGCACTCCTGGCCTGCCTAGCCACCACCACCCTGCTAACCGCCTGCACCCACGGCAGCCCCGAAGCAGGCCACCCGAACACGGCTCCACCTCCGGCATCCTCGAGCGGGCCGACGGTCTCCACACCGGAGACTCCGACGCCAGGCGGCACGGCAAGCACGCCTGCTACCGACCCGCCCACCGCGCCTCCGACGCGTCCGCAGGCCGCGACAGGGTCGAGCCTGGCCGCCGGTGAAGCGTTCATCGGCTACTACGTCGACCTGATGAATTACTCGTACACCACAGGCGACCCAGCGGCTCTTCTGGCGGCGAGCGACAAGGGTTGCGAGGGTTGTAAGGGCATCGCCGACTACGTGCGGAAGGTCAACGCCAAGAACGGTGGACTCCAGGGCGACTACAAGGATCATTTGGTCGACGTCAAGGAGATCTACCGCGGCGAGACCGGCAGGCTGGGCGGCTCCGCAGCGCTGAAGGGCGGGAAGTACGTCGAGCGCAGCACGCCCGGCGCCTCGCCCGTGGCACAGCAAGGCAGCGGCGGCAACTGGGTGATGTTCGAGATGCAGATCAACGAGTCATGAGCAAACTCGCGCACGCCGTCATCACGACGCTCACAGCTGCGATGGTGACAGCTGCCGTCATCTCGATCGATCCGTACCCGGATCACGCTGAGGCCGCTCCGTCGGCATCCAGCACAAAGCCGCATGTCAAGGGGAAGCGATCCACCTGGGGCAGCACCCTCTCCGGAACTTCAAACAAGAAAGGGCGGCTCGCCTCAGGTCGTCCGACCACCACGTCCAAGCCACAGCCCAAAACGAAGCCTGCAGCTTCGAAGCCGGCGGCAACCAAGCCTCCAGCCGGGCCGTCCGGCGACCGGCGAAATTTGCGGATCAACATTGGCATCTGTGGTCGCATGCAGCCGGACGGGACGGTTCCCGGGCCGACGCGGTGTCAGCCGGGTCGTGAGCGGGGCAGGGTCATTCGGCCGACTGTGCCACCGAAGGTCGTACCCCCGCGGCCGGAGGATATTAGCTGGGAGCAGGTGCGGTCGGAGACGAAGAATGTCATCTTTCCGGGGCTGTCGGTGAAGGTTCAGCCCAGTGGGACGACGATCGTGAATATGGCGACCGTCGTCTACACCGACGACAGCAAGGTGTCGAGGACGACTGTGACTTTGCTCGGGTTCCCGGTGGTGGTCGAGGCGACGCCGATCAGCTACACCTGGGACTTCGGCGACGGTAGCCCGACACTGACGACGAGTACGCCTGGCAAGGCGTACCCGCACGCCGAGATCACGCACAAGTACAAGAAGCGCGAAGGCGTTGGCATCACCGTGACCACGAACTACGCCGCCCGCTTCAATGTCGCCGACACCGGCTGGCAGTACATCGAAGGCACAGTCCTGATCACCGGCCCCGCCACCCTCCTCCAGGTCCGCGAAGCAGTACCTGTTCTGGTTGATCCCGGGCGCTGACCGAGGCTGCTGTCACTCTCGAGGTCTGGATTGGGTGGGCCTGTTCTGGAGGCCTGAGGTCGTGGTCGGTCTGCGGGCTCCCTGCCCGAGCACTGGCCGGTGGGCGACAGCACCGGACGCTGAGGGTTGTGCTCCCAGGAAACGCATGTTGTCCAGTCCGTCGGTCCGTGCGGCCGGCGCGCCGAGGATCCTCGAGCGGTCGACGGTGAGCACGCCCGGCTGGCCGCCGTCGGTCAGGCCGCTGAAGTCGTACCTCCGGCGGAGTTCGTCCACCCTCGCGTCAAGGGCCAACCGGATATCACGTGCGACGGCGTGGCCCGTCGGGGCTTCGGTGTTCGGCAGGGTCGGCCAATGGGCGTGAAGCATCGGTTCGATCAGTTGGGCGCGGATCGCTTGCTGGGTTCGGGGTTCGCGATGGGTCAGGTCGCTCAACTGATTGACAACGAGGGCGTGGGCGAACTGGTCGAAGTGCATGAGTACGGGCCCGCGGCAGGCGTCGTCGATCAGGTTGTCCATCGAGTAGCCGGGTCCAGTGACGTGGGTCATCACGTCTTTGGTTGCCGCGAAGGCGCCTGGGTAATGCGGAGCGCCCAGCGTCAGACCCTCGTACCCAGCCAGGTCGGCGAAGGCGTCGAAGTCCGCGACGGCCCGGACCTCCGCGAATCCTTCCATCACACCGCGCGAGTGGCTGGTCAGGACGGCGTTGGGCTCGCCCACGACCTTGATGTGCATTCCGCCGTGGGTTGCCTCGTGGAGGACTGTGGACAGGGCTTCGGCCTGATCGGCCGCGCGCTCGGTGGAGGTCGCACCCGTCAGGTGCATCAGCACACGGTGCTTGGAAAGTCTGAGAACCCCCGTCTTCGGATCCAGACCGCCCAAGGTGTCCAGGTTCGTCTCGTACAGTTCGCGATTCCAGCGGTCGGTGGCAACCGGGCGAAGTGAATGCGCGATCTTGTACAGGCGTGCGACCTCCTTGTAGACGAACGAGTCCGGTGGGACCCGTCGGTCGAGGTCCACGTCAGTCCTCTGGCCAGTGCCCGCGCAGCATGATCTCCATGTGATGGAGGGCCCGCGTCATACCCCGGATGCTTGGGGCCTCGTGCGCGGGAGCTCGGTCAGCGATCGCCCAGATCTTGTGTCGGGCCTCGGCGAGGGCGTCCGCCTTTTCCTCGTCGGTTCCTTCGGACAGGTACGCCGCGGCGTGGATGGCGCCGGCTTCGTGGTAGAGCGGGCCGTACTCAGGTGGTGGGGGCGGGGGTACGGCGAGTTTGTCGATCATTCGCAAGGCCCAGGCCCGTTCGTGTCCCTCGGGCTCGTCGGCGATCAGCTCTCGCAACTCCTGCTGAGCGACGGCCAGGTCGAAGTCGTCGTCGCTGTCGCGGCGACGGCGAGCGTCTGAGAACGCCGAATTGAATCGCGCCACGTCCATGGAGGCCTCCTTGAGCCCGGGCTTCAGTACTGACGGCCACGATATCTGCGCACAGCGCGAGCCCGTGGGAGTTATCCACAGGGGTGGTGGAGGGCTGCTTTCAGGTGGGATGTGAGGTGGTTCAGGGCTTCGCGGGTGCGGCCGGGGACTGTTAGGAGGTTGGCGTGGCCGTGGGGGAGGGTGGGGTGGTGGGTGTGTGTCAGGGGGTTGCCTGCGGCGGTCAGGGCCTTGGCGTATTCGAGGGCCTCGTCGCGTAGGGGGTCGAAGCCTGCGGTGGTGAGGTAGGTGGGCGAGAGGTTGCGGAGGTCCGGGGCGCGGAGGGGCGAGACGATCGGGTCGGGGCGGAGCGTGGGGTCGGGCGTGTACTGGTCTCGGTACCACATGATGTCTTCTTCGGTGAGGATGAAGCCTTCCGCGAAGAGGTCTCGGCTGGGGCGGCGGGCTACCAGGTCGAGGGCTGGGTAGAGGAGGACCTGCAGGGCTGGTCGCGGGAGGTTTCGCAGGACCGTCTGCTGGGCTACTACGGCCGCCAGGTTTCCGCCGGCGCTGTCGCCTCCTACTGCTACCAATGACGGATCGGCACCCAAGTCCTCCGCGTGGTCCGCGGCCCAGGTGAAGGCGGCGATCGCATCCTCGGCGGCGGTCGGCGCGGGAGCCTCCGGCGCCAGGCGGTAGTCGACCGAGAGGACCCGGATCTCGGCGTCGGCGGCGATCGCCCGGCAGAGCGCGTCGTGAGTACCGAGGTCGCCGACCACCCATCCTCCACCGTGGAAGAACACCAGCAATCCACCCTTCACTGCCGCATCCGCCTCACACCTCGGGACGTACAGGCGGGCGCTCAGTTGGCCGTCGGCGCCGCGGACGGTGAGGTCGGTGACTCGTTGTACTTCGGTGGGCGTGCCCGGGATGAGCCGGCAGAGCCGGCGGAAGTGCGCACGAGCCGTGGCGGCGTCCGTCTTGGTTGTGTGCGGCAACAGGTTGTCGAGGCGGAGCAGCAACCGGATGTCGGGGTCCAGCGTGTTGCCGTCGATCTGGATCGGGGCGCCGGCGATGCGGCGGCGGACGGCGGCCGGGAGTGCGTACAGCGGGGTGAGGGCGTTCGCCTGTACGGCGGTCACCGTGTCCCGCAGTACCGAGTCCAGTCGTAGGTTCACAAGGAGCGACGCTAGCAACTGGGGCCCCGGACAACGCTCCGCAGCCGACGAAAACGTCACATTCGGCAACTCGCGGACGGCTACCTGTTGTTCACCAAAGGGTGGGATCCTTGTCGACGTGGCTGGAGACTTGCTGGCATCCCACAACCGGGAGTACGACGTCGAACCGCCGTACGACATCAACGCGGCCGGCGACCTCCCGGAGGACCGGTTCTCGGACCGGGAGCTGAGCTGGCTGGCGTTCAACCAGCGCGTCCTCGAGCTCGCCGAGAACGACCAGATCCCGTTGCTCGAGCGGGCCAAGTTCCTCGCGATCTTCGCCAGCAACCTGGACGAGTTCTACATGGTGCGGATCGCCGGTCTGAAGCGCCGGATCGCGGCCGGGGTCGCGGTGCGGGCGGCCAGCGGCCTGCTCCCCCGCGAGGTGCTGGACCGGAGCCTGGCGAAGAGCCGCGAGCTGATGGACCGGCACGCCGAGACCTGGCGGAAGTCGGTGCAGCCCGCGCTGACCGAGCAGGGCATCGACATCCTGCGCTGGGACGAGCTCGAGCACAACGAACGCGAGGACATGACCCGGTTCTTCCGGGACCGGATCTTCCCAGTACTGACCCCGCTCGCGGTCGACCCGTCGCACCCGTTCCCGTACATCTCCGGCCTGAGCCTCAACCTGGCGGTCGTCGTCCGCAACCCCGACACCGGCGGCGAGCACTTCGCCCGGGTCAAGGTACCGCCGTTGCTGCCCCGGTTCGTGAAGGTCGCCGAGGGCCGTTTCGTACCGCTCGAGGACGTCATCGCCACGCACCTCGGCCAGCTGTTCCCGGGCATGGAGGTGATCCAGCAGCACACCTTCCGCGTCACCCGGAACGAGGACCTCGAGGTCGAGGAGGACGACGCGGAGAACCTGCTGGCCGCCCTGGAGAAGGAGCTGCTGCGCAGGAGGTTCGGCCCGCCGGTCCGGCTCGAGGTGGAGGAGTCGATCGACCCGCAGGTGCGTGCGCTGCTGCTGTCCGAGCTGGGCGTCACCGAGGCGGAGGTGTTCGAGCTCCCCGGCCCGCTGGACCTCCGCGGCCTGTTCACGATCGCCGGTCTGGACCGGGCCGAGCTGAAGTACCCCGCGTTCGTGCCGTCGACGCACCCGCACCTGGCCGAGGTGGAGACCGCCAACCCGGCGGACATGTTCCACGCGCTCAAGCAGCGCGACGTACTGGTCCACCACCCGTACGACTCGTTCTCGACGAGCGTCCAGCGCTTCATCGAACAAGCCGCGGCGGACCCGCACGTCCTCGCGATCAAGCAGACGCTGTACCGGACCAGTGGTGACTCCCCGATCGTGGACGCGCTGATCGACGCGGCCGAGGCCGGCAAGCAGGTCCTAGTGCTGGTGGAGATCCAGGCGCGGTTCGACGAGCAGGCGAACATCAAATGGGCCCGTCAGCTCGAGCACGCCGGCTGCCATGTCGTGTACGGCGTGATCGGCCTGAAGACGCACTGCAAGCTCTCGATGGTCGTCCGCGACGAGCCGGACGGCCTGCGCCGCTACGCGCACATCGGCACCGGCAACTACCACCCGAAGACAGCCAGGCTCTACGAGGACCTGGGGTTGCTCACGAGCGACCGTGTCGTCACCGAGGACGTGGCGCTGCTCTTCAACCACCTGTCCGGTTTCGGTCGCAGTGCCGGTTACCGGCGGATCCTGGTCGCTCCGCAGTCGGTACGGCGTGGGCTCCTGGACCGGATCGACCGGGAGATCCAGCACCACCTCGCGGGTCGTCCCGCGCGGATCCGGATCAAGGTGAACAGCCTGGTCGACGAGGCCCTGTGCGACGCGCTGTACCGGGCGTCGCAGGCCGGCGTACCGGTCGACCTGTGGATCCGTGGCATCTGCACGCTCCGCCCCGGCGTACCCGGGCTGTCGGACAACATCCAGGTCCGCAGCATCCTGGGCCGGTTCCTCGAGCACAGCCGGGTGTTCCTGTTCGAGAACGGCGGCGAGCCGGAGGTGTGGATCGGTTCCGCCGACCTCATGCACCGGAACCTGGATCGCCGGGTCGAGGTGCTGGTCCAACTGAAGGAACAGGACCACGTCACGGAGCTGAGCGACATGTTCGACCTGGCGATGGACGAGGGCACCGGATCGTGGTGGTTGCAGCCGGACGACAACTGGCAGGCCCGGCTGACCGGTCCGGACGGCGAACCCCTGCGCGACCTGCAGGAACGGTTGATCCGCACCCGTGGCCGGCGCCGCGCGATCGACCCCGTCAGCTAGCCCGACCGAACGCGCTTCTAGGGTGAAGGTATGAGCAACCCGGCGACGGTCATCGCCGCGGGTGGTGTCGTCTGGCGAGAACGCGGCGGCACCCGGCAGGTGCTGCTCGTGCACCGTCCCCGGTACGACGACTGGTCGCTGCCCAAGGGCAAGCTGACCGCGCACGAGCACGTCCTGATCGGTGCGCGGCGCGAGATCGAGGAGGAGACCGGCCACCGGGTCGTCTTCGGTCCCCCGGTCGGCGTGCAGCGGTACGCGATCCGCAAGAACGGCGGTACCGCGCAGAAGCTCGTCCACTACTGGTCCGCCGTACCGGTCGGCCCCAGTGCGTTCGAACCGAACGACGAGGTCGACGAGATCGGCTGGTTCTCGGTGGACAAGGCCCGTGCCAAGCTGAGTTACCCCCGTGACGTGGACGTCCTGGACGCACTTGACCGCGTGGTGCCTGTCGTCTCCACCGTGATCGTCGTACGCCACGCAGACGCCGTGAAGCGCAAGGACTGGGACGGGAAGGACACGCTCCGCCCGTTGAGCAGTGCGGGTGTCGAGGTCGCGGAGCGGCTCACCGGCGTGCTGGCGGCGCTAGGCGTCAACAGGATCATCAGCAGCGACGCGGAGCGCTGTGTCGCGACAGTCGCGCCGTACGCCGCCTCGCTCGACCGCCGCATCCACCTGTGGCCGGAGATCTCCGAGCGGGGGTACGACGCCGACCCTAACGGTCTGCGCGGTCTGGGCGAGCGAGCTTGGCGCCCAGGCAAGGTGACAGCCATCTGCTCGCACCGTCCGGTGCTGCCCGCGCTGTCGCGGGAGTTGGGCCTCAAGGTGGGCAAATTCGCCACCGGCTCGTTACTGGTCGCGCACCGGCTTGCGGACGGCACGGTGGTCAGGGAGCGGTTCGGGGCACCTTAGCGACACGGCTCGGTGACGATCGAGGTACGGACGACGGGGCGGCCGGGAGACACTGGAGGTGACGGGTATGTTCCTACCCGAGGAACCGGCGCCCCACCGGGTGCCGGTCTGAGGAGAGGTTCGGGGCGCACCATGACGATGATGCGAGAACTGACACTGATCGGGATCCGGATGGAATCGCCCAACCGGGCCCCGGTGATGATGCTGCGCGAGACCGAGGGCTACCGCTACCTGCCGATCTCGATCGGTTCGGTCGAGGCGACCGCGATCGCCTACGAGGAGCAGGGCCTGCGGCCGTCGCGGCCGCTCACCCACGACCTGATGCGGGACCTGATCCTGGCCTTCGACGTGCACATCGAGGCCGTCGAGATCGTCGAACTGCGCGACGCGGTGTTCTTCGCCGAACTCGTGCTCGCCAACGGCGCCCGGGTGTCAGCCAGACCGAGCGACTCCGTCGCCCTCGCGGTCCGCCTCGGTACGCCGATCCGCTGCACCGAAGAGGTACTCCGCGAAGCCGGCGTCGCCACCCCCGAAGAAGAACAGGCCGAACTCGAACGCTTCCGCCAGTTCCTCGACGGCGTCGCCCCCGAGGACTTCTCGAGCTGACATCCAGGCCCACCCTGCGCTACCTTTCGAACGCGCACTGTCGGCAGGGGTGACCGCCGGGCGCTCGTCACCTGGGGGGACATCCACATGCGCAGAACCGTCGCGACCGCAGCAGCCGTCGCACTCTTCACGGCCACTCAGACCACCCCAGCCCTCGCGGCCCCGCCGGCACCCACCGACGTACAGGTCAACTGGGCCGATGCGAATCTGCACCTGGTCCGCACCAGCTGGAGCGGTGGGGGTGCTGACAGCAAGGCCCGGATCGAGTACCAGGACGGCTCGGCGCCCACGGAGTGGTTCCCGACGACGGGTAACCAGTTCGCCCGCAACTGGGCCGTGCGGTACGGGAAGGTCGCTCGGGTCGCGGTGGTGACGACCGATGCGGCGGGTGCAAGCGCTCCGGCGTACTCGCCGTGGTTCGACACCAATCTCGCGGGGGCGCCGAAGATCACGGCAGCTGTACCTCAGGCCAACGGGTCCGTGCAGCTCATCTGGCTCAACACGGCGGCACCCGCCGACACGACACCGGGCGACCCGCTCGACCTCCCGCCCAGCCAGGTAGGAAAGGTCAGACTGCAGTTCTGGTCGTGGCCCAACGGCGCGGTCGAGTTGGTCCCGTACGCGCTGGATACGACGACCGCCGTCGTGCCACCCCGACCCCACCCCCAGAACATCTGGGTGCTCGCCACCAACGAGTGGGCCTCGGCCGGGTCGGAGGACATTCACTACGACGACATGAAGCTGTTCGTCACCAAGGCACCGGCGTACGGCGTGTTCGGAAAACCGATGGCGATCCGGGGCATGGCCGGTGCGAACGACGGCGACGAGACGGACCTGTACACCGGATCGAACATTCAGGTGACCATGCAGACGAGGGCCACCGCGTCCAAGCCGTGGGCGTATGCCGGACGCTACGAGTCGAGCGTGCACGGCTTCCTCATCGAGCCCGTCGCAGTCGGTGGCCGCGAGTACCGCTTCTACGTGCCGGCGTGGAGGTACGACGAGGTCGTCACCGGGCAGGTGATCTCCGCCTCGACATACATCCCGACGCTGGCTGACTTTGCGGTGGCCGGGTTCAACGTGAGGACTGCGCAGGTCGGGCAGATGGTGAAGTTGACCGTGGACGTGCGGCCCGGTGGGACCGTGAAGGGTGCGTTGCAGCGGTGGGACGGGAAGTACTGGCGGACTGTGTTGCCGGTGCCGGTGACGAAGGGCAAGGCCGTTATGTACGTACGGGCCGCCGGGCGTGGCACCACGACGACGTACCGTGTGGCCGTCCCGGGGATGACGTACTACGGGCTGCCGATCCAGACCACCGGCAGTCGATCGTTCACATTGGCGGTGCGCTGAGCGTTACCGGAGCGTGAGCCAACGGGCGTTTGCGTCGACGGAGAGTGACGGGTCTTAACTCAGTTCACCTATTGGCTGCCTGGCGGCACGCCAAGCGTCGTACACGCTACCGAAACCGTTCACCGCTCGTTCACCGGTGACGGACCGCCGCGTCACCTGGTCTCCCTACCGTCTGTGGAAGTTCAGAAGTCTGATTCCCGCAGAAGGGCAACACTCTCGTGTCCGTCAATCGCCTGTTCCGCGTCGGCTCCGTCGCCGTGGCTTCCCTCGGCGTCCTCGCGCTCAGCGCGTGCGGCAGCGACCCGCAGCCGTCCGGCTCCTCGAGCCCCGACTCCTCGTCGTCGTCGTCCGCCGGTGCCGACTGCCCGAAGGGCACCCTGAACGCAGAGGGTTCGTCGGCGCAGAAGAACGCCATCGAAGAGGTCATCAGCAAGTACAACGACAAGTGCGCCGACGTCACGGTGAACTACAACCCGACCGGTTCCGGCGCGGGTATCAAGCAGTTCAACGCGAACCAGGTGGACTTCGCCGGCTCCGACTCGGCCCTCAAGCCGGACGAGATGACCGCGGCCACGAAGCGCTGCGCGGGCAACCCGGCGATCGACCTGCCGATGGTGATCGGCCCGATCGCGATCTCCTACAACGTCGACGGCGTCTCAAAGCTGACCCTCGACGGCCCGACCGCCGCGAAGATCTTCCAGGGCACGATCAAGACCTGGAACGACCCGGCGATCGCCAAGCTGAACTCCGGCGTCACGCTGCCGTCGGCCCCGATCTCGGTGTTCTTCCGCTCCGACGAGTCCGGCACCACCGAGAACTTCACCAAGTACCTGGCCGCCGCCGGCGGTGGCGCCTGGACCGGTAAGCCGGCCAAGAAGTGGACCGGTACCGGCTCCGGCAAGGAGAAGTCGGCCGGTGTCGCCGAGGCCGTGAAGAGCACCAAGAACTCGATCTCGTACGTCGAGTGGTCGTACGCCGTCGACAACAAGCTCGGCGTCGCGCTGATCGACAACGGCTCCGGCACCCCGATCGAGCTGTCCGCCGAGTCCGCCGGCAAGGCGCTGAACGCGGCCGCTCCGGCCGATGCCTCCGGCAAGGACCTGGCGCTCAAGCTGGACTACGCGACCAAGGCCCCGGGTGCGTACCCGATCATCCTGGTCACCTACGAGATCGCCTGCACCAAGGGCCTTCCGGCCGAGAAGACCGCGCTGGTGAAGAGCTTCCTGAGCTACTTCGTCAGCAAGGACGGCCAGTCCTCGCTGACCGACCTGAACTACGCGCCGCTCCCGGCCGAGATCCAGACCAAGGTCGACGCTGCCATCCAGGCGATCAGCTGATCGCGAAGCAGTACTGATGCGAGCCCCGGCCGGTCCGAGTCATCGGAGGCGGCCGGGGCTCGCAGCAATGACAGGCTCGGGACAGACCAGACGTCAAACATCATGAAAATCAGGCGCTTGGAGCACCATCGATGAGTAGTCCAGACGGCACGGCACCGCCAGACCGGCCGGACGGCACGGCCACGAACCACGCAGATCCCGCCATCGAGGATCTGGTTCACGAGAACATCGGCCCGACGCCGAAGTTCGGTGACCTGGCCGAGCAACACGCCGAGCACGAAGCGGCCCAGCGATCCACCGAGGTGATGACCGAGACCGGCGTCGAAGCCGCGGACAGTACGCCCGCCGCGCCGGAAACCCGGGCGGACGCCGACCGCGAGCTCGCCCTCGGCCCGGTCGGTCACCTCGGCGACCGGTTGTTCGGCGGCCTGGCCCGGGGCTCCGGCGGCTTGGTGGTTCTGATCGTCGCGTTCGTCGGCATCTTCCTGCTGGCGCTGGCGATCCCGGCGCTGGCCGACGACAAGAGCAGCTTCCTGTTCTCCCGGGTCTGGAACCCGGGAGGCGACAACCCGCAGTTCGGTATCGCGGCGCTCTTCTACACCACGGTGATCAGCTCGATCATCGCGATGCTGATCGCGGTCCCGATCGCGATCGGCGTCGCGTTGTTCGTGACGTACTACGCCCCGAAGCGGCTGGCCTCGCCGGTCGCGCACGCGGTCGACCTGCTGGCCGCCGTACCGTCGATCATCTACGGCCTGTGGGGCATCCTGTTCTTCGCCCCGATCCTGCGGCCGGTCATCAACGGCCTCGCGGACGCACTCGGCTGGATCCCGGTGTTCGAGAAGCCGCCGGGCGACGACGTCGGCGTGGTCTTCACCGCGTCGGTCGTGCTGGCGATCATGATCCTGCCGGTGGTCACCGCGATCAGCCGGGAGATCTTCGCGCAGACGCCGATCGCCCACCGCGAGGGCGCGCTGGCACTCGGCGCGACCAAGTGGGAGATGATCCGCACCGCGGTGCTGCCGTACGGGCGTTCCGGTGTGGTCAGCGCCTCGATGCTCGGCCTCGGCCGCGCGCTCGGTGAGACCGTCGCGGTACTGATCATCCTGTCGGTGCCGAACGGCAACGATCCCTGGAACCCGTCGATCTTCGCCGGCGGCGAGACGTTCGCGTCGAAGATCGCCAACAACGCCGCCGAGTTCGACTCGCCGGAGAAGACCGGCGCGTACATCGCGGCCGGCCTGGTCCTGTTCGTGGTCACGTTCCTGGTCAACTCCGCGGCCCGGATCATCGTCGACCGTAGCGCCCCCGGAGCCAAGCGCCCCCGCCGCAACCGCCGCGCCAGCGCAGCCGAAGGAGCATCGGCATGACCGCCATCGCAGAGAACAAACCCGCCTACGACGGGCAGGTCCTGGACCTGTCCGGCAAGTCCGGCGCCCGCGCCTTCAAGAACACGTTGGCCACGGTGCTGATCGTCCTGGCCTTCGTGATCGCGATGATCCCGCTGCTGTGGATTCTGATCACCGTGATCGGCAAGGGTTATCACCTGCTGCTGAACGCGGACTGGTGGAGCCAGTCGCAGCGCGGTATCACCGTCCGCCGGGCCGGCGGTGGTGCGTACCACGCGATCATGGGCACGCTGATCATGTCACTGATCACCGCCGTGATCGCGGTGCCGATCGCCGTCCTCGGGGCGATCTACCTGGTCGAGTACGGCAAGGGCACGCGGGCTGCCAAGATCGTGAGCTTCATGATCGACATCCTCACCGGTGTCCCGTCGATCGTCGCCGCGCTGTTCGTCTACGCGGTGTGGATCACGGTGTTCGGCTTCAACCGCGTCGGTTTCGCGGTGTCGCTGTCGCTGGTGCTGTTGATGCTCCCGGTCGTACTGCGGTCCACCGAGGAGATGCTCAAGCTCGTACCGGACGAGCTGCGCGAGGCGTCGTACGCGCTCGGCGTACCGAAGTGGAAGACGATCCTGAAGGTCGTCGTACCGACGGCGTTCGGCGGCATCGTCACCGGCGTGATGCTCGGTCTGGCCCGGGTGATGGGTGAGACCGCGCCGCTGCTGATCCTGGTCGGCTACTCGAAGAACATCAACCTGAACCCGTTCAGCGGATTCATGGGCGCACTGCCGACGATGATCAACCAGGACCGCACCGAGCTCGCGCTGCCGAACGCGGCGGACCGGGTCTGGGCCGCGGCGCTCACGCTGATCCTGCTGGTCCTTGTCCTCAACGTGCTGGCCCGGCTCGTCGCTCGGTTCAGCGCCGTCAAGTCGAAATAGCGAGAGGTTCCTTTTCCGTTATGGCTAAGCGCATCGAGGTCAGCGGCCTCAACGTCTACTACGGCGACTTCAAGGCCGTCGAGGACGTGTCCATGACGATCGAGCCCCGCTCGGTCACCGCGTTCATCGGCCCGTCCGGCTGCGGCAAGTCCACCTTCCTGCGGACCCTGAACCGGATGCACGAGGTGATCCCGGGCGCCCGCGTGGAGGGCAAGGTGACGCTGGACCAGCAGGACCTGTACGGCAACGGCGTCGACCCGGTCGCGGTCCGCCGCGTCGTCGGCATGGTGTTCCAGCGGCCGAACCCGTTCCCGACCATGTCGATCTTCGACAACGTCGCGTCCGGGCTGCGGCTGAACGGCGTCAAGGACAAGAAGAAGCTCACCGAGGTGGTCGAGCAGTCCCTCAAGGGCGCCAACCTGTGGAACGAGGTCAAGGACCGGCTGGACAAGCCCGGCGCGGGTCTGTCCGGTGGTCAGCAGCAGCGGCTCTGCATCGCCCGGGCGATCGCGGTCGAGCCCGAGGTGATCCTGATGGACGAGCCCTGCTCGGCCCTCGACCCGATCTCCACGCTGGCGATCGAGGACCTGATCGAGAAGCTGAAGGACAAGTTCACGGTCGTCATCGTGACCCACAACATGCAGCAGGCCGCCCGGGTTTCCGACCAGACCGCGTTCTTCAACCTCGCGGCCACCGGCAAGCCGGGCCGGTTGATCGAGATGGCTCCGACCAAGCAGATCTTCTCCAACCCGGCCGAGAAGGCCACCGAGGACTACATCACCGGCCGCTTCGGCTGAGCTGCCCAACAAACAGAACGGCCGCCGCGGCGGCCGTTCTGTGTTTCGGAAGCCCTTTAAACGCAGAGCGTCCGGGCATAGTTGACTCGGGCAAGCACATCGGCGACCTGGTCCGGTGAGCTGACCCCGACGTGAGTGTTGTGCGTGCGGTTGCCGTACTGCACTGTGACCTGGACGAAGCCGGTGGTCTTGCGTTCCTTGACCAGCAGGAACAGCAGGCCGAGCAGGCAGGCCAGGGCGAAGATGATGGCCAGCACGATCGCCCAGGCCGGGATCTTCTCCTCGGTCCGGGACATGTCCATCGCCGACCAGTTCGCACCGTGGGTCGGCATCACGCCGGCCGGGGTGACGATCCGCTGCTGCTCCACGGCGATGTCGCCGATCGTCACCAGCACCGGACCCGTCGGCAGGTTCTGTGGCGGCATCGGCTGGCCGTACTGCGGTTGCTGCCCGAAGGGCGGCGGCTGCACCGCGGGTGAGGGCAGGTTGTGGATGGGATCGGCGCCCGGGTTGTTCTGGCCCGGTGCGGGCGATTGCGGTGTCTCGGTCACGGCAGAGACCCTACGGGTTTCCCGGGCCGGAGTGGGAGCATGACGACGAACCTGTGGAAAAGATAGGCTGCGCTGATTCCACGACGTTCTCAGAAGGGAACCGCGGTGAGCACACCGACGCCACCTCCCGGCGACGACCAGAACAACCCGAACGGTCCGCAGGACTACCCGGGTCAGCAGCCAGGGCAGTACGGCCAGCCCGGACAGTACGGCCAGCAGCCCGGCCAGCCCGGCTACGGCCAGCAGCCCGGCGGCTACGGCCAGCCCGGCCAGGACCAGCCCGGCTACGGCCAGCAGCAGCCCGGCGGATACGGCCAGCCTGGTGGATACGGGCAGCCTGGCGGGTACGGGCAACAGCCCGGCGGCTATGCCGCATACCCCGGCGGCGGTAACGCCGGCTACGGAGCCGCAGCGCCGCAGAGCAACACCCCGAAGGTCCTGTCGATCATCGGCATCGTCTGCATCTTCTGCTGCTCCCCGGCCGCGATCGTCCTCGGTCTGATCGCCCAGAGCAAGTACCGCGAGCAGGGCCAGCCGGACACGCTCGCGAAGATCGCCTGGATCGGCGGCATCGTCGCCCTGGTCCTGGGGATCATCGGCTACGCGTCCGGCATCACCCGGCCGAACTAGTAACCCCTGTCCGGCCGGGCGGCTACTGTCGCCCGGCCGGGGTCAGAACAGGTTGCGCGCGACGCCGTACACGATGAACAGTGCGACGATCGCGTTGGTCAGGCGGTCCACCGTGCGCCGGCTCAGCTGCAGCCGCGGCAGCCTGACCAGCCGAAGCGATTCGAGTGCCCAGGCGAGCACCTGGTAGCCGAGGGCAACGGCCGCCAGTGGACCGAGCACGAACACCACGGGGTTGAAGTGCCACGCCCCGCCGAAGTCACCGCGGAGCATGGCCGCGGCCATCCGCGTCGACCCGCAGAGCGGGCAGTTCAGACCGGTGGTCGCGTGCAGGATGCACGGCAGGCCGATCCGCCCGCCGGACAGCTGATAGGCGCCGGCCAGCGCGAAGCCGCCGATGCCGACCGCGGTCAGGCCCCACACCCGGCGGTCCAGCGGCTGCACCGGGCCGGTAGGGCGGAGTACGACGCTCTGCGAGACGCTCACCGGACAACGGTAACCCGCCGCTCGTGGGATCCGTGAGCGACTCTGGTACGTCGGACCACTAGCCTGCAAGCACTCCTCAATCGCACTTCGCCAGAAGGGATCGTCGTGAGCACTCCGACGCCACCACCGGGCTACGGCCCTCAGGACCCGCGGCAGCCGGGTCAGTACGGCCAGCAGCCCGGCTACGGGCAGCAGCCGGGTTATGGCCAGCAGCCTGGGTATGGACAGCAGCCCGGCTATGGCTACGGGCAGCAGCCCGGGTACGGGCAGGCTCCTGGACAGCCCGGACAGTACGGGTACCCGCAGCAGCCGGGGTACGGGTACGGCGGTGGCCCGCAGGCTCCGTTGGCGGACTGGCTTCAGCGGGTCGGGGCGTCGTTGATCGACGGCCTGGTCAGCGGCGTGCCGTTCGGGATCGGGTACGGCGTGTTCATCGCCGACGTCGCGACCAACCGGAACGGCTACGACACCGGGCCGTCCGGCTTCGCGATCATCCTGCTGATCGTCGGGGTTCTCGCCAGCATCGGCCTGTGGCTGTGGAACCGGGTCTTCCGGCAGGGGTCCACCGGGCAGAGCGTCGGCAAGAGCGTGCTGCACATCAGGCTGGTCGACACCCAGACCGGGCAGACGATCGGAGCCGGCCGGGCGTTCCTGCGGGAGATCCTCAGAGGTGTCTTCGACAGCGCCTGCTTCCTGAACTCGCTCTGGCCGTTGTGGGACCAGCAGAAGCAGACCTGGCACGACAAGGTCTGCAACACCTACGTGGTGCGCACCATCTGACGCCCTAGTGCGAGCGCAGCAGCCCTGCGCACGTGACCGCCCACAGGACGCTGGTGAACGTGCCGATGATGAAGCGTTCGGCGACGGCCTGTGGGGTGACGGAGGCGGGCTGGTCAGGACTGCGGAGTTCCGGGTACCTGGCCAGCCCCTTGATCGCCAGCACGATCGCGATGCCTTCCGGCCAGCCCGCCACCAGTGCGGCGTAGATGGCCATCCGCTCGAGCGCACCGATCAGTGCGCCGCCACGGAGTACTTCACCGGCCTTCTGCGTCGACTGGGCACGGGTGTTCCCTCTGTCGGCCAGGGCCAGCACAGAGGTCGTCAGTGGACCGCCACCGGTCACTGCGAGGCCTCCTGCGAGCAGGAGCAGCACATTCCACCAGCGCTCGGCCCAGCCGTGCACCCCGTGCCCAGCGAGTAGCAGGACGCCGACAGCCGCCAGGCAGGCGAGCATGAGGCCACTGATGACGATCTCGAGGGTGGATCCGGACTTCGGGACCCAGGCCAGTACTGCGAGGACGAGGGCGGCTGCGGTGAGCGACAGGACCAGCGCCGTCACGCAGCGACCCCGTGGTCGAGGAGATCGGCCGCCAGCACCCGTCCGCGTTGTTCCTCGGCGAAGCCGGCCGCTTGGGCCCGCTGCGTCACTGCCGACTGGCTGATGCCGAGTTTCACACCGATCTCCCGCCTGGTCAGTCCTTCGCCCAACAGATCCGCCACCGCCCAGCCGCGTTCGCTGCGGCGGCGCAGTACGGAAGCCATCAGCCACAGCACGGTCTCCACCTGCTCGGCGCGCCGCGGGTCGGCCCCCACCACGTTGACGTGGTGAGGGCTCGACTTGGCTCGGGTGACCGCTTCCCGGGCGAACACGAACGCGTCACCGCTGCCGGCGCGCGTACTGCGCGGCAGGGGTTCGGTGACGTCGCCGACGCCGAGTCCGACGTACCAACTGTCGGTCCGGAGCAGGTCGACGATCACGTCGACGGTCGCCCGCGCCTCGGACAGCACGCCCTGTACCTCGTCGCCGGCGGTCCGCTCGAACCTCCGCAACAGCCCACTGCGCCGCGGCCGCCGGTTCAGGGAGTTCAGCAACTCGGGTACGAGATCACTCGTGCTTCGGCTGCCCCGCTGATCTAGCGTGAGAACGAAGACCATCACCAGCACCTCCTTCCGACGGGGTAAGGCTACAGCCTTATTAACGCAGAGTGAAGGGCAAAACCTGAACCGATTCAGCCGACTACTCCCCGTATCCGGTTCATTCGGCGACCGGCAGGTACAGTTTCTGGTCGGTCGACTTGAAGGATTCGGACATTTCGGCGAAGCCCGCTTCGATCGCTTCGGTGGAGGTCAGGCCGCGTTCCTCGGCGTACGCGCGGATGTCGGCGGTGATGCGCATCGAGCAGAACTTCGGGCCGCACATCGAGCAGAAGTGCGCGGTCTTGGCCGGCTCGGCGGGCAATGTCTCGTCGTGGAACGAGCGCGCCGTATCGGGATCCAGGGAGAGATTGAACTGATCCTGCCAGCGGAACTCGAACCTTGCCTTGGACAACGTGTCGTCCCAGGCCTGGGCACCGGGATGCCCCTTGGCCAGATCGGCCGCGTGCGCAGCGATCTTGTACGTGATCACCCCGGTCTTCACGTCGTCGCGGTCCGGCAGGCCGAGGTGTTCCTTGGGCGTGACATAGCACAGCATCGCCGTACCCAGCCAGCCGATCTGCGCTGCCCCGATCGCCGACGTGATGTGGTCGTACGCCGGTGCCACATCAGTTGCCAACGGCCCCAATGTGTAGAACGGCGCCTCGCCGCAGAGCTCCTCCTCGAGCCGGACGTTCTCTGCGATCTTGTGCATCGGCACGTGTCCCGGCCCCTCGATCATCACCTGTACGTCGTGCTCCCAGGCGATCCGGGTCAGCTCCCCCAACGTCCGCAGCTCGGCGAACTGCGCCTCGTCGTTCGCGTCCGCGATACACCCGGGCCGCAGGCCGTCGCCCAGCGAGAACGTCACGTCGTACTCGCGCAAGATCTCGCACAGTTCCTCGAAATGCGTGTACAGGAAGGATTCCTGGTGATGCGCGAGGCACCACGCGGCCATGATCGACCCGCCGCGCGACACGATCCCGGTGATCCGCCGCGCGGTCAGCGGTACGTACCGCAGCAGTACGCCGGCGTGCACGGTCATGTAGTCCACACCCTGCTCGCACTGCTCGATCACGGTGTCGCGGTACACCTCCCACGACAGCGCCGCCGGATCGCCCTTCACCTTCTCCAGCGCCTGGTACAGCGGGACCGTACCGATCGGCACCGGTGAGTTCCGCAGGATCCACTCGCGGGTCTCGTGGATGTTCTTGCCGGTCGACAGGTCCATCACGGTGTCCGCGCCCCACCTCGTCGCCCAGACGAGTTTCTCGACCTCTTCCTCGATCGAGCTGCTGACCGCTGAGTTGCCGATGTTCGCGTTCACCTTCACCAGGAACTTCTTCCCGATGATCATCGGTTCGCTTTCCGGGTGACACCGGTTCGCCGGGATCACCGCCCGGCCGCGCGCCACCTCGGCGCGGACGAACTCCGGATCGAGCCCTTCCCGGATCGCGACGTACCGCATCTCCTCGGTGATCGTCCCGGCCCGCGCGTGCCCGAGCTGGGTCAGTCGTGGGCGTCCGGCGATCCACTCCCGCCGCAGTGCCGGCAGACCGGCCTGTACGTCGATCCGCGCGGACGCGTCGGTGTACGGACCCGAGGTGTCGTAGAGGTCGAAGTACTCACCGTTGGTGAGGTTGACCCGGCGCGCCGGTACGCCGAGCTCGCCACGATAGATCTTCTCCGACCCCGAGATCGGGCCGGTGCTGACATTGACCATTCTTGCTGCTCCCTACGCCGGAATTACCCGGACAGGTTCTGCGGTCGGCGGCGCCGGCCGGGTCAGATTTCCCGGTCCAGCCGCCCTCTCAGCCCACTACGGTGCGAGCTCCCGCGGTCTCTAGTTGTCAGCGCCCACCATAATCGGGACATGAGAGACCTTGTGTATCCACCCGTCATCGCCTTCGCGAAGACTGCCTTCACGGTGCTGGACCTGAAGATCCGCCGCACCGGGACAGAGCACGTCCCGCGCACGGGCGGCGCACTGGTCGCGATCAACCACATCAGCTACGTGGACTTCATCCTCGGCGGGTTCGGCGCGCTGCCGGCCAAGCGGCTGGTCCGTTTCATGGCCAAGGAAGTGCTGTTCCGGAACAAGTACTCCGGTCCGCTGATGCGCGGCATGCACCACATCCCGGTGGACCGCGAGGCGGGCGCGGCGTCGTACCGGACCGCCGTCGAGTACCTGCGCGCCGGTGAGCTGGTCGGGGTGTTCCCGGAGGCGACGATCAGCCGGTCGTTCGAGCTGAAGGAGTTCAAGTCCGGCACGGTCCGGATGGCGGCCGAGGCCGGCGTACCGATCCTGCCGATGATCCTGTGGGGCACCCAGCGAATGTTCACCAAGGACCACCCGCGGGACTTCACCCGGCATCGCCCGATCTCGATCAGCATCGGCGCGCCGATCACCGTGACGGCCGACGACGACCCGGCGGAGGCGACCGCCCGGCTGCGGTCGACGATGGCCGGGATGCTGGACGAGAGCATCCGCGCCTACCCGGAGCAGCCGCCCGGTGCCTGGTGGTTGCCGGCCGCGTACGGCGGCAGCGCCCCGACGCCGGCCGAGGCGGAACGGCTGGACCGCGAGGAACTCGCCGAGCGGGCCGAACGGCGGAGGAGACCTTGACCCTGAGGGCCGATCAAGGGTACGAAAGCCTTCGTTGACGAAGCAGGAACCTGGGGGGTCCCTGTGCAGCGGGCGACCGGGGTGGCTCGCGTACCAGAGCAGGCGGGGGCGGGTCCTTGTTCGATACACCGGAAGAGCTGCATCTCTTCGAGCCCGGTGCGCTGACACCGGCGCCGCACGTGGCCGAGCACATTCCGGATGCCGGCGCGTACTTCGTCGACTGGGCGATCCGGGGTCTGAGCGCGGATCGGGCCCGCGAGGTGGAGTCCGCGGTGAACGGCCGGCGCAACCAGAACGGCTGGTTCCCGCTGGAGACGTTGGACAGCATCGGCCGTAAGGGCTTCTGGCGGGGGCCGCTGACCTACCTGGCCCGGATGACGGCCGACGACACCCGGCTACTCCAGGAATGGGCCACGGACGGTCTGGACAGCGACCAGAAGGCCCGGATCGAGGCGACCGTCGATCATCTGCTGCACCAGCAGGGGCACGCCGTAGCGGCCACCTGGGCCGTCGCCGTACGCCCCCGCACGTTCCTGGACGCAGAGGTTCTCGGCGACCGCCTCCTGGCCGCCTGGGAGTACAACCTCGGCTCCATCCGTACCAAGGATGTCGCCAAGGCCGTACGCCGCTGGAACCGCTGACCGATTCCTAGTGGAACTGCGGGATGATCAGGTACAGCCCGTAGAGCACGGCGGCCAGGCAGCCCGCGAAGCACAGCGCGGCGACGCCCGTGTCCACGGCGGACGGCTGCCGCTTCTCGTCGATCGCCACGGCGCGCCGTGACATCGCGGTCACTCCGAACGCGAAAAGCACCGCCAGGCCGACGCCGAAGATCAGGCTGACCAGTGCGACCTCACCGAGGGCACTCCAGTTGATGTGCATCGCCGTACTCCTCTCAGACCGCCGCGGGCGCTGCCGCCGCGGGTGCGGCGCTCGGGTACTCGTTGACGTTGTCCGACGTCACCGGGCGGCGCCGGGACGCGGCGTAGATAGCGCCACCGGCCGCGACCGCGAGTACGGCGATGATCGCGACGCCGGTGTTGCCGGAGTCGGCGACCTCACCGGCCAGCGCACCGACGATGGCGGCGGCCGGCAGCGTGAGCAGCCAGGCGACGGCCATCCGGCCGGCGACGGTCCAGCGCACCTCGGCCAGCCGCTTGCCCAGCCCGGCGCCGAGGATGCTGCCGGAGCAGACCTGCGTGGTGGACAGCGGGAACCCGAGGTGCGACGAGATCAGCAGCACCGAGGTCGAGCTGGTCTCCGCGGAGAAGCCCTGCGGCGACTCGATCTCGGCCAGGCCCTTGCCCATCGTCCGGATGATCCGCCAGCCGCCGAGGTACGTGCCCAGCGCGATCGCCGTACCGGCCGCCAGGATCACCCAGAGCGGCGGCCGCGCGCCGGAGTGCAGGCTGCCGGAGGTGATCAGTACCAGCGTGATGACACCCATCGTCTTCTGCGCGTCACCGGTACCGTGCGCGAGCGAGACCAGCGACGCGGACGCGATCTGGCCGACCCGGAACCCGTCCTCGACCGTCTTCTCCCGGGACCGCGCGGTGATCTTGTACGCCAGGAAGGTGCCGAGCAGCGCGACCGCACCGGCCACGAGCGGGGCCGCGACGGCCGGGACGATGATCTTCTGCACGACGGTGGCGAAATGGACCGCGCTGCTCCCGGACGCGATCCAGGTGGCGCCGATCAGGCCGCCGAAGAGCGCGTGCGACGAGGAGCTCGGGAGACCGAAGTACCAGGTCAGCAGGTTCCAGAGGATCGCGCCGACCAGGCCGCCGAAGATCACCGGCACGGTCACCTTGGCGTCGTCGACGATGCCGCTGGAGATCGTCTTGGCCACCTCCGTCGAGACGAACGCGCCGACCAGGTTCAGCACCGCGGAGACGGCGACCGCGACCTTCGGCCGCAGTGCGCCGGTGGCGATCGACGTCGCCATCGCATTTGCCGTGTCGTGGAACCCGTTGGTGAAGTCGAACACCAACGCGGTGACGATCACCACGACGACGAGGAACGACAGGTCCATCGCGATCACTTCCCTAGGCGGACGATCAGCAGGCTCGATCGACCGTAGGCTCGGTGAGTGAATTCTGAATGAACCGAATCTGTGAGTTCACTCCAGGATCAGATGGACCAGACCGTAGACGCCGGCCGCGACGATGCCGGCCGCCGGGATGGTCAGGACCCAGGCGGTCACGATGCCCTTCGCGACACCCCAGCGGACCGCGGACAACCGCTTGGTCGCGCCGGCGCCCATCACCGCCGAGGTGATCGTGTGGGTGGTCGAGACCGGGGCGTGCAGGCCGATCGCCATCACGTAGAGCACGACCGCGGACACGGCCTCGGAGGCGAAACCGCGGGCCGGGTCGAGGTGGATGATCCGGCGGCCCAGGGTACGCATGATCCGCCAGCCGCCCGAGTACGTGCCGAGCGAGATCGCGGTCGCGGCGGAGATCTTCACCCAGAGCGGGATGCCGTCGCCCTTCTGGACATGTCCGGTGGTGAGCAGCGCGAGGAAGATGACACCCATCGTCTTCTGCGCGTCCTGCAGGCCGTGGCCGAGCGCCATCGCGGCCGCGGACAGCGACTGCGCCATCCGGAAGCCGCGGGTGGTCTTGCCCGGGTTCCGGCGCCGGAACAGCCACAGGATCGCGAGCATCAGCAGGAACGCGCCTAGGAAGCCGACGGCCGGTGACAGCACCATCGGGATCACAACCTTGTCGACGATCCCGGACCACAGAACCACACTGCTGGAGGCCAGACCGGCACCCACCAGACCGCCGATCAGCGCGTGCGAGGACGAGCTCGGCAGACCGAAGTACCAGGTGATCAGGTTCCAGGTGATGGCGCCGATCAGCGCCGCGATCACGACCACCAGGCCGTGTTGCCCGGCCGGCGTGGCGATGATGCCCTTGCCGATCGTCTCGGCGACCTCGGTACCGGCCAGCGCGCCGAGGAAGTTGCACGCGGCAGCCATCAGCAGCGCCACCCGCGGTGTCAGCGCCCGGGTGGACACCGACGTCGCGATCGCGTTGGCGGCGTCGTGGAAGCCGTTGGTGTAGTCGAACGCGAGCGCGATGACGACGACGGCGATGACGAGCGTGAGCTCCACGCTCAGCTCTCCTTGACGGCGATCTGCTCGACCGTGTTGGCGACGTGCTCGAAGGCGTCGATCGCCGCCTCCAGCAGGTCGACCACGGTCTTCAGCTTCATCACCGTCAGCGCCTCGTACTCGCCACTGAACAGCTTGGCGATCACTCGCCGGTGGACCGCGTCACCGGTGTTCTCCAGCCGGTTGATCTCGATCCAGTACTCCGCCAGGTCCTTCATCGTGCGCAGCCGCGGCATCGTCTCCGCGGTCAGCTGGGCGGCCCGCTGGAGCACCTCGATCTGCTCGGCGACCTCCTCCGGCAGCTTGTCGAGGTTGAAGAGGTGGATGGTGTCGACCGCCTCCTCCATGAAGTCCATGACGTCGTCGAGGTCGGAGGCCAGCCGGTAGATGTCCTCGCGGTCGAACGGCGTCACGAAGGTCGAGTTGACCCTGCGGATGATCGAGTGCGTGGTCTCGTCGGCCGCGTGTTCGGCGTCCTTCATCTGGGCGGCGATCGAGTGGCTCGAGGCCAGCCCGGTTCCCGCCGTACTGCCGAGCAACTCCGCGAGGATCCGCGCACCGTCGACGAGGTGGTTGGCGGATTCGGTGAAAAGGTCGTAGAACGTCGGGTCGTTCGGACGCAGACGTAACGGCACTTCAAGCTCCGGGTGAACGAGGGACAAACCGTGAACATGCTAGGGGGAACGGACCGCTGACGCGGCATCCGCCTGGTCAACGTATCGCGTCGTTATGAACTCGGCTCCCTCCTTGGGCACACTTGGTGACCGATCGGTTTCATCGGGTGATCACGGCGTACAGGTCGAAAAGGCCGACAACCAGCACGAGACCGGCTGCGACCCGCAGTACGTGCTGGTGGCCGAGGGCATGTACCGCGCCACCTTTCGTCCGGCGGTAGACGGCGCTGACCGCGGTCCAGCAGCCCAATGACAGCACGAGAACGACGATTCCGAGCCCGGTCCGGACTTGTGACGAACCGTGACCCGAGGCGAGCAAGAGGGCGCCGTTGGCAATCAAACCCAGAGCGGTACGGCGCCACGCCAGCAGTGTGCGCTCCGGCTGACGCCCTGGATCGGGTGTGCTCATCGCCACAGTTATCGCCAGAGGGAGAACAGCAAGCCGATCAGGCCCACGGTCGCGATCGTTGCTCCGAGCATCAGCGGGAGCCGGCTCGCGGGCAGAGCGCCGCCGCGGCGGATCGCGGACAGGTTGAGCTGCCAGCGGCGGAACGCGCCGGCCGTGGTGATGATCCCGGTCAGGACCAGCACAATGCCGATGATCCGGGCCGGCCAGCGGTCCGGACCGAGGTCGAGGAACTGCACGGCGGACAGGCCGCCTGCGTAGCAGGCGAGCGAGGTTCGCAGGTACGCCAGGTAGGTGCGCTCGTTCGCGAGGGTGAACCGGTAGTCCGGCTCCTCTTCCTCGCTCATCCGCAGCTCACGAGGCCGTAGTCCTGTTTGAGGCTCAGCACACGCCGCACGCTACTCGTCAGCTTCGCCGCGAACGACTTGTCCTGCTCCGCTTTGGCGACCAATGCGCTCACCATGGTCGCGGTCAGCCCGGACTCGGCGTTGATGACGATGTCGCCGCCGGCCGCGACGAAGCGGGTCGCCCGCTCGCCGACCGGTACCGACTTCACCTCTGCCGCCGAGCCGACGTCGTCGGTGATCACCACGCCACCCCAACCGAGGTCGCCACGGACCATGCCCTGGATGACGGTCGGTGAGAACACGGCCCGATTGTTCGGGTCGATCTTCGTGTACGTCGCGGTCGAGATCATCACCATCGACGTGCCGGCGGCGATCCCGTCCGCGAACGGCTGCAGATCCGCGTCGCCACGTACCGTCACGTTGTCGGCCACACCGGACGCGAAGTCCGTGTTGCCGCGCACGCGGCCGAGCCCCGGGAAGTGCTTGACCGAGGTGGCGATCCCGGCGTTCCGCATGCCTTGTACGAACGCTTTGACGCCTTGCCCGGCCTGCTCGGGTGTGTCGCCGTACTCACGGTCCAGCTGGCCGATCGGGGCGTTCTGCGACTTGAGCGAGGCTGGTACGACGTCTGCGACCGGCGCGAGGTCGACGTTGACGCCGGCCTGCTTCAGCTGGCTGCCCCACTGCTCGGCCTGCGTCGTGAGCTTCGAACTCGACCACGTGCCCTGCACTGTCGCGGCGGGGATGCGGTCGAACCCGGATCCTTTGAGCCGCTGGATCTTGCCGCCTTCTTGGTCCGCTGCGATGAACGGGCGGACGCCCTGGACAGTGGCAGCGTCGTTGACTGCTGCCGTCGCGGTCCGCGTCGCGGCCAGGCTGCCGCCGTTGCCGACCAGGAACACGCCGCCGGACTTCTGCTGGCGTACGACGGTCCGCTGGGCCTTCGTCATACCGGAGCCGTTGATGCCCGTCATGATCAGCTGGCCGGCCTGCTCGCGGAGGGTGAGCGCCTTGAGCTTCTGGTCCACGCAGCTGGGAGCTGTCGTTGGCGTGGGTGTCAGTGTCGGTGTCGGGGTTTCTGATTCGGTCGGACTTGGCTCTTCAGGCGTTGCGGTTGTCGACTCCACTGTCGATGAAGGGATGGTGCTGGGCCCTGCTGTGGTCCGGGATCCGTTGCCACCGCAGCCGGTGACGGCGAGGGCAGTCAGCGCGAGCAGCGCGACCGGGCGCCTCATCTCAGTTCCGCTCCCACGCGGCCCGGTCGACGGTGTCCCCGGAGTGCCGCGCCAGCGTCGCGCAGACGTCGTACAGCTGCTCGACCTGTTCGGGGGTGAGTGCGTCGAAGATCGACTTGCGCACCTCCTCGACGTGGCCGGGCGCGGTGTCGATCAGCTTCTGCCGGCCGGACTCGGTCAGGATCGCAACCTGGCCGCGGCGGTCGGACTCGATGCCTTCGCGTTTCACCCAGCCGTTCTGCTCGAGCCGGTTCACCGCGTGCGAGAGCCGGCTGCGGGAGCCTTGGGTCGCGACGGCGAGTTCACTCATCCGCAGCCGGTTGCCCGGCGCCTCGGACAGCCGGACGAGAATCTCGTAGTACGTGTGCGGGATGCCCGCGTCGCGTTGCAACTGCTGCTCGATCCGGCTGCTCACTACGCGCTGAGCCGCGATGTATGCGCGCCAGGCCTGGGCCTCTGTCTGGTTCAGCCACCGGGGTTCCGCCATCCCCGCAGCGTACTTGTTCACCGATCCGGATTCGCAGCACGGCGACCGCACAAATCAGCATGCCGACGACGGCGAGCATTCCGATGGTCTCGTGGAACAGCAGGAACGCGAAGACCATGGTGGTCGGCGGAACGAGGTACAGCAGTGAACTGATGCGCGTCGCGCCGGAGAGTCTGAGGTTGACGAGGTACAGGCCCCAGCCGCCACCGGTCGCCAGTAGTACCAGCCAGATGACTGCGCCGTAGAAGGCCGGCTGGTTGGGCACGGTCAGCCTGTGGGTCGACGCGGCCAGTGCCATGAAGAGGACAGCCGACGTGATGCTCTGTACGGCCAATGCGTCGAGAGAGCTTGTGCTTGGCCTTCTGCGGCGTTCAAGGACAGTCCCGGCCACTAGGCCGAGCAGGCCGCCGAAAGGAAGCAGGAACAGCAGCGGTGCGGCCGTGTTGAGGTCGTCGGCCACGACGAGGCCGACGCCGACAAGTCCGAGGAACAGGCCGAGCCACTGGCCACGGCTGACCCGCTCGCCCAGCAGTGGACCCGCGACGGTCGCGATCAGGATCGGCTGAAGCGAACCGATCAGCGCGGTGACGCCGGCGGTGATGCCGTGGTCGATCCCCGTGAAGATCAGGCCGAGATAGACGAACTGGGTCAGGAACGCCATCAGTACCTGGGTCACCAGGTCGCGCCGGGAGATCCGTGGCCGCCGTACCGCCAGCACCACGACCGCGATCGCGCCCGCGGCGAGGAACCGCCAGGCGAGCAGGTCGAAGGCCGTCGCGTACTCCGTGCCCCACCGCGCGCCGATGAATCCGCAACTCCAGAACACGACGAAGCCGGCGCCGGCGGCCAAGCTGAGTGCCTTCATGACCACGACGGTAACCACACCGGTCGGTATACTGTCAGTATGCCGGCCCAACAGATGAGACTGCTCGTGGACCGCCCGGTGCCGGAGGCGCCGCGGCTGACCCCGGCGGGCGAACGGATCCTGGCCGCCGCGTCGAGCCTGTTCTACGAGCAGGGCATCCGCACCGTCGGCGTCGACGCGATCGCCGCGGCGGCGGACGTCACCAAGAAGACGTTGTACGACCGCTTTGGCTCGAAGGATCAGCTGATCGCCGCGTACCTCGAGGACCGCGACCGCGCCTGGCACCGCTTCCTCGACGAACAACTGGCCGAACGCGCTCCCGCGACCCCCGAGGCGGTGATCCTGGCTCTCTTCGAAGCACTCACGGACTGGCTGGCCGGCTCCCGCAACGGCTGCGGTTTCATCAACGCCAGCGTCGAACTGGCCGCACCCGACCACCCCGCAATGCCAGTGATCGTCGGCCAAAAACAGTGGACCCGCTCCGAATTCAAAGCCCAGGCCCAAGCCGCCGGCTTCACCAACCCCTCCGAACTGGCCGACCGCCTCCTCCTACTCCACGAAGGCGCCCTGATC